>JAPOTE010000008.1 GCA_026709335.1 Bacteroidota bacterium | reverse complement strand
GGCACACGGCAAATACCGTGTGCCCCTTTCATTATTTCCTGATTTACTCTCCCGGATATTAGGATATAAATGGAGCAAATAGAGCCAATGTTGCGTGTCAAGAATTGCATCGCCCGAAATGTATTTCACAATGAGTATTATCACATTGTGCGAATCACATTAGAGCTATTTCCCAATTCGGATAGGGCAATATAGGATGCTCTGAAGAACCAGAAAATTCATCATCAAAATCAATCGTTATCATTTTCATCGGGTTCTCCCTGTTCAGATATCTAGCGTCTGAACAGGCGTTTCCAAGAAGTGAATTCTGCGCGATAATTGAGTCCAAGTCCAGTCTCTTGTGTAATCAGAGATTCGCTCAGTACATCACTCTCTCGCCGATAAAAGAACTCTACGGCTACAGATGGGCTCAATCGAATTTCTACAATAAATTCCCCTTCGAGCCCCTGCGAAGCAATTTCCTCCGTATTCAATCCCCGATATACTCCCTGTCCTCGAATCACCAGACGCTCATTGAGGAGTCTTAATGCAATTCCTGCCGATACATCCATGTCCTGAACAGTCTCATCGCTTTGGACTCCCAGGCTAAAGTCTGCCTGTGGGATCACTTGACTCAAGTACCTGTTGAGCTGACTTGCTACGAGGCTGGATACACTGTTCACAGCAGAACTGGTCAGAATTCCACCTCGCGTACCGTTGGCTGAAAGCAGGAAAGAGTTGGTGAGCAAAACACTTGTCGCATGTTCCGTCGCCAGATCTGGGCGGTTCAAATAGGAATCGAGAAGTGGGGTATCGCTGATGACTTCCTGCCTTTGGTCAATCTCCAGAGCCAAATCAATCTGGACGGTATTTAAGGTTCCGGATACATCTAGGTTAACGATGAGTGGAAGGCTTGTCTGGATTGCTCCTCCTACATCTTCGGGGAGTCCATTTCTCGACGCACGTGTACGGTAGGCTCCTTGAATGTCAAGTGTTGGATTGAGGGGTTCCCCGTTCCATGTTATCGTACCAGAGTCAATTAAAAAGCGCCGCACAAATACCTCTCCCGCGGTAAAGAGATAGTCTCCGGAAGAGAGCTCAAAAGAACCATAGGTGGCCATATCTCCACCGGTTCGCTGGATTTGTACACGAGCGGTTCCGGTCCCATCAATGACATCCCCCAATAAGGGGTCAATGACCAAATGAATATTGGATCCGGGAGGGCCAAGAAGGTTGAGATCCATATCCAATCCATCCCGGAAGAGGCGCTCGCCAGCCGGACGTGCCCCTAAAATATTTTCTCGCTGCCTGAATGATGTAAGCTGACGTTCAACTGATTGTGTAGAATCTACATAGATGATGAATCCAGGATCATGGAGAGCATCAGATTCTCGTACCGGAATAAAGATCTCACTTTGGGGGCTGACGACCAGGTTGTCAGATCGGAGAAATGAAGTATGAAGGGGACCAGTCAATGTTGCGTCTCCAGACACACGAATATCACCGTAAAAGGGAAGATTACTGGTATGACTCAGTACATTCATAATTTGCAACGTCTCAAAGCTCCCCGATGCATCAAGGGATAGAAATCGAAAATCATTCAAATTCAGAATTCCTTCAATTTGGGCCATTCCACCATCTGAATCCTGTACCAGCAGTTCAGTCACAAAAATTTTATCTCCCTGTAGAGTGACAGACGCCGTAGTCTCGTAGGATGAATTGAATCGAGGGATTTCGAAGCCACCGCTATCCCAGGACAGTGATCCACCTAGAATAAGATTTGCAGGGGTCCCTCCTAGTGTGATATGGCCATTTAATCCACCCTTGAAGCCTGAAAAATCTCTTAATAACAGTTGCAGAAAATCTGAATCTAGCCGGCGCACATCCATCATAATGTCGAGAACTCCGGGATTCTCGGAGGTTGGAACGGGAATATTTCCGATCAAGGAAATATCATTAATCGTGTACTGATATCCTGCCGGTGCCACCCCGATCGAATCAATAATCATTGCGAGCCCCAGATCGGAGCCGCCTGGAAGGAGTATGCTGGAAGCCTGTAAGTGACCTACCAGTTTGTTGTCAAACGTGAGTGTATCAACCTCCAATCCTCCGGTGATTTCTGGTTGCCAGAGTCCTGTCCACAGAAGATCTGCGTCAATCTGTCCACCCAATGGCCTCCTCAACTCAAGGATATTCGACAGGTGCGCCAGATCAACCCCATTCAGGCTCAGCCTCAGAGTATCCGATGGAAGGTTTGACAGATTGCCCTGAACTGTTACGATTTGCATTTCGTCAAGAAAAGGGTTACCAGTTTCCAGACTGAAAGGCGTGATCACCGTAGCATCTGCAAACAAGTCAATGTTAGCAGGTTCAGAAATGGCCCATACCACATCTCCAGTAGGAATATGTGCTTCCTGGATACGAAGACGTACTCGATCCGAGAGCAGTTCAATAGTTGATGAAAGGTGTCCGCCAATAGACAAGTCGGCGCTATTCGTATAAATATTCAAGTTTCCGGCTTTCCCATCCTGATTGACTGAGATCCGAGGCGTTTGAATCAGAACACGGCCACTCGTGACGGAATCGGCAGCCAAGCTTAAGTCAACTTTCCAGCTTGATTCAATTTCCTGATCGAGGTTGGCGTCCAGTGTCAATCTGATCGCGGCCTGGTAAGCTGCAATTTGGTTGATCATGAAGGTTTCATCCTGTATTTGAGTTTCCAAATGAAGGACACCTCCGTCAAACAAGATCATCGCATTTCCTTGGTTGTTGCTGGAAAATGTGGGGATCATCGGCAAGAGTACATCTGTAGCTGGATGATCATGAAGTTTCCAGTTGAGATTCAATTCCATTGGTATGGATTGAACAGATTCTGTCAATGAACTTTCTGTGAGAGTATTTTCGTACAGATTCGTACTCACACTGTCTATATCGGTAGTAGGTCGATCTATCCTTAGATGATCGCCAAATCGATCAAATGTCTCCGAAAAAGCATCGCTCCATGCACTAACAGTTTGTCGAAGCGAACTTTGACTAAATTTCCCAGACATCTCAAGATCAAGAACATTGCTCTGAACTATGAGGCGCGGTCCTAGGGAAACAGTATCCGTAAGAGCAATGGACCACCGAGTGGGTGGAGCTGTACGCTGGTGATTCTTCCAAATGACGGTTGATGAGTCGGTCTGAATTTCAATGAAAGCAGAAAGGTCATCCAGATTGTTTCCGATGCCATGCAACTTCCAATTTGCATGAATATTAGTTTCAAGCTCGGGGAGCACAAACAAAGCTCCAAGATCAAACATGGCTAAACTTCCGGAGGCCTCAAATGAAAGGGATTCACCAGCCCAGTTTGCGGAAATTCCGGTTTCCAGACGCGATTCCTGTTCATTCAAAAAACCAATGAGATTTAGTTTTTGCTCGGTCAGGGTTCCCTCCATCCACAGGCTATCCAAGGATCTTCCGCCGATGACGGACGGCGATAAAGCAAGTTTCGTGGAGATCGATGGTGAACGAACTCCTTCCCCAGAGAGTGAAAGCGTACCATTTGCAATTCCCGCAAGCGTCTCTGCGCCAGGGAATTCGCCCAGATTGATCCCAGTTGCCGAAAGATTGGCGTCATAGCTCCATCCTTGGTTATGAAGAGATGAGGCTTCTAGTTTTACCCGCCCGCCCGCTTCTGTGACAATATCAAGGGTTGCTGAGAGTGTGAGCTCTTCCGAAGTACGTTGCCCTTCAATTAATCCTTCAATTTGTAGATCCCCACCGTTCCAGAAAGGATTGTTCAGGATTGTCTGCAGATCCGCAGGATCGAGCGTGCTGGGAGCGATGGAAGCCTCAAAAGAAATCTGTTTTTCATTGGATTCAAATTTTGCAGAGGAAATTTCAACGCGTGAATCATCCGAGGCAATAATATAGTTCTCCAGTGACCACTGCCCATCCTGTCGATTTGCCTGTCCACTCAGCGTTAGCGAAGTTGGCAGAAGCAAATCAGGTGAGATGGCATGGACAAATTCGGGGGTTAAGTGGCTTTTGGTCAGCGAAATATCAGCCAATTTCTTGCGATTTGACAGGACACCAACCACGGTCGCGTGATTAGTTGAACTGGAAAGGTTCAGTGCATTGATATGTAGAAGGTCATGTTCAAGTAACAACTCACCATCAGCTGCGAACTTCAGCGTATCGATATTGGCTTGAAGCGATTGTATTGCAAAGAGTTGGCGATCAGGCTGGAGATTTAAATCACCTTCCAGAGAAATGTCTGATATATCCGCGGCAGCTAAATCAAATAATCGCCCTGACTCAACCCATTCAGGTATACTCTCTTGGTAAGAGATCGAGATCGATCCACCCGAGACAGAGATATGTGTAGATTTGAATTCCCAAGTTGACGAAGCGGTACGAGTGCTTTGTCTGGGGGTGAGTACGGAGGCTAGATTCCATAAGCTGTCTGCCTGATATCGTATAAATAGTGATGGATGTTCAACGGAAAGTGTGTTGAGTTCAAACCGTAATCCAAACAGACTTTTCCAATTTGGCTGCACAGTGATCTCATCTATGTGGAGCCAGAGGGAGTCCCTTGCATCATAGAATGCGATATCTTGCAAATGAACTTGGCTTCGGATGTTTCCGGAAACAGTTTTAATTGTTACCTCTCCGTTGAAGGCTTCTGCAAATCCAGATTCAAGTTCCTGCCGTAGGTAGTCCCGGCCGACTTCTGTACGGGTAAGTCCGAGGTACACAAGAAATCCGCTTCCTAGAAGGAAGACAACCATCATTCCCAAGCGCCTTAATATGCTTCCTCGTATGGGAGGCTTGGACGGGGGGACCGTATGAAAGTCGTGATCCACGGATACAGGCTACTTTACCCGAGAAACTTATTTCCCGGCCTGAAATGGAGCTGCAGGCAATCCCTCGGCATTGATCAAATTTGCGGTACTTGGGTTGTCGGCCCAGGCATATCGAACTACAACAGGATTTGGGACATCAGAATGAAATACTGCGATGGTATCTCCTTGTATTTGCGCCTCTGCCCAGACATACTCTCCCTCCGGCCCTGCAATAGCAAATCCTTCAAGGGGGCCATCTCGGGCAATGAGTCCACTACCTACGTAATCAAATTGAAGATAAACGGTTCCGCCTTCTATGAAATGATCTCGATAAATTGGTCCAGACGGGATCAACTCATCTCCGTATGCAAGGCTCCTTGCCCAGAGGGCGAGACGTTTTCCTACATCCTGTTTGTTTCTGGGATGAATATCGTCTGCTTCGCCGATGTCTAAGGTAATTGCCTGACCCACATTAGGCAGGCTCAGGGCTGCGGCCTGAGATTCACGCAGGAGTGCCCAATTACTCTCATATGGTTGTTCCTGGGGTGGTCGGAAACTGGCCAGAGATACAAATAAAAATGGAGCGTCCTCATGATCCCACAGATCTCGCCATCGGGTAATCATGGATTGAAACTGCGTAGCGTAGGCAATGGCTGTTTCGGGGTTATTTGCATTTGATTCCCCCTGATACCAGATATAGCCGGTGATCGGAAAGTTCAGAATCGGGTGAATCATTGCGTTATAGAGCAAGGTTGGCTGCTGATTGGGAGGATCTCCGGGGTCTACCTGAAATTGGCCAACCCGAATTTTCCATGTTCCTTCCAGATCTACCATCCCATCAGGCCACTGGAGGGCAATTTTCGAATCCCCACCTACGAGACCTCCGTTCCCCCACACATCACGTACACGGACGGTAATCTGGTTTACGCCTGGAATCAGGATACCTTCGCGTATTGGATATGTGCGCTCAATCTGTATTTCATTTGATTCGCCAACCAGTTGACCGTTAATCCAGGTCATATCTTGATCGTCTATGTTACCAAGACGCAGGACTGCATCCGCAGGGACGGAATCAAGATTGAAGCTGGTACGATACCAGACTGTACCGTTTAATCCTTTAAGTCCTCCGGCTTCCCAAGATCCAGGTACTGGAATATCCATCCATTTGGAGTCATCCAAATCCGAAGTAGCCCAAATTGGTTCATCTGCTTTGAAGCCGGGGTCCATATCGGCTGATGCACCGTGTTCTCTCACAAGGGCATTGACAAGGCTGTCGGTATAGGCTTTTTGAGCTCCAAGAATCTGGGCAATCTGAGATTCACTTATATCAAGGGCAGGGGGATCCATCCAGGCTTCAATCCGGCTACCACCCCAAGATGTATTTAAGATTCCGATCGGAATATCAGTAGCAGCACGCAACTCCCGGGCAAATGAATATCCAACTGCTGTGAAGGCTCCCACATGTTCTGGTAATGCAGAATGCCATTCTCCGCCGGCAAGGGTATCCAAGGGGCTGAAAGACCAGCTACGAGGTACTTTGTAATGTCGTAGAAATGGGTCATTGGCGGACGCAATTTCGAACTCGGCATCGGCAGAGTTCGCGACGGACCATTCCATATTGGATTGTCCTGAGGCGATCCATACATCACCAAACATAATATCTTCGGCCGCTATCGTATCACTACTGGTAGCGATTATGAGTCTGTACGGACCTCCCGCGTCATGGGGCGCTAAGGTTGCGAGCCACTTTCCGTTGTCGTCGGTCTGTACAGAGTGTTCTTCCTGGTTCAGGAAAACTTTTACCGTTGTGCCTGCAGGTGCAGTCCCCCATACCGGAACAGGTGCATCACGTTGTAACACAGCACCAGTCCTAAAAAGTTTGTGGACGGTAAATGGTTGAGTCGAAGTGTAACTGTTTCCTGCAATCAGGCAAGGCAGAAGGATTAAACAGAGAAAGAGGATGCGCATTGGGATAATTGGACAGTAGCTTTTTCAAGGTAAGGTTCAAATTAATTTTGCAGTACAAGTGGAGCAAATACTTACTGGAATTATCGCCCGTACCATAATCTCTTTCCTTCGGAGGAAGGAAAGAGTCATGCAATTGTTTGGCCGGTTTTAGGAATTACTCCACAGGAAACAAGATGATTCCTCCTGTTTTGAGCATCTTCTATGCCGGACTTCGCCGCTTTCATATACCACCATTTGGCATCCACAAGGTCTTTTGCTACTCCATTGTCTTGCATGATCTTGGGGGATCTATAGGAGATAGCATCATGATCTTCTCGAAACGTAAAATATTCCTACTTTCTCCGCTCTTTGCGGATTCTCTCTGCAATTATTTGACCACGCGGCGAGTAGCAATCTTTGCACAGATAGATTCCCGGGGTATCTGGACCAGTGGGCGCATCGGGGCCATAGTAGCAATAGGCCGGCTTTTTCTGATACTTAACCCCGAGCTTTTCCAATTCGGGTGTAAGACTACTGCAGTTGTCACAATAGCCATAATAGGAAGGAACGAGACAAGAAATCATGGAAAATCCTTTGCAACCGCAGGACAATGTACAAAAAATCAGGGACATTCCCTGCCTCTCCTCGTTTGAGGATTTGCAGCTTTGTTGCAAGTGAAACATCACAAAACCTTATTCCCCAACTTAGTAATGTATACCCGTAGCCGCTCTGATGTACTTTTTGCAACTGCCAGGGATTGTATGCCTGGCGGAGTCAGCTCTCCGGTGCGTGCTTACAAGGCCGTTGGTGGTTCCCCTGTATTTATAGAGCAAGGTGCCGGGGCGTGGATTCAGGATGTAGATGGGAATCGGTACGTCGATTATGTGCTGTCTTATGGGCCTCTACTTGTCGGGCATGCGCATCAGGAAGTCGTTGACGCCATTCAAGTTGCGGCCCGAAAGGGAACCAGTTTTGGAGCCTGTACTGAGCATGAATCAAATCTGATCAGAAAAATTCAGTCATTTATGCCACTGATGGAACGTTTACGTTTAGTCAATTCCGGAACAGAAGCAGTAATGAGTGCACTCCGTTTGGCAAGGGCGTTCACTGGACGAGATAAGATCATCAAGTGTGCAGGTAACTATCATGGTCATGCTGATTGTCTATTGGTGGAAGCTGGTAGCGGTGTTGCAACTCTTGGACTTCCCAATTGTCCGGGAATTCCGAAGCATGTCGCCGAAGACACGCTTGTCGTTCCGTTCAATAATCTTTCCGCAGTGGAGCAGGCATTTGAGAAGCATCCTGGAGAGATTGCAGCAATGATTGTAGAGCCAGTTGCAGGGAACATGGGAGTGATTCCACCTGCAGACGGCTATCTGAATGGTTTACGCCAAATTCTGACCGACCAAAATGCTCTTCTGATTTTTGATGAGGTGATGACGGGATTTCGGGTACATCCCGGTGGAGCCCAGGCCTTATATGATGTAGCACCGGACTTAACGACACTCGGAAAGGTCATCGGCGGCGGGCTTCCGATTGGTGCCTATGGCGGGAGGGATGATATTATGACATGGATTGCTCCCGAAGGATCAGTTTACCAGGCGGGCACCCTGTCAGGGAACCCGATTGCTGTGCAGGCAGGTCTGGCCACACTGAACTCAGGGCTTAATGAATGGGATTATGCAGCATCACAGGCGGCATTGTTGATGAATGGTTTGGGAGCCATTGCCTCAGACAAATCTGTTCCGATGCAAGTAAATGGTGTGGGCACGATGTTCAGCTGCTTTTTTACAGGGGCACCCGTTATGGATTGGGATACTGCCTCTACATCAAATGTCGTTTTTTTTGCAAAGGTATTCAGACAGCTCTTAATCAGGGGAGTACATCTTGCTCCCTCTCAGTACGAGGCATGGTTCATGTCAACGGTCCATGACTCGGAAGCTATCAAGCACACATTGGATGCATTTGATGAAGCCCTCGAGGTGGTCTTGAATGACGACTGATCGGAAAGAGGATTATATGTGTGTGACCATTCCTCAATGCTTATATCTTTACGTGTTAGTGTAGCTTTCCATTGAACATTCAAAACATTCGTAAATCAGGTAATATTCAAAAAATCAGAGTTCAAAGAACTTCCAAAGACTCCAATCCATTGAAGAAAAACTGAGATTCGATGCCCCTTCCAGAACTCTTGGAAAATCCCGATTTGAGACAGAAGAGTGACCTCTATTTTCTATTCATGCCTAACCTGCCGGGGTTGCCATGATGGTTATTGCAGCAACTGAGAGGCTAGCTCGTGTACGTCGGCAGGAATATGATTGGAAGCAGCAAGAGAAAGGATTGCACACTTGGCCGAGTGCTCTCGTAATGACCCTGGATACATGGTTGTCGGAACTTTGGGAAGAGGGGATATATTCCGCATCGCAAGAGAAATTTTTACGCCCACTTCGGCGGGCTGAGGAGTTGATTATCTGGGAAGATATTATGTCCTCCCACTCCAAGTACCGACCTTTAGATATCTCCGCAACAGCTGAATTGGCCAGTACTTCATGGAAGTTACTTTGTGATTGGCGCTTACCACTGGTCGGGGCGGAATGGACCATGTCCGAAGATTCCCGTGCCTTCCAAGTGTGGGCCTTGGAATTCCGTGCTCGTTGCGAACGAAACAGATGGTTCTCTGCCGTCGAGCTTCCTGAACAAGTTTCCAATCTCGTTTACAGCAGATATCTGGATGTACCGGATGAAGTGGAGCTTATAGGGTTTCTGGAACCAACTCCTGCGCAGAAGCATTTTTTCGAAACCCTTCAAAGGCATGGTACTCGGATACGAGAAACTTCGCTTCCAAGCCTCAAGAAACAAATTTTCCGTTTATGTGCGACGGATTCTCAGCGAGAGATTCGTATTGCCGCGGAATGGGCGAGGGCCATTCTTCAGAGTGATCCCGAGGCAGAGGACATTTCATTTGAGATCGGAGTTGTTGTACCGGGCATGCGAAGACTTCGCAGTCAAATTGAGCGTATATTTTCAGAGGTATTTCATCCTCGCTCAGGGCTTCATCCGGAGAGGGATCCCAAGAGACTCTTTAATATTTCTCTGGGACTCTCTGCGGCCGAGTATCCGATCATTCATTCGGCATTGCAGATCCTTTCGATTGATGTCAGGAAAATTCCTGTTGAAATGGCTGGTCAGCTTCTGCTGTCGCCTTTTCTGCCAGGGTTTTCTGAGGAACATATTTCGCGCGCACTTCTCGATGTAGAGCTCAGAAAGCGCGGAGAACAGTACGTAACCCTGTCGGATATTTCGTATTTCGCCAGGGAAAAGAATGCTCCATTTTATTGCCCCGTCCTTGCAACCCTGATTCACGCATGGCAGATATCCTTTGAAAATCTGAACGGGAAGAAACTGCCCAGCGCCTGGGCTGAGTCCTTTTCTCAGCTATTGCAGTCTGGAAATCGTAGCAAAGAAGAGAGTGATTCCGAAATACTCAGGAGTGTCGGATGGCCAGGTGACTTCCACACTGGTAGTATTGAGTATCAGACTTGTGGCGTGTGGGAAGAATTGTTGTCTGAATTGGTAGAGCTTGATGGGGTATCCGGAAAGGTCACACGTCAAAGAGCAGTGACTCTTCTGAATCGCATGGCATCCAACAAAATATTTCAACCCGAATCCGAGCCAGCCCCCGTACAAATCATGGGGCCGCTTGAAGCATCTGGATTGTCATTCAATTATCTCTGGATGCTCGGGATGCATGATGATGCTTGGCCTGCTCCCTGTGAACCAGCTCCATTTGTACCAATTCTTCTACAACGTCGGCACGGTTTATGGCGCTCAACACCAGAGGGGATGCTACAGAATGCACGCATGCTGGGTGACAGACTCTTGAATAGCGCACCGATGGTAGTGATCAGTTCTCCCGAGCGTGAAGGAGATACAGATAAGAGAATTAGTCCACTGTTCGCAGATATTCCCGAGGTATCTATGGAGGGGTTAGGCATCAAAGTCATCCAAAGTCTAGGAGAGCTGATCCAAAGATCTTCAAGTCTGGATATTCTCGAGGATCATTATGGAAATCCATGTAAAGATATCCGATATCGGGGAGGCACAGAACTCTTCAAGTTGCAGGCCGCCTGCCCGTTCCGGGCGTTTGCAGAGCTGCGGCTAGGAGCCACAGCTCCCCCTCTTCCTACTCCCGGGCTGGATGCTTTTGGTCGTGGAAGGATGGTTCACCGTGTTTTGGATGAGATATGGGAGCGGCTTAATACTCAGTCTGAACTATTGTCCATGTCTAGAGAAGATGAAGCAGTTCTTGTTCGGACAATCGTACAAGAACTGCTTGAAAAAGAGATGTCGTATCGGCGGGCTCTTCGGAATGAGCAGTATATGCATGTTGAACAGAATCGACTGGAACGAATAATTCTGGAATGGCTGGATCTTGAACGAAAAAGGCAACCATTTACGGTTTCGGGCAGGGAGGAGCAAAAACGAGTCATAGTAGGTGGGATGGAAATAGATATTCGAGAGGATCGGGTTGATATACTTGAAGATGGTCAGAAAATTATCCTTGACTACAAGACAGGAGAATGCAAACCCAGTTCCTGGGATGGAGATCGTCCTGACGATCCACAATTGCCGATCTATGCCGTTGCGGAGAATTCATCAGTTGCAGGCATCTTCTTTGGCAGTCTCAAGGTGGGGAGGGTGGAGTTCAAGGGAATTACAAGTAAAGAGGGTACGATTCCGGGCGTAAACCCTTCAAAAAGGCATCTTCCCGATGTCATCAGGCAGTGGAATGAAACACTCAATCAATTGGGACAGGAATATAAAGCAGGGTACGCAATTGTATCTCCCAAAGATCCTTCAGGGACATGCAAATATTGTAAGCTGGCTTCCTTTTGCAGGGTCGGGGACTCTGCAAAAATAACACAAAGCCGAGGATGAGCACTCTGGTTTCCGATCAGATTCAGCGCCTGCAGGCACTGAATCCTGAGGCATCTTTCATTGTTCAGGCACCTGCCGGCTCGGGAAAGACCGAGCTTTTGATCCAGCGGTTTCTCGTCCTGTTGGCACGGGTAGAGTTTCCAGAAGCTATTATTGCGATCACCTTTACACGTAAGGCGGCTGCCGAGATGAGACATCGTATTGTTGGTGCACTTCAAAAGGCTACAGGTAAGCCACCAGAGGCAGAGCATGAGCGGCACACATGGGATCTGGCCAGACAGGCACTTTCGAGGAACGATCAAATGCGGTGGGATCTTCTGAATAACCCGCTCCGCCTACGTATTCAGACCATTGATTCACTTTGTTCATTCTTGGTACGCAGGATGCCATGGATGTCCCGTATGGGCGCATTATTGGAGCCGGAAGAAGCTCCTCGGCATTTATATCGAAAAGCTGCAATCCGTACACTGGAGTTATTGTATTCTGATCAGAAGGCGGATATAAAAGAAGCCATTACGGTTCTTTTGAGACATCTTGATAACCAGACAGGGAGGCTGGAGGAACTTTTAAGCACAATGTTGGGAAGACGCGATCAGTGGATCCGTCATGTGGATGTAAAGGAGACGGAATTCACTGCTTTACGAGCTGAACTGGAGGCCGCGTTATCCAGTGTAATCCAGCATAAACTTGATCGTATAGTGGCTGTATTTCCACCAGATGATGCAGATAATGTGGTTGAGTTGATTCAGTTTGCCGCCAAAAATCTGCGAGATGCTGGCAGAAAGAATCATTTTGAGACATGCCTGAATCTGGATAGTTTGCCGGGTTCAGGCATTGAGGAATTCCCCAAATGGCTTGCAATTACAGAATTGCTACTTACCCGAGAAGGAAACCGTCGCCGGAGTTATACCGTCGCATCCGGCTTTCCGGTAGATAAACCGGAGGCCAAAAAGCGAATACGCAAAATTGACCTGGAACAGGATGTTATTGCTCAGCTGCATGCACTTCGAGACCTACCACCGGCCTTCTATAAAGAAGAGCAATGGCAAGTTTTGACCGCATTAATTCGGCTACTTCCTGAAGCTGTCATTCAGCTTCGTGAAGTTTTTCAGCAGGAAGGATGTGTTGATTTCACGGAAATCGCAATAGCGGCACAGAAGGCCATGAAAGCTCATGTATCGTCCAATACTCGCGCCCCCATTCTGGATATGTCCACTCAGCATCTTCTAGTAGACGAATTTCAGGATACATCCCAGAGTCAGTATGAATTGCTCAAGGGGCTCACTCATGGCTGGGACGGAAATGACAGAACACTGTTTCTTGTTGGTGATCCAATGCAGTCGATATATAGGTTTCGGGATGCAGAAGTGGGTTTGTTCTCTCGCACTAGAACGATGGGACTTGGGTCCGTACATCCCCAATCACTTGTATTGGAGACAAACTTTCGCTCCAGTACAGAGATTGTAAACTGGGTAAATCAAGCACTTGGAAATGCTTTCCCAAGGAAGGAAGATCCCATCACGGGAGGAGTTTCGTATAGCCCCTCTACGGCTTTCAGAGCCGATATGCAGAATAGTGCAGTCAAAATATATCCATTCTATACCAAGAATCCAGAGGTCGAGGCGGAACGAATTGTCAGTATTATCGAGAGAACCCGGTCAAAAGAACCGGACTCAACTATTGCCATACTTGTTCAGGCACGCACACATTTATTGCATATCATCGCACGTCTTCGCAAGCGAGAGATTGCATTTCGTTCTATAGAAATCGATCCGCTTCGTGATCGTCCAGCAGTTCAAGATCTCTTGGCATTAACGCAAGCGCTCTTGCATCCGGGGAATCGGATTGCATGGCTTTCAATACTTCGAGCACCATGGTGTGGACTGACGTTAGCAGATCTTCAGATTCTTGTCGGGGATGATTTCAAAACAGGGATACAAGATCTTCTTCCTGTTCGGAAGGGGTTAATATCACACGATGGAAGGCGACGACTGGAGCGTTTTATCCCGATTCTTCACGATGCGTGTACCCTGAGAGGACTGCTTCCTGTTCGGCGGTGGGTGGAAGGTGTGTGGATGGCTTTGGGTGGACCAGCATGTCTTGAAACGAGAGGAGAGCTGGAAGATGCAACGGCCTATTTGGATCTTCTCGAAAAATCGGTGCATGGTCCGGATCTAAGAGACGAGAGAAAATTTATGGAAGATGTTGAGCGTCTGTTTGCTCCTTCTGATATTGGAGCAGGGGGTGAATTACAGTTACTTACTGTTCATAAGGCAAAGGGGTTAGAATTTGATACAGTCATATTGCCGGGGTTGGGAAACCAAACCAGAGAAGATAAGCCACGTCTTTTGATGTGGAGAGAATTCGATGACGGCCAGCAATCCAATTTATTACTTGCACCGATTCGTGAGACCGGAGCGAGGCCGGATCCCGTATATAAGTATTTGCAACTCATCGAAAAAAAAAGACGGGATCACGAGAAGACGCGCCTTCTGTATGTCGCTGCCACGAGAGCTCGTAAAAATCTGTATCTACTTGGGCATGTAACGCAAAAGAAAAATGCCCAGGTACTGAAAGTCCCTGATTCACGCTCGATGATATCCAAGATATGGAAAGTTGCACATCCCGAATTCCTGGAGGCATGGAAAAGTCGTCAACGGGAAGAGAATGAAAATGAGGCCGTTGAAGAGAATTCGTTTGTCGGTATCCCTGTTATTCGTTTATCCAGTGAGTGGACTCCTGTGGAGCCGAATCGGGAATTGACCTGGAAAGCAAGAGGAGATTCGTATGAAGACGAGAAGGAGGAACGTGAACTGGTGTTTGAGTGGGTTGGTGATGTTCAGCGTCGTGTAGGAATCGTAGTCCACCGGATATTACAGCAAATGCAGGTTCCATCCCGGATGGAATTTGGTGATCCTGTTCTACGGAGCGCTCTCCGTCATGAAGGCCTATCGGGAGAAAACCTGGAGCAGGCATTAGCGAGAGTGAAGCAGGCTCTGAAGAATACAGTCGAGGACCCTCGCGGGCGTTGGATTCTTTCAAAACATGAGGAGGATGCACGCGAGTATGCAATTACGGTTTTATCTGGATCTAGAGTTCGCCGATTTATTGTAGATCGGACATTTGTAACTGATGGTATACGCTGGATTGTAGACTACAAGACGAGTACTCATTCTGGAGGTGATGTGGACAATTTTTTGGATAACGAGAAAAAGAGATATGAATCCAAGATGCAGGTATATGCAAAGGCAATGCAGTCAATGGATGCAAGGCCTATTCGTTTAGGATTGTATTTTCCGGCATTGAAGGGATGGAGACAGTGGCAATTTCTTGAATCAGAGGATGCGTGATTTGATCTTTGTGGAATGGATCGGCGGCAGGATTTACTCATAAAACAAACAAGTTCACAGAGTTAGTCAATCCAAAATCAGGAAGAAGAAACAAGTTCAAGATTATAATGATAGAATCGAATCCGTTGCGTTTTCCAGATAGCTCCCACAGTTATATCTTTATTCATCAAAGCTCCCCGGAAGCAATTGGCACAGGCCTCAAAATTCACTTTCCGGAGTGAGACATATCTTTTCTCTTCTGCTACCCGCAGGGATCAATGCAAGATCATATGGGTTGCAGGGGTAGCTTTTCTAGAGGTAGTTTGTGGTGTCTGGAATTCTTGAGCAGGGATGGGCAGAAGAGTAGCCAAGTCTGAGCATATATAAAGATGCGATTCCCTCGTCAGGGAGTATCTATTTTGTTGGCGTGTACACTGTTTGTAGGGGGTGTGTTGGCACCTCTGTCACATCTTGTGTATATGGCTGTAAGCGATATGTATGCTCCGATGCACGAAGCGATAGACTCGGAAATACATGGAGCTTGTTATAAAGACATCCATGATAGACACGAGGCCTGCCCATACTTAACACTCTTTGCTGCTCCTCTGATTGGAGATCTGACTCAACCAGTCATATCTCTGGCATACAATCCTGTCGTTGAGCTGCTCCCCAACCTTCCTGCGATTCATCGGCAACTCACCTTTTTCCAATTTCATTGGATTCGTGGTCCCCCGCACAACTCGTGACCTGCAAATAGATCTCAGATTGAATCCGAGATCTATAAACATAGTTGCTTGACCTTGCTGCCCCCCAATCCGGCTCTACCGATACTTGGATAGATTTCGTCGTAATCCAGTGCCGGCGTGGGTTTTGCCTAGTGCACTTATCTCATATTCATTGAGTGCGCCATACCCGAATACTCTAAGTGTGCGCTTTTCGTACACTTTATTTACCGACCTAAACCAATGAAATACTCAAAAAATCTTATGATGGTAGCGGCTATCATCATAGTAGCTTTCGCAGGATGTGATTCTTCTGTGATGGAGCATGGGAATGCGAATCTTACACTTAACCTGAAACCTCGCGTAGGTGGTGAAGCTCTTTCCACGAATCCCGATAGTACTTACGATGTAAATGGAGCCAAAATTTCTTTTGGCTCTGCCCGGATGTATATCTCGGAAATTACGCTCATAAACGATGAAAATGAGTCCATAACGATCAGCAACGAGTCACTTACGGTTCCTGCAAAAAATGATTCCGATGAGAATATCTCTCATACGATCCAGGATCAGGTGATTCTTGTTAAACATGATGAGGGAATCAATTCCTATGATGCTGGCAGTTGGCCTGCAGGGGACTACCAGGAGATTCGATTCAAAGTTGGAATTTCCGGGACGACCAATCGAATTGATCCTTCACAAGTTCCTGCCCAGCATCCACTGGCCAAACAAGCTGATGTAAATAATCACTGGAACTGGAATGCTGGATATCTCTTTCTCCGAATGGATGGTCTCGTAGATACCGATGACGATGCAGTTCCAGACGAAAAATGGGCCATACATCTTGGTACACCACGATTTCTCAGAGAGGTATCACTCAAACATGATTTCACACTTGAAAATGAGAAGCCGGCCATGTTAGACATTAGTGTCAATTATGCGGAATTTCTGAGAAATGTAGATTTGAAGGACCCGGATGAGCGGATTTGTCACACGATGAATAACCTTCCAGTTGCAACTGCCGTAGCTGATCAAATTTCCTCTTCTTATCAGATTGAAGACCGTTAGTCATTAGAGATCCGGATTGTAATCCCGTTTCTTGTTGTCACGGGATCACAAAATGGATTTGGGAAACAGAAATGCGCCTTCTGGTCGTCAAATTCATTTGTATTGCGTTAGCAATATCCGCTTGCACACAACCAGATTCAGGCTCGGAAGAGCAACTGGATCTGGTTGTGCCAGGCGGATTTGAGTCTGTGCCGATTCCATCTCACAATTCTTTGACCAAGTCTAAAGTTCTTCTTGGTCAGCAATTATTTTTTGATCCAATTCTTTCGGTTGACAGTACGGTGTCCTGTGCTACCTGCCATATTCCTCATAAATTCTTTTCGGATGGTCAGGTAATCAGCCAAGGAATTAAGGGGAGATCTGGCACTCGAAATACTCCATCTCTGATCAATATAGCTTACCATAAGTTATTTTTTTGGGATGGGGGAAGTATCACATTGGAGCATCAGATCTTTGGCCCCCTTCAGAATTCAACGGAAATGGGGATAGACCTCTCCTCAGCTATTGACCGATTGGAATCAAATGAGACATATCGGGAATCATTTCAGGATATATTTGAAGAGCCTCCGAGTCTACGAGGTCTTACTCAGTCTATTGCAGCCTATCAGCGAACCTTATTAAGCAGAGGCGCCCGATATGACAGCTACAGGGCAGGAGACAAATCGGCGCTTCGCCCTGCTGAGCGGCGAGGACTCTCGTTGTTCGAAGGAAAAGCAGGATGTATTCACTGTCATAACGGATTTCTCCTTACCAGTTTAATATTCGAAAACAATGGCCTTCCTATAAGCAGGGGAGATTCAGGACGTGCTCGGGTCACAGGTCTGAGGGAGGATTATGGAAAGTTTAAGATTCCCTCGCTTCGAAATATCTCAGAAACTGCCCCATATATGCATGATGGCCGGATGGTAACCTTGTCGGAGGTAATCGAACATTATAATAAAGGAGGTAATGATGTACGTGGCAAAAGTGCATTGATTAAACCTCTATACCTCAATGAGCTTGAACGGGCAGATCTTGAAGCATTTTTGCATTCGCTGACGGATTCAAGCATTTATGCAGGCTTAGAAGTACTATGATTAGAGTTAGCATATTTACAATCCTCCTCGTTGCCGGGTGTGCACCAGACATTACGGAAACTGATTTTTTTCGTAGACACCCAAGCGATATGGATTTTGAACCTGCCTCTGTTGAGCTTGGAGTAATCAGAGATGGGCACTTAACCATCAATGTGACTGCTCCCGACTCACTCCGCATGGGTACCAGTGTAATCCGGATGGAAGCTATCGAGGATGGCTCTCCGGTCTCTGGCGCGAGCTTTAGTGTCTTGCCAAGATGGGTAGGAGGAGCTCGAATAATCTCTTCCCCTTTGGGAGCAGTAAAGTTTACTCCCACGGACAGATCTGGTCATTTTGAAGGTGCTCCCATATTTGTTTCACCACATAGTGAACAGGGGCATTGGCAACTACAAATCACCTACGCCACAGCAGGAACATCTGGCGAGGCGATACTGCCAATTGAAATACAGCCTTCCATCTGGGTTCAATACACAGGTAGATACTACATATCGTGGGTGCAACCTGTCCGTCCAATAACCGGTCTTGATGAGATTGAATTTGCATTACATCGTTTAGTAGGAGACAGTTTCGTTTCTCTTGAAGATGCAAGAATTGACCTCTATCCGTGGATGAATATGGGAGCAGATCAAGGGCACAGTACCCCATATGAGGCACCAGTACATACGAGTAATGGACGCTACAAGGGCAGCGTAAATTTTATCATGTCTGGCGGGTGGGACATGACGGTGTTCATTCAGCACACGGATATGGCACGAGATACAGTTAAATTCAACGGATTCATTGTGTACTGATGATAAAGCGATCAATCCATCTTTGGCTCTTGTTGTACACATATTTCGTACTGTGTCCCACACAATTGAATGCGCAGGATACAGTTCATGGGCAAGTAATGGACGCATTAACTAAGACAGGTATTGAGTTTGCCTCGGTAGTTGTATTGAATACCGACATGGGTACGATAACCGGCAGCGATGGTCATTTCCAATTAACATTGCCTGCGGGTGAATATTCGTTACGTGTCTCATTTATTGGATATACATCTGTTGAACATTCGATTTTTATAAATTCTAATTCCCAAGATCATCTGACCATTTCCCTTCTGCCTGCTGTCATTTCAGTGGATGAAGTTGTGGTAGAGAGTATAGCGCCACGAATCAATGATCCTGCAGCTCACTCACATCATCTGAAGGCGACCGAAGATCTGCTGGATCGGGTACCGGGTACAGATTTTGCCCAGCGTGCTAATTTTGCCTGGGAACCTGTAATTCGGGGGCTTAGCGGAGGACAGATAGGATTAGTCATTGATGGAATGAAGATTGTCGGAGCTTGTGTAGATAAAATGGATCCGTCCTCTTCTTACGTTGAAGTTGAAAACTTGAAAAAAATTGAGCTCACAAAAGGAGGGTTTGATCTGACTCAATCTTCCCAGATTGGTGGAACGATTAACCTCGTAACCCAGAAGCCCCGTTATGATCAACCCCTATACGCCGACGCAGAACTGAACTATAGCTCTGCTGCAAATCTGCGTCAGGGTCGGATATCCGGCGGTACCTCCTACAAAAATACCAGTTTCAGAGGAAGCTTTTCATACAAGGAGGCCGACAGCTTTAGTGCAGGTAGAGGCAAGCTAGTCTCTGGATCCGGCTTTAAGAAGAATAATTACAAGTTTGCTGTGTCCCAGCGAATAGGCCAGACAAATGAGTTTACCGCATCTTTTCTGGGAGATAATGCATGGGATGTGGGATATCCAGTGTTGTTAATGGATGCTATCTTGGCAAAGGCCAAGATCTACAGTCTGACACACACGTGGGAGCCTGAGTTGAAATTCATATCCCGATGGGAGACAAGGATATATTCCAACAGTGTTGATCACTGGATGGGCGATTTTGGGCGCAATGTTCGAGCGCGCATAGTCATGCGTGCGATGAATATGCCCATGTTTGGAAAAACACGAACCACCGGAGGCTTAAGTACGGTAGAACTCGTACGTGGGCGACATCGTCTGGAGGCTACTTTGGATGCCTATCAGACAAAGAGCTTCGGAGATATGTGGATGTTCAGCGTATTTGATCATATTCCAGACATGTACCTTCTGAATTTGGGAGATGTCCAAGTACTTCACGGAGCAATTACCTTGGAATTTACCACGTTACTGAGCAATGATCTGACGGCACGGTTGGGGGTACGATTGGATCACTCTCCTCGTAATGTGCAGCAGCAGGAAGCGAGTGCTGTATTACAGGGCCGTTGGGGAGTCAGCAACTTGGATCAAGCCTATACTTTTACCGGAATTAGTTTCAGTTTAACAAAGGCGATCAGATCCAAAAATCTGTTGAGGATTTCGTTGGCAAATGTCGGGAGGCCCCCAACCCATGTTGAAAATTATGGTCACTATGTCTATAATTATATCGATGGATATTTTTACACAGGTAATCCTCATCTTAAGCCCGAGAGAAGTACTCAGATTGAGTTGGGCATTGAGCGATGGACTTCAAGCCTAGGGCTTCGTGTCAACGTCTTCGGCAATTATATCCGACATTATATAGTTGGTCGTCATGATGGAGATTTATTGGGTAATGCAATCCTAAGATTCAGGACCTACCAAAATGCATCTGCTGCACTCTTGTTGGGCGGCGAACTGAGTGCGGTGTTTGACTTTGGAAATTGGTTGGAATGGAGTACCACTGCTTCGTATACGCATGGCCAAAACTTGGAATTGAATGAGCCTATGTACCTCATTCCTCCCCTTACCGGTTGGTCTAGTGTTCGCATCATGAATGACAGATGGTGGAGTGAATTTGAGCTTCGTATGGCCATGCCACAGAACCGGGTAGCTCGGATCTTGGCAGAGGAAGATGGGACAGATGGTTACTTTGCTATGAATCTTCGTGGGGGAGTGAAACTCAGATCAGGTATTGAGCTTAAGGCAGGCATCAACAACGTGTTTGATGTGTACTACCATAAGCATTTAAGCTATGGTAATTTACCCAGTTTGGGGCGTGATTTCTATTTGACTCTGTCGTATTCAATTTAGCTATGGCGAAGGAGTAAAATTCTCACCTGATTTGTGCGCCAAGATCGTCCCGGATACCCCCGTCATGCTCATGTGAAATTGAGCTGGATTTCACATGAGCTCTCATTACGATGACACGAGATTTCGAAATCATATATATTTGCAGTGCTGACTGCCGTGAAATTTAACGTTTTACTTTCTCGGATAGTAGTCAATGACTGTAAGCTCTTTTGAGTTAATACTTGTCGAAATAACTCTTCATGTACGCTTTCTTTCACAGAACACACGGGATGTGATTTCAGCAATTCAGGCGAGACCTAAGAATCGCCAGGATAACACTGTTCTAATTGTCAACTTCTTTCGAATTCACAGAAATTCTCAAGTATGTGCCAGCGTCCTCTATATGGAGGTCAGCAATTGTGTCAATGATCAGATCGGCCTTAATAAGTGTATTGGGGTGATTGGTCGTCTGAACAGCGATAACCTTTGCTCCAGCAGATTGACCAGACTGAATTCCTGCCGGAGCATCTTCAATGACGACGCAGCGATCAATCTGCTGATTTAATCCCCAAGCCGCTCGTAGGTATGGATAGGGAGCAGGCTTTCCCCTACCAATATCGTCTCCACTGATAAATACGTTTGGCACCGGTAGTGCCACATGGCGAAGCATTTGAAGGGCAGAGGGGCGTGGAGCACTTGTTGCAATCGCCCAGCGACTCGGCGGGAGGTTATTCAGGAGTGAAGCGACTCCCGGAAAAGCGTGAACATGCTCAAGATCGTTACTTGCAAGTAGTCCATCCCGATAGGCTTCTGCTTCCTCATAGGGATCTAAATGCGGCGCCACGATCCGGATTGTTTCGGTCACTGGGCGGCCATGGTGAATTTTCTGAATGTGTGGATAGGAAATTCCACGCTTTCCAGCCCATATGGACCACTGTTTTTCGTAGATATGATTGGAATCAATGAGAACACCGTCAAGATCGAACAAGATGGCGTCACAGGTAAGGGGTAGTATCATTCAGGACGGGAAAAATGTATTTTACGCCCCGTACTGAGGAACGATACATTATTGGAAATGAATACGGAATGGAAATACAGTAGTATCTTCCCGCTCCCATTAACATAAATCTCTGTTACTGTGACCATACCTACACGATCAGATCGCATGATATCTGTACAAATGCCCGTCATGGGGTTTGTTTCAGATCTTATGCAGGAAAACCCGGGGACAATTTCGCTGGGCCAAGGCGTAGCTTACTATGGACCT
This sequence comes from Bacteroidota bacterium, assembly GCA_026709335.1. Classification (GTDB taxonomy): domain Bacteria; phylum Bacteroidota; class Rhodothermia; order Rhodothermales; family Bin80; genus Bin80. The sequence continues at coordinate 1,982 of JAPOTE010000008.1, read as the reverse complement.
CCAGATTCTGCCCTCAAGGCAGCAGCGCAGGCAATTACATCCTCGGAGACTCATCGGTATGGGTATGTTATTGGAAGACCGGAGCTTCGAAGCGCATTTGACAGAAAATTACAAGCGGAAAACCGGTTGGATCCAGGCTATGAAGTTATCGTCACTGCTGGCAGTAATATGGCATTCTTTGCATCACTTCTTGCTGTGACCAGTCCGGGAGACGAAGTAATTCTGCTCGTGCCGTATTATTTTAATCATGAAATGGCTACGCGCATTGCGGGCTGTAAGCCTGTATTGGTGTCGCTTAGCGATTCATTGGCACCAGATTTGGAGGCCATTCAACATGCAATCACGCCTCGGACCCGCGCGATTGTAACCATCTCTCCAAACAATCCAACAGGCGTTGTATATACTCCGGAAACGCTCAAAGCAATAAACTGCCTGTGCGCTGAACATGGGATCTATCATATGTCAGATGAGGCCTATGAATATTTTACTTTTGATGGGGCCGAACATTTTTCTCCAGGAAGTGAATCCGGGGCACATGCTCATACCATTTCACTTTTTTCCATGAGCAAAGCGTATGGGATGGCTGGCTGGAGGCTGGGATATATGGCAGTACCACCACACATATCCGCAGATATTCGAAAGATTCAGGATACGAATCAGATTTGTCCAGCAATATTGAGTCAGGTGGCAGCACTTGCAGCTCTGGAGGAGGGGGCCGACTATTGCAGGCAGTACTTGAGTGCGATGGCTGATGTTCGAACTATGGTTTTACAGCGACTACGTGACTTGCAGGCTCCGGTCAAGATTTCTCCGTCGCAGGGAGCATTTTATTATTTACTGTCCATTGACACCCCACTTGATGCCAAGTCACTTACGGCTCGCCTCATTCAAGAGTACCGTGTAGCTACGATTCCAGGAGATACGTTTGGTATGGCAGGAGGCACACATTTACGTATTGCCTATGGAGCGCTCCAGGTTTCTACGTTGACAGAGGCAATAGATCGCTTGGTCAAGGGAATTGAGGCATTAACTGGCTGATTGAAAGCTAGGCGGGTTTGGTGCGCCTGACTCACAATACCATTAAGGTAAGCTCTTGTCTCATTCTTGGGGTACTGTCTGAGGCGATAGTGACATTTGATCCAAGATACTCTGCAGTTTCGCTTTGGACTGATATGCACGTTTATCCAATGTAGAATCATCTAGCGCGTATAATTCTTCAGGATCTTTGGAGCAATTGAAAAATTTTCCATTTCCATAGAGTTTCCAGGTGTGGTCATGCGCCCATCTTGTGGATTCAAATTGCCCCCATCTTGGATCATAATGACAATAGATCCAATCTCGCGTGGTATCTGCCTGTCCAATCAATTGATCATAAAAACTCAATCCATCCACTGTATAATCGTGAGGTAGGAGGTCGCCTGCGACGTCCATCAAGGTTGGTAGAAAATCTGTGAAGTCTATGAGTGCATCACTTGTTGTACCTGGTTGAATGGTTCCGGGCCAGTATGCAATCAGGGGAACATGAGTTCCAGAAGCAACAGGGAATCCTTTCCTGCCTTGGATCTGCCCAGTCTCATGTTGTGAGAAAATGTTTCGATGCGTTCCGTTATCTGTAGTAAACAATACCAAGGTACGGTGGTATTGTCCTAGTTCATGGAGTTTATTGGTGATACGGCCAACGAGTTGATCCAGATAGTTTATCATAGGTGAGAAGTATGCAGAATCGCTGCGCGTCGTGGCAGGATCAAGTTGGGGATTATATAGGATGCTACGCAGTTTTTGGAACCTTAGTGCAGTAGGTGGGGGTACACGGACACAATAGGCAGGAGCGCAATCCTGCCTATTGCTTACCATAACGTTACCTATATTAACGCCATGCCCGTGGGGAATTCAAACAATAAAAATCAGGACTGTTCCTATCGAGGGCTTGAGTACCGTCTATGCCCTGGAACACGAAGTAAAGCAAAGAAACTGGCAGGCTT
>JAPOTE010000035.1 GCA_026709335.1 Bacteroidota bacterium | reverse complement strand
CCCATAGAGAGGGGCTTCCTGAAGGAGAGTTTGCAGCTCAGATTCATACCGAATTGAGCAAACCAGGTACCTGTAGTGTTGCTTATAGCGGAATGGGTTACGATCATGAGTTGACTCGAGTATTATTTTATCGGAATCTACGGGACCCTTATGCATGGGCATGGAAAAATGGAAATACGATGTGGGATACCATAGACCTGATACGAGCTGCATTTCTGTTAATTCCAGAAGCACTAACACATTGGCCCAAAAAGGAAGATGGAAGAGTGTCATTTAAGCTGGAAGATCTATCAGCGGCAAATCTTGAACAGAATCATTTGGGCAAGTACCATACTGCGAAAGCGGATACTCTGTACATGTTGGAATTGGCAAAATTGATTCGTGAGCGAGCACGAGATTTGTGGGATTATGCTCTCGAGTTACGTTTCAAGAAAAATATTTCGAGCATAATGAATTGTGATGAGCCTATACTTCATATATTTTGGAAGATTGGTACCAAACGATACTGTGCCACTTTGCTTAGTAGTTTAGGGCAATTGAAATGTAACCAAAATGAAATCTTCGCCTTTGACCTCTACAACGATCCAACTCCATTATTGAAACCTTATCAGGACTGGACTTCACAGGATAAACAATTTGCAAGGAATTCAATCTTGTCAGTCAAGTCTAACAAATCTCCATTTGTTTGTAAATGGTCTCATACAGAGTATTTACTATCTCCTGCATTATCCTCGGAAAACGTCTGTGACAGGATTCAGCTGAAAGAGTCAGACGCCTTGGGACGGCACAGATTGCTAAAAGAGTATATTAATAGGGAGTCAGAGGATCCATTTTCTGAATTTTTAGGGGACGAAGAAGCTAAGAGACAAAGACGATTTTTATCCCATAATCCAGACCCCGATGAGGCCATTTACCATGAATTTATCTCTGATGTGGATCGAAGATTGATGGATCAGGTGTTGAAAGAAGGTGCCGGATTTGATTGGCACACTATTCAATCAGATGATCCTCGGGTAGAGCCGTTGATTTTCAGATATCTTGCCCGCAATTACCCGGAAATCTTAGATGATGAAGGAACTCAGCGATGGTATTCGTATTGCCGTCTCTTGCAGTTAGAACGTACGGAGAGACGCAAGATCAACGCAGATCAGATATTTAGTATTGAACTCAGAGACAAATCCGATCCATGGGGAAGTTTAGATGAATCACAAGTCAAGGATCTACTGAGGTGGCAGAATCGGGTTAGAGAGCTACTTGGCAAAAATCAGGAATAAACCTGCATTCTCCGTTTAAGTGGGTCAAGTAGGCAATCGCACACACTGCAAGTTCCTCTATCGATAAAGTCACAACAGTAAAACAGGTTTAACCCAAAGCCTCTCTCCATGCTAGTAAAGACGCTCCAAGTACAACATTGTGTGTTGAAATGTCAGAGAGTTCAATGAGAGTTGGCTCGTCAGGAGGGTAACGAAAAGTGTGTTGGTTCACATGGGTACGTACCTCGCTGAGGAAATAAGGAGCTCCAGCAGCGGCACCTCCGCCGAGGATGATGATCTCTGGAGAGTACATGTGAACAACGCTCACAAGAAACCATCCCAACTCGGTTCTCCAAGTCTTCAATGCATCTATACATAAAGCATCGCCTTGGCGGACTCCATTGATGACGGTCTCAAAATTAACGTTGTTAGGATTCTCAAAATAAAGCTCATTCAGAACCGAGGGTAGTCCCCGTGCTAATCCATCTTGGGCAAGTATTCCCAAGGCCGTGGCAGAGCAGAGAATATTCGCGGTCCCACGTGCTCTCGTAATGCAAAGACGATCACTTCTAGATTGCTGAATCACATGGCTTGCCTGTGTACCAAATTGAAGGCGTGGATCCCGCAGGATGGCTCCATCCAGCATAACCCCAGAGCCGACGCCGGTTCCCAATGTGATTGAAACAGCCCATTCAAATTCGCGCGCCTTCCCGAACGCGGCCTCTGCCATGATGGACAATCGGCCATCATTATCTGCAATGACGGGCAGGGATAGTATACGAGAGAGATTCGGAACGATAGGGTACCCTTCTATGCGAAGTTTTCCTGGCAACATTACAACACCCCTCTTGAGATTCACTACACCAGGAAACCCAAGTCCTATCCCAGTTGGAGGTTCTCCAATACTGGATTGAATAGCATAAATCTCTTCAAGTACAGCGGCTTCCAATGCCTCCGCAGACAGCGCATATCCTGATGGTCGCACCCGCTTCTCAATGAGGGTACCATCATTGAGAACGGCTCCGGTTTTGATGCGGGTACCACCCACATCAACGCCAATCACATATTTTTCAGGCATTCATAAAAAAAGGTGGGCAAGGCTCTTTCTGTATGCCTCGTAGAACTTATCAAGTTGTTCTTCGGCTGATGTGTTACCAATAAACTGGTGGCTGGGTAGGAGAACCGGTGTATGCCCAAGTTGTAACAGCTTCTCTGCAACAGAAACACGTAGCATATTCATCAGCATTCCTCCAGTCACAGTTGAAATGGGGCCGGTGCGCCAGTCAAGTCCCTCAATCTCAACGATGCAGTCACCGGGTGGGCATTGATTATCAAGAACGATGTCAGCCACATCGATGAGCTCTTTTCATGATGGATGAGATGC
>JAPOTE010000120.1 GCA_026709335.1 Bacteroidota bacterium | reverse complement strand
ATTCTCTCCATATCGGCCCGTCTGTTCGCCTCCATCCTTTCCATATCTGCACGCACGTCACCCCGGAGTTGATCCGTACGTTTATTGTGAGAAGCGCTTATACGCCAAACTCCGAGCAAAATAGTCACAACAACGCTTGATGCAGTTATGATATAACCTGGTTCCATAATATTAAAAGATAACTAATGGGTTGTGGTAGTCTTGCACTTCCAGCGGATTCAAGAAATTCACACCTCAAAATTCAATTCACGGCAGAGATAGATTATGAATTCAAATGAGCTATTCTACTCCTGTGCTAGGTTTCACGGGAGAGCCTGACAAAATGTTCCATGTGCGCCAACCAGCATGATGCAAACGCAAAATGAAAATCAAAATACGAAACTGATAGAGTATTTGAAGCGTACACTCCCCTTCATTCTCACCGAAAAAACAGGAATTCTTAATGAATCCATTCCAGACACACGGTGCCTTCAGTTGGCAGGAATACTTAGCCTCTGACATATCCCCAGCACTAGACTACTATACCCAACTTCTCGGATTAACCATCAGCGAGATGCCAATGCCTGACGGCACATATACCATGCTTCACAGCAACTCAAAACGAGTCGCCGGATTCATGGCCTGCCCTCCTGGAGTCCCGCCCTGCTGGACGTACTATGTTACCGTTCATGATATTTATAGACTTCTTGAAGAGAATGAGCTGAACCTGATTGTCCCCTTACAGGAGATTCCCATGATAGGTTCCTTTGCAGGATTTTTGGATCCATATGGAGCATATCTGGCAGTCATTCAATATAATGAATCTAGTGAGTCTGACGAAGAGGCGATTGCGAGCAGTCAAGAAGCATTAACTACGCATGGTGCATTTTCATGGTTTGAACTTCATACCAGTGAGCCAAAGGCAGCGGCCGATTGGTATAGCAAGTTATTTGGCTGGTCCATCAGGAAGATAGAGACGCCTTCCGATTACTATATTTTCTCTGCGAACGGCACCGAAATTGGTGGAATTATGGCTCTCACGGATCCCGAAATTTCCCCACACTGGAGTTGCATTGTAACGGTTGATGATGTAGATGCTGTACAGTCGAAAGCTACTGAATTAGGAGGTGCCATTCTTGTACCCGCTTTTGATCTGCCTGAGGTTGGACGCTTGTTGTATACTCTTGACCCCATTGGTATACCGCTTGCATTTGGCACTTGGGCTCCACAAGTATCGGAAGGATAACTGATTTCCCTCTACTATAGCCTAAATGGATTGTGTGATCGGTGCTCGAAAAGGGGTCATATATAGATTGAGATCATATGCGCAGCTCAAGTAGCACAAACGTTATGCATGAGATATGTTTGGAATTTACCAAGATATTGTATTGGATGTTACACCAGCAAAAGCCTTTGTAATTTTTACCACTGAGACGGGGCTGAATAGCTGGTGGACAGATCAATGTAAAGCAGATTGCCAGATCGGGGGCACGTACGAATTCCATTTTAATCCAGATTATCACTGGTCAGCGGAGGTGCTCGAACTTGTCGAGCCTGAGCATATTACTTGGGTATTTACGGATGCGGACAGTGATTGGACGGATACTAGATTGAGTTTCAGGCTAATTCATTCCAACGATAAGTTAATACTGCGTATGGAGCATACAGGATGGAAGACCCGTAACCATCATTTTCGGCATACCAGCTACTGTTGGGCACAGTACCTCAGAAAGTTGAAGGAAACTCTGATTTCTACATCAGAGTTATTCTATTAATTCGGTCCAGATAAAGGCTGACGAATTGTCATATTGGATGCATAGGACCTGCTGTGGAGGTACTTGTATGGCTATCAAGAAAGTTCCGAGCAAAATAAACTCCACTGACTAATCCTTCGGATTTAAGCTTTATCCGTGGGGGTGATATAAAAGCAGGGTACCACCGAATAAGCCGTAGATTTTGCCTGCACTCAAGTCGCATAGTTCAATTGCGACGGCAAATGCAACACATGACGCTTGGCGCAAGGTTTACAAAGACCAGGCCAAGGTCTTTTTTATGCATAAGGGCCCATATACCCCTAGCAACTCACCACGAAGTGAAAAAGTGTCAAAATAGGTAGACACTTTTTCCATTCGTCTCGCAATCCTTCTTTTCGTAGAGAAAGCGAGGCATTTACAAACATCCGCACATTAACGGGATGGGGTGCTTGGTTTGCACCTTTAATGGCCTTTTCGGTGTGCCTGTGAGCGGGGTCGGACGAGAAATGTATGTGGGAGATACTAAATAAAGTTCCCTAAGTCCACTTAGGGATCCTTATCTCACACCACACTCATAACTCGACGGGCGGAGGCCCATTTATTTCATGAAACACTTTACGAAACAACTGCTCGGAGTCAGCGGAGTACTCTTGCTGCTCGTGCTAGGCGCAAGTCCGGGCGCATTTGCACAAAAAAAGGTCGTCGTAGATCGAGAGGCGATCACCGTCTTAGAGGGTCTTAGTACAGGCCAAAACTTGACAGTAAGTCTCTCTGAGGCTCCTCCTTCTGGGGAAACCATCCGAGTAAACAGCAGTGGACATGGCTCAAACACTAGTCTCGTACTTGGTTCAGATGACGCCAGTTTTAGTTCAGGTCTACTGACTTTTAATTCCGATAACTGGAAT
>JAPOTE010000007.1 GCA_026709335.1 Bacteroidota bacterium | reverse complement strand
GGGAGGAGCGTTGCCGTTCGGCACTCCATTGATCCGTCAAATGGATATTTGGAGACTGCATAATGCGTAACCAAATATATAATTTCCCTAAATAACTATTACCTCTTACGGAGGCTTGCTGGTATTTGGGGGAAATTTCTCCCGAATGCTATGGTTTTAGACGCATGGTGTCATACTCCTGGGGAATTGACACTGGCTTTGGAGCAGGATGGGACGAGGTCCGCAATTTCATTTTTGACGAAGTCCCCGATGATTGGTGCGTTTCGACGCAAAGAAGTTGGGCGTCCACGGCGCAATGCAAAGCACCTCTTCCGTAAGCTACGACAGCAGTTCATAACAGATGTGAGTATTTTGGAAAATGATCGGGTTTTGATTCTGAAGTTTACCGGTGGATTCCAGCTTCATGCGCATCTTTACGGAAGTCGAGCCAATGTGATTTTGGCGGATGACGAAGGGCGGGTAGAGGAAGCTTTCCGTAAAGGTGCCCCAGCTACCCTTCCTCTGCTACGTAATCCTCCAGAGCCGCGGGATGTAACCGCATTTACAGTAAAATGGCATGAGGTAGGCGGGAATCCTGTCAAGGCGTTGCAACATATTTATATATGTTTCAACAGGGATCAAGTCGAGGAGGTCATGGGTTTGTCTCAGCAGCCGAGTGTGGTCTATGAAGCAGCACAGGCATTACATCTGAAGCTATTAAACTCCAGAGATTCGTTATATGTATATCAGAATCCCCCTACAATCTCATTGATTCCTCTTTCGGCAAGAAAGGAAGAAGATCCCGACGAATATGATGATATAGACGAAGGAGTGCGAGAGTATGTGCAGCGCACATTTTCGGAAAGGGCTTATCGTGCACAGTATGATCCGCTTCGAAAAGATTTAATTCGGATGTTAGACAAGGCATCACGTTCGGTTGATCGGATGAAAAGAGAGCAGTCTCAACCCTCACGTGCAGATGAATATGAGCGACTGGGGCATCTTTTGATGACAGTGCCTCCCTTCCCGGCAGGCGAGGAGCAAATCGAGATTGAAGATGTTTTTCATCCTGGTGCAACGGTGACTGTATCCATGGATCCATCTTTAAATTCTTTACAGAATGCTGAGCGTTATTATGTGAAAGCACGCAAGGCACGCGCCTCCCGTGCCCATTTGGATACTCTGATCGATCAGGCTGAAGCAAAAATTGAATCCTTGAAAACAGAGTTGGAAGCATTGGAGAATACAAGGACACTCAAGGATTTAAAGGCATTTCAGAAGAGGCGTATAAAACCTGAGACGTCAGGGCATCCCTTCCGGCGCTATTCACTTGGTCACAGTTATGAGTTATGGGTGGGTCGCAACGCAAAGGAAAGCGAGAAGCTGACACTCTTATATTCCCGTCCATTTGATTTATGGCTTCATGCGCGTGGTGTGAGTGGAGCTCATGCAATCCTGAGATTACCTGGTCGAGATGCTCAACCCAGTAGATACCTGATCGAGCAGGCGGCAGCAATTACAGCATGGCATAGCAAGGCACGTACCCAAAGCCTTGCGCCGGTAATTGTAACTCCGAGGAAGTTCGTCCGAAAGGTTCGCGGGACCCCACTAGGTCAAGTCTCTGTAAGCCGGGAAGAGGTTCTGATAGTAGAACCGGCACTGCCGTGAAGTATCTTAGATCATTTAGCATTGAGTACAGACTTTGATGACCTGGTGGCAATCAGTTATTCTTGGGCTTTTGCAGGGACTGACAGAATTTCTTCCTGTCTCTTCCTCGGGCCATTTAGTATTGGCACAGCATATACTCGGGTTGCAATTGACACCGGACGTAACATTTGAGGTGTTTCTTCACGCCGGGACCGCGTTTAGTATTATCACTGTATACAGGAGTCGATTATGGTCAATGATCACGGACACCATTCGCGCATTCAGTCATCAAAAAAAAGCATATCAGACAAATCCGAATGTTCGGATTGCATGGCAGGTGATCTTTGCGAGTGTTCCAGCGGGTCTCATCTATGCATTTTTTGATGCACAACTGGAATGGACATATGCGCGCCCCTGGTTCGCATGTATGATGCTGATTGTAACAGGGGCGCTACTTGGATGTACGCTACTTGTCCGTACGCAAGAGGGCGAATTAAGTGTATTGAAATCGGTTCTGATTGGAGTGGCCCAAGCAATATCACTCCTCCCAGGGATGTCCAGGTCAGGAGCCACGATCAGCACCGGGTTACTGGCAGGTGTGCGCCCCGAGGTTGCGGCAGATTTTTCATTCATAATGGTTTTACCTGCCATCTTCGGTGCGACTTTAATCAAGGGACTGGCGCTCGTTCAATCATCTGAGTCGATAGCTTGGATTCCCGTGTTACTCGGGACCTTTGTTGCGTATGGAACCGGTGTTTTTGCGATTTATGTGGTACTGGGATTTGTCCGTCGGGGGCGATTGCATACATTTGCCTTATACTGCGTAGGAATAGGAATACTGGGGCTCATCTTTGTGTGAGCCTGTAGTTACATAACTCATTTTTGAAATTTCATGAGACTTACAGCTTACGAGAAATCTGCTCGAAGGGAAGTGGATGCCTGGTTGCGGGGGGATGTTTCCCTTGTCGCGCGTGCCATGGATTGGGTAATGCGTCCTGTGGATTGGGCCGTAGAGCAGGGCGTGCCCGGCCATGTAGTCGATCAGATGAGTGAAGCCGTGGCAGGATTTCTCTCCAAACTCAACGATGCCACCAAATGGGTCGTAGATTTGAAAGGGATCCGGTCAGAGGCCAGTCGAAAGGGAATTGAGATTGAGAACATCGAAGATCTGCGGGACGCTCCTCTGGAAACGCTGGATGAATTGGCAAAGGGTGTATTTACTCATAATACAGTTCTCGCGGCGCTCAGTGGTGGTGGAACAGGCTTGGGAGGTGTCGTATTGATTGCAGCAGATATCCCTTTACTTTTTGCCATCAACCTCCACCTCATTCAGAAAATTGGTGCAGCATATGGATTTCCGATGACTGGCCCAGAGCACAGTTCCATTGTATTGTCCATCTATAATGCTGCCGCCGCCAATTCTCGGGAAGCCCGCAGTGGCGCCCTGCATGAAATAGGTATTGCTGCGGCTTCTTATGCAGGCGGTGGCTCCTACCAGGGGCGTGTCCGTGGAATTCTTTCGGATCAATCCAGGCATTTACCAAGAGAATTGGCCAAGAATCTCGTTGGTCGAAAACTATTACAGACGATTCCATTGGCTGGAGCTGCAGTTGGGGCTGGTGTTAATTATTGGTTCACCAGAGAAACTGCCCAGACATCATACATGCTGTTTCGATCCCTTTACATCGAATATAAAGACCGACTTTCCCATTGATTTTGGGGAGATTCTGGATGCATCTATAATGCCTGAATCTCTATGCACAGAAGCAGTCTTCACATCGTAGGTATCTTGACTTCTGCGATTAACTCGTGCACAGAAGTGCTGAAGAGGGGTTATTGGAAAAAAATAAACGCTCGCCTGTGAATTGAAAATTCACGTACGTTGCGGAAAAGCGCTTTCTTGTAAAAGGATCGAATTTCGCCCAACACCTGTTGCTCTGGTCGGTAGCCTGAATTCCCCAGCAGAACCTGATTATCACATCATGTTCTCGCGCGATAATTCAGGTTACTGAGTTCAGATCAGGAAATACAATCTCTCGAGCAGGGCAAATCTGCATCAACTCTACCCCAGAAATGAGTTGCAAATAATGCCTAGCTCCGCACCCGGAAGAGTAGACAATAAAACGCCGGTACGAAACCGAGGGTGAGAACGGTAGCGAAGATCAACCCGAACAAAATTGCGACGGCCATAGATACAAACAGAGGATCTCCGCCAAGCCATAGAGGTAACAGGCCTCCGACGGTCGTCGCCGTAGTCAACATGATAGGACGGAACCTCGCCTGTGCAGCTTGCAAGACAGCCGCCCCCGGCTGCAGGCCATTCTCATCAATCTCAATACGAATACGATCAATGAGAACAATGGCATTGTTGATGACGATACCAGCCAGCGAAATCACTCCCAGCAACGTCATGAATCCAAAAGGCTGGCCGGTAATTAATAGGCCAATGACTACTCCGATGAGACCCAGCGGTATGGTGAGCATGATGATGACCGTTTTGCGAAGGGAGTTGAATTGTCCCACAAGAAGGAGCAGGATTAATAGACCTGCCAGTGGAAGTTTATCTGCGATCGCAGCATTCGCTTCCGCCGAACTCTCGAAGGTACCACCAATTTCATAGCCGTATCCAAGGGGCCAACTCTTCCGCTGTTCCTCAAGCCATGGGACTAGTGCTGTTGCAACATCAAATGCAGATGTCCCTGATTCAGGATCAAGCTCCGATTGTACGGAAATCGTTTTGGAGCGATTTCGGCGCAAGATCTTCGATGGTTCAAAGGTAAGATCAATATTTGCCACCTGTCTCAATGCAACGTTATTGCCGGATTGGGCATAGACGTTTATAGATTCAAGCTTTCCGATATCTTCACGATCTCCAACTTCGGAACGAAGGACTACCGGAATGGCCTTGTTCCCTTCACGATATTCCGTCACGATTGAGCCCGAAAGAGCAGTACGCAGAGAAACAGCAATATCTTGATTCGTGATTCCGGCACGCCTTGCCTGGGCATCATTGATGTCAATGATCAGTTTTTTGGTCTGTTGTCCCCAGTTATCTGAGATGTTACGGGTGCCTGGAAGCGAGGCCACATGGGCCTTGACTTGATCCGCCAATTCGAAAAGAGTGTTTTGATTCGGTCCGAACAGGCGAATTTCTACGGGCTTAACGCCTGCAGGGCCAGAGGCCAATCGTTTGAGTGTGACCTCAATATCCGGGTGATTATCTTCCACATACTCCTGCAACCGGTAGATGGATGTTGTTAATGCTTCGGGGGTAGATGCATTGCCGATGAAGCTTGAATAGCCAGAGCGAGGTTCAGTCGGGCTGTAGCCCAGAGTGAATGACGGGGTTCCACCCCCGATGAAAAAGGCCCAGTTACGCATCCCCTCACGGTCCTCTTGTACAGCGAGTTCTTCCACCAGGAAACGCTCGATGTCAAGCATTGCTGCTTCATTATGAGAGAAGGAAGTCCCATAAGGAAATTCAAAGTCACCGGTAAACAGAAGTTCTTTACTATCAGGGAAGAAACTCATTTCAACGAACCGGAAAAGACCGAACGACAGAATCAATATTGTGAAGGCGCTCAGAACTGTAACCAGAGGACGTCGCAGGAGAATTTGAAGAATTTGACGATAGATGCGGTAGAATCGGGAGTCGGAGGGACCTGCGAGCGTGTCAGATGTTTTAGAAGCCTTCCTTTTCCTGACTTTCAGGAAGAGCACACACAGAAGTGGAACCATTGTGATTGCAAGCAGCCAAGAGGAAAGAAGTGTAATTGCGATCACTTGGGCGAGGGGAGCTGTATATTCACCAACCGCACTTTCAGCAAGAACTATGGGCAGGAAAGCTGCAATTGTGGTCAGTGACGAAATCAGTAATGGAACCCGCAATTCCTTGGAAGATGCGATCGCTGCAGAGCGCGCTTTCTCACCTGCCTGCAGTCGTACCAGGATGGACTCACTCATAACAATGGCATTGTCAACTAAGAGTCCAAGTGCAATAATCAGTGAGGCCAGTGACATCTTATCCATACCGATACCAAGGAATTGCATCAGCATGAGCGTAGACATAATCGTCATAGGGATTAGTGCAGCGACAACCAATCCCGTACGCAATCCCAAGAAAATGAGCATGCACAGAAGCACAATCCCGACTGCCTGACCAATTGAGCTTACGAATGTGGAAACGGCGCGGTCAACTACTTCAGGTTGAAAGGCGATAAAATCAAAGTTGACTCCCAAAGGGTATTGCTGTTCAAGATCAGCAACGGTAGCTCGAACATTTTCACCCAATTGGACGATATTTCCACCGACTCGCATAGAGATTGCCAATGTGAGGGCGGGTTGTCCATTCGCACGAATTCTGGTAGCCGGGGGCTCTGCATATCCGCGACGTATTTCGGCTACATCCCCCAGATAAACAGTCTCGCCAGTATTGGGAAGTGTGATGAGTGTCTGTTGAATATCCTCAACAGATCTAAAATTACCGGTTGGCTGTAGCGTGATTCGCTCTACACCAGTTTCCAGTGTTCCTCCTGATACAATGATATTGCTGGACTGTAGAATTCCCTGAAGCTGTCCCGCAGATAATCCTAGCCCTGAGAGTCGTGCATTATCAAAGTCAACAAAAACATGTTCCTGTTGAATTCCTTGGATTGTAACCTTGGCGACATCGTCAATCTTAAGAAAAATGTCACGTACCTGTTCAGCAATCTCTTCCTGCTCTATGTAGGAGAACCCGTCCGCCGTAAGTGTGATGACCGTTCCGAATACTTCACCCAGCTCATCGTTCACGACCGGCTCAACTCCCTGCGGCAATTCATCTACGATCCCTTCAACCTGCCGCCGCAAATTGTCCCAAACTGGACGCAGATCAGTGATATTTCCACGGACCTCAACAGTGATGATTGATTGACCAGTACGGGATTCACTGGTGATATTCTTTACTTCAGGGATCCCCTGAATTGCTTGCTCGATTCGGTCTGTGACAAGAAGTTCAACCCGTTCGGGAGATGCTCCGGGAAATTGTGCAGATACCGTTGCATTACGGATTATAAATCCGGGATCTTCCGCGCGTGGCAATTCCAGGTACGCGAGAAGGCCAGAAAAAGCTACGACCGCAAGTACCACAAAGGTGACGGTACGGTTATTGATTACGTAGCGGGTTAGATCCATGGATGATAGATATGGAGCTTATGAGTGTGCATCTGATCATTCAAAAAGAAATTGTATTCCATGGCATAGTCCGGTTCCTGAGGTTCAGCGATGGCTTCCTACATGGTAAGGAAAATACACAGGCAAAAGGTCAGAGCAACAATCAGCGAAAATAACAGGAGTGCTGTATCCTCGCAGATGTTCGCGCATGTAGGATGTATCGAGAATCATGGATCAGTCAGTTCTCAGAAAACGGACCTGTTGCCCGGAAACCAGTGTCTTAATTCCGGCAGTAGCTACGAATTCTCCATCAGAGATACCATTGATAATTTCCAGCCCTGCAGGTGTGAGGGCGCCCGTTTCAACACTGCGACGCTCAGCGGTGGCGACACTTTCGGTGTCTGTCCGGTTGAGGACGTACACGAAGCGTCCCAAGTGATCCTGCCCCACAGCCTGCGGTGGGACCAGTACCCCCGTAGTCTCAGATATTCCTTCAATAATGAAGGTGACTTCTGCTGCCATTCCGGGTCGAATCTGAGCCAGGCGCGGTCCTTGATCAAGCCGTACAATGACTGGAAAGCCTCCTGCACTTGTAGCTGCCGTGCCTACTTCCGTCACCAGTGCATTAAAAATTTCATCTCCAAGCGCACCAAAAACTACCTGCGCCGGGCGCTCTTCGCGCAATCCACTGATAAAGACTTCGGGTACTGTGATCTGCACTTCAGGGTTTCCATCGGTATCAATGATAACTACCACGGTCTGTCCCACTCCCACGGCTTCATTGACATCTACGGTTACCTGGCTGATTGAACCAGTAACGGGCGCACGCAACTGGGCGTACACGACCTGTTGTTCAGCAAGGCTAAGCGCCGTCTCAGATGATACTTCGGAAGCATTTGCGGATTCAAATGAGGCGCGTGCCGCATCCATTTCGCTCATGGAGGCATTTCCGTTCTCATAGAGTGCGACGACTCTCTCGTAATTCGCTTTTGCATTACGGGATTGTGCACGGGCTTGGGCAAGGCCGGCTTCCGCTTGCTGTTTACGCAATTTCAAATCTCCGGAGTCCAATCGCATGAGAATTTGCCCTTTTCGAACAATACTGCCAACATTGACATCAACACTCGTGATGGTTCCACCCACACGGAATGACAGATTTTGTTCTGAAGCAGCCCGAGCCACTCCGGGAAAAGTGCGAATCTGATCCCCACCAGCCAGAACAGCTTCTGCATATCGAACCGGGCGGATTTCAAAGTTGGTTGTGGCTTCCTGGTTACTGCAACCAACCCCAACAACTAACGAAAATACCGTGGTGATCAAGAGGAGAGTTAATGTTTTATGATTACTCATGATGGTTCCTCTAAATTTCGGATGTATTCTTCAAGGAGTCTAGCAAACTCAATTTGCTCATCAGGTGTTGAGAAAATTTCAAATTGCCCGAAGGCTCTCTCAACCCGCTTCAGGTTGATGAGATAATCAAAAATTGCATTGGTAACGTTTCGTTCACTCAGTAGCGCATTGGTTTGCGCTTCAAGAAGGGAGACTACGTTAACTAGTCCTTGTCCATAGGCTTCTGTTACCAATTCCAGTGCCTGTTGCGCGGTTCGGGCTGCAGCTTCACTCTCCCTTACCACCGTAAGGCTCGCTTTGGCAAAGTGCAATTGGGTTCGCACATTTTGTTCAATTCTTTGGGCCACAAGATCACGCTGGAGTTCCAGCTGAATCAGCGTAGCAGTGGCTTGGCTTCGGCGGGCAGAGCGGGAATTTCCTTGGAAGAGGGGTAAATTGATTGAGAGTCCGGCGGTCCATGGAAAATCGGGGCTCTCAACTCCACCCGGAGCCATCAATGATTGTGAAGAGGCTTCTTCACGGAGTACGTTGGTAGATAGATTCCCCTGAAGTCCAATCGTTGGTAGGTAGTAGGTCTGCTGTATAGAGGCCAAGATCCGTTCTTGGGCCGCAATGGCTGCATCAAGGCTTTGGATTTCCGGGGCAACACTCAACGCAGATTCAACCAGAAAATCATTCAGGAGATCAAGCCAGGTAAAATTCGACAGATAACTGGTCGCAAGTGTTCCTTCAAGTAATGCCCGTCCTTCCAGTCCGGATTCGGGTGTCAGAAATTTCTCATCAAGGGGGCGGTTCATGATCTGGTTCAGCGCAATTTCAGCGGCGGATCTCCTTGCGAACGCATCAATTCGATCTGCCCTCCGTCTGGACAGTTCACTTTCAAGCCGAAGTCGTTCCCCTGGACCTGCTGCACCGATCCGTTCCCGTTGCCGAGCCATTCGGACTGAGGCAAGTGTCAAATCCAGATTATCCTGTTGAACCTGCTCCAGCGTTTTGCTTCGAAGAACATTCAAATACGCCTCGGCTGCCTCGAGTCCCACATCAAGCTCAAGTGCATTCAGGTTCTGTTTCAGCGATTCCTGGATTGATTTTTGAGCAGATACGTTAGCACTGGCTTCTGCGGAAAAAATCAGTTGCTGAAAATTGATTGCACCGTCTACATTATGTCGGGGCTGCAATCCGAAGGAAGATTCGGCCAAACCTTCCGAGACGGTTGCTCCTGTCAATGAGGCATCTATACTTGGAAGAAGTCTGGATCTGGCCAACCGGATATCTTCGGCACCCGCCCGAACTTCCTGCTGTTCAATTGCAAGAGACAGGTTAGCAGACATGGCATCCTCCATGGCACTCCTTAGAGTCACATTGCGTGCCAAGTCTTCAGGATCATCAAAAAGTCGCTGAGCTTCAAAGGTTTCCTCCATAGCAAGTAAGATTCCCAACTCGCGTACGGTACGCATGTTAAGAATCAGCTTTTCATCGGGGATGAGGGTTACAGGTAGTGTTTTTGCGTCATCCCCAAGTAGAATACGGTATGCGTTGAGAGCGATTCGGCGTGCTCGCAGTGTTAGATCTGCTGCTCTCAGCGATCCCATGATGCCTTTTGAAACATCATCTGCAGAATAGGAAAAAGAGGGAAGCCGGCGAGCAGCGAGTCCTTTCGCCAGAAGCTCAAACTCCTCAGGAGCAAGGCGAGGTAGCGGAGAGATATATACCGCTTCGACACCATCGGGGAGAGCGTCAAGGCCGCTCTGTGCAGTAGTGCCTACGGGTACAGGTTCAAGGGTAATTCCCAACTCCGAAGCACTTTCCAAGAGTTGATCAATAAATTCTGCAAAGGTGATAAAAAATCTTTCGTCAATCAGGATAGCTGCTTGGGAGAAATTCGTTAATTCCTGAAATCTGGTCAGATCACGAATTACCGGGCCGGGCGGAGGAGGAGCAATGTACGTAAGATTTTCTACGCCACTGGTGCCATCCACATTTGGGAACCCCTCCAGACGCGCATCAAATACGCTGGATGCAATCACGGGTTTAGGCCATGGTACTCCGCGGATCGCAATCTGCGAGGTAAAAAACCCTTGAGTAATGACCATTGCCACTCTCTGATCCGAGATTAATTGTTCAAAGAGCTGGACAGCATTTGAAACAGTGTCATCAATTGTGATCACAAGATCTTCGGAAAAATGAACATCAAAATCTTCACGGACCAATGCGAGAAGCTCTTGTTGAACCAAGGCACGGGTCTCGGCAGCGAATGGGTTTGTTTCGTCTGCAATGAAGGCAATATGAGCGATTGAATCGCTACCCGGTTCCTGGGCCTGAAGGGTCAGGACGGGTAATCCGACCAAGAAGGATACGCCAAGTATTCGTAGGACGGAATTCAAGTTCAGGAAGCTTTGGTTTCGCATGGGCAACGAACAAATTTACCAACTCTACGAAGAAAAATTCACAAACCGAACATGTGGAGTCATAGTCTGAACCGATTGCAGGTCGGCATTTCAGGGTAACCACTCAGAAGGTGAAAAGGTTTTTGCCGAGATTTTCGCGACGAACTTGAGGTTTCTGCCGGAAAAGCGCTTATTCCTCATGTTCTTTTTTGTTCCTGAAAAACAATATTCAAACTATAAGAGATTCTTGCAAAACCTCTGTTTTCAGACAGAAAAGACTCCCTCAGGTTCTTTCAGGGCAATGTTTATGCTCAATTTCAGGGGTTTTCAAAAGAGGTTCTATAATAAGGTCATAAATAAGGTTCTATCATGAACGCTGTATGTGCCGGAATTGGGATAATTCCCCATTCACTAGAGATGCATTCCTGGATCGTCACGCAGAATTATGAGAATCTCTTCTGAGGTATTCTTAGAAATGGAACGAGGTTCCCCGTCTCCAGTAAAGCTGTTTTTGTCGAATTACTCACAGGACCCAGATACATGTTACTCAGATCTACCATTCGTGCAATGGCTTGCATGTTTCTTATGATTTTTGCCGTAGAGGCCGCTACGTCACAAATCTATTCCATGTATGTTGCCAATGAGTCTGATGATACAGTAATGCTTGTAGAGTTTGATGGTCAAACCTTGTCCATTTCCGACACCATTACAGTCGGCACCATCCACACTGAGATTGAAGGACCTCACGGCCTGGCAGTTGATCCGGAAGGGAATCACTGGTATGTATCGATTGCCCATGGTCAGCCCAACGGCAGGGTTGTTCGGTATTCAACTACTGATCAGCGCCCTACCGGTACTGTTGAACTGGGATTGTTTCCGGCATCCATGTCCATTTCTTCCCATACAGGCCTGTTGCATGTGGTGAATTTCAATTTGCATGGTGATCCAGAACCGAGTTCTGTTTCCGTAGTCGATCCGAATGTCATGGTGGAAGTCGGCCGGATCACCACTGGTGTCATGCCGCATGGTTCCGCATTCGGGCAAGATGGTAGGCGCCACTATTCGGTTGCGATGATGGATCATAACCTCATTGAAATAGATGCTCTGAGCCTGCGTATTTTACGTAGCATTCCGCTTGGCCCAGGAACGAAGCCAACATGGGTTGCCTTGCACCCACATCAATCTCTCGCATATGTAGCTGGCAATGGCTCCAATGAAATCATTATTGTAGATACAGATTCAGGAACTGTATCCCGCCGAATCTCGGTTTCCGGCAACCCCTACAATCTTGCCATCTCGTCAGATGGAAGCGCGCTTGTTGCCACCCTAAAAGGGGCGCAGGAGATCAGTATCATTGATCTCCTGACAGAACTTGAACGAACCCGTATCCCCACATCCAGGCCTATCCCTCATGGCGTTGTCATAACACCGGATAATAAGTATGCTTTTGTGACTTCAGAGGGAATCGGATCACAGCCCGGGACGGTAGATGCCATTGATCTTGATTCGGCTGTCGCAGTGGGATCTATTGCGGCCGGGCAGCAGACAGGCGGGATCGCTTTCTGGAAGATCAAGCAGTAGTCATGGCGCAGGCCGCAACCCGTTTTATCCATCCTGATGTACTTGCTCAAATATCGTCTCTAGAGCTTCTGGCACGTTCTGTGGTTGAGGGATTTCTTGCAGGCCTGCACCGAAGTCCATTTAAGGGGTTCAGCGTTGACTTTATGGAGTATCGGCCATATGTACATGGGGATGATATCCGCCAAGTTGACTGGAAAGTATATGCGCGGATGGGGCGCTATTTTGTACGAGAGTTTGAAGGAGAAACAAATACCCGCATACATTTGCTTCTGGACACAAGCAAATCCATGGGGTACAGCTCAGGTGGGCAAAGTAAGCTGAATTACGGACGATTTCTGACAGCAGCTATCGCATGGCTGGCAAATCGTCAACGAGATGCCTGTGGCCTGGCTTTATTTGATACACAGGTCCAGAAGCTTTTGCCACCCCGTGTGTCTCTTGCACATCTACATGTACTTCTCCGTACTCTTGAAGAAGTACAACCAGACGCCGCTACTGACTTGGAGCGTTCTTTACAGACCGTTGCAGAACGACATCGCAAACGTGGATTTATTGTTCTGATCAGTGATCTGCTCACAGATCTGAATACAATTGAATGTGCCCTACAACATTTTCGATTTACAGGTCATAATGTTCTGGTTTGCCAAGTCCTGGATCCGCAGGAAATAGAATTTGACTATAAAGATGTGATTGAGCTCTTGGACCTTGAATCAGACGCTCGAATGCTGATTGATGCAAAAACAGCCAAGGCCAAGTATCATGAAAATTTTCATGCACATCAAGATCAAATCCGTCGCATGTGTGGGCTTTTGAAGATTGACTATACCGTACTTCGGACGGATGCCCCCTTGGATACCGCACTGTTTCACTATCTTTCTGCCCGCAGTCGCAGCCGGGATTGAACCTTCTTGCCGTGTCATTTATCACCCCACTATTCCTCGTCGCAACACTCACGGCATTGATTCCGGTAGTGCTGCACTTGGTGAGAAGGCTTAAAGCCAGAGAAGTGCCTTTTAGTACTCACATGTTTTTGCAGGCAATGCCAATCCAGCGCGTTCGGAGGAGGCAAATCCAGGATCTGTTGTTGATGCTGCTCCGTGCGTGTATTTTGACTCTCTTGGCACTTCTGTTTGCACGTCCATTTATCCCGAAGGAAGACATGCCTTTTCTTCCAGAGGCCGGACGTGAATCCAGTGTCATCCTGATGGATGTATCCTATAGCATGCAACATGATTCCCGATTTGAAGAAGCTATGGAACAGGCCCACAGGAGCTTGGAATCGGGTAATGAATGGGCCTTGGTCCGGTTTGGTGATACTGCCGAACAACTGACGTCCCTGGGATCAGACATTGCTGTCCATCGAGGTGCCATAAATACTCAATCTCCCGGCTACCGGGAAACGGACCTGTATCCAGCCATGCAACTCGGGATCGAAATTCTACAGAATGCCAGTTATCAGGAACGCCGGCTTGTAGTGATTTCCGATTTTCAGCAGTCAGCGTTCAGCCCTGCTCTGGAAAACTTACAGTTGCCGGATGGGATTCGGGTTGAGCCGATCAAAGTGGGAGATAATACCATTGAAAATCAGTTCTTTAATGAGGTTCAACTCACGCAGGAGCGCCGTGGAACGTTGGTTTCGGTACAGTTTAACACCCGGTTGCCCATCGCCGGAGATGTCAGCCTCCATATTGACGGAGATGAAATTGGCAGTTCCAGAGGAAGGACTCCTGCTTTTCAGCGATTGATGGAGCGTCCTGGCATTCATCAAGGCTATCTGTACGCAAATGATCCGATTCCAGGTCCTGATGACCGTTATTATTTCACCTATACAGTTCGTCCACGATCAGGAATCTTTGTCCTGGACAGCAGCCCAGATATGCGCAATGCGTTCTTTCTTGAAAGCGCTTTTGACTTGCAGGAAGCAAGTCGATACAGGTTTGATATAGGCCCGCGCCCCGCTCGACTGAGTGCAGTTGATCTGTTAATTGTTACAGCATTCAATACAGTGACTGACCGCGATTTAGCAGTTATTGAGAATTTTGTCCGAAATGGGGGAACCGTCTTTCTGGCTTTTGACGAAGGAGCTCAGTACCAGTCATCTCTTTTGGGAGTTGGGGAAGCTACCGGACCTATACGTGTCCGTGACCTCCAGAGGACTGATGCTATCATTGCAGAAATTGAAGATCAGCATCCTGTCTTTGAGCTACTGATTCAGTATAATGCAGGATCTGTCCTTCGCCCTCAGTTCCGGAGATATATGGAAGTGATCCCAGACTCTTCTGCGCAGATATTGGCAACTTTTGATACAGGTCATCCACTCCTGATTGAACGTTCACTGGGGTCTGGGCGTGTGCTTGTTTTCACATCCAGCCTTGGGACGGCCTGGAACGATTTTCCTCTGAGCGAACTCTATCTACCGCTATTGTACGAGATAGCCAACTATGCAAGCCCGGACTCTGATGATGATCCTGCATTCGATATAGGAGATCCCGTGATCTTTCGGGGGACCCCTGCAAACGAAGTAACGATTGCAAATCCTGATGGAGATATTTTTCGTGTCACTCTTGATTCCACTGGACGGGGTGCATTTCTGGGTACGGAGTTGCCAGGAAATTATGATGCCAGACTGAGCGGAGAACGTCAGCCGTTTTCAGTCAATATCAGTCCCTCAGAAAGTGACCTTTCCACTCGAGGTGTAGAAGAAACCTATGCAGCCCTTGCAACTCGATCTACGGAGTCGGTGTATGAACCAAAGCCCCTGGAAGTGGCAGAGCAAGAACAAAAACTGTGGAAGATTGTGCTACTTATCATGATAGGAGTCTTTGCATTCGAAACCATCCTCGCTTCGCGGAGATAACCAAATGTTTCAGGATCACCAATTAATTCGGACGCTGCTCGCGAATGTGCGCAGACAAATTTTCTGGCGCGCATTCTGGCAACATCTGGCAATTTGCGCTACGATTTGTTGTGTATTGTTTTTTACACTGCTCTGGCTTAGACCATACCTTGGGCAAGGCCTGTCAGGAGTCGCTCTTGTGATCACGATCCTGATCCCGATTCTGCTCTTGTTACTTTTGCAACGGAGATCTGTAAAGGTGACGGATCAGGACCTTGCTCTATTTATTGAGGAGCAACATCCTGATCTTGAAGATCGACTCAATAGCGCTATCCAAGCTTCGGACATGACAGATCAAAAGGTTTTGGATGCGCTGGTACATGATGCTGCACAGCATGTTGTACGGGTACCACATCGTGCAATGCTGCCACGCCTGCGGTCACGTCTTTGGATTGTTTCGTCACTAGCGATTGGTTGTGCCTTTCTGATCGTGGGACTTACACAACTTGACCGACTGCAACTAGACACTCCTCTTCAAACTCCAATTCGTACTCCGTATCTGGCGGTTTCCCCCGGAGACATAGAAGTGGATCAGGGAGAAACTGTTTCGGTCGTCGCCACATTGCGTTCAGATGCGAATAAAGACGTATTCCTTGTTCATCAGGATGCTGACAGCCAGTGGGTGCGTCGATTAATGATTCCGGGAAAAGAATCCGGTGTATATCTGGCCGAATTGGCAGATATACAGCAGAATACTCAGTATTATGTTGAGTCGGGCAGGACTCGTACGGATCCTTATACGATTTCCATTTCCCTCTTTCCTGAAGTTACTCAGATTGATGCAACATATGAATCTCCGGGTTATGCCAACCTTCCTGTACATACCTTAGAGGATGAAGGGGATCTTGAGGGGTTGAAAGGGACGCGTGTTACTGTAACTGTGCATACGAATCATGTGACGGAAAAAGCTGTACTCGACCTTGAGGCAGGTGCTGATATTCCGCTCTCCAAGGTAGATCCTGGCCGGTTCAGAGGTTCACTTGACCTACTGGAAGAAGACAGATATACGGTGCAGCTTCAAGATGAGCAGGAACGCACAAACCGTTTCCCCAGAACCTATTTGATTACTCCCGTGGAGGATGTCGGTCCAGAGGTTACAATTCATGAACCGGGGAGGGATTTACGCGCGAATGCCGTCCAAGAGGTCCTCATCGCAGCAGATGCTACGGATGAATATGGCATACGCTCTTTTGAACTTAAGTACTCCGTCAATGGCGAAGCTGAAGTGGGTGTAGATCTACTTGAGAATATAGGGGCAACAGAGGCGACAGGAGAATATCTTTTATTTCTGGAGGAGTACTCACTGCAACCAGGAGACGTGATCACCTATCATATTGAGGCTTCAGATGCTCTGCAAACAGCATTTTCTGATCTGTACTTCGTAGAGATCACCCCTTTTGAGCAGCAGTTTACCCAGCTGGCAAATGCCGGTGGAGGGCAATCGGGGCAGGGGCGCCAAGGAGGTCTTGTCGTCAGTCAGCAGGATATTATTGCTGCGACTTGGCGATTATTGCGAGAAGAAGAGGTGATACAAGATTTTGACGAAACTTTGCAGGCATTGATTCAAGCTCAGCGTAATCTGCAGGTAAACATTCAAAATCGTCTGCGCACGACAGCTTTTTCGCTTGAACTGCGTGGAAGTCCAGAGCAGCAGAAAATCGCTGATCACCTACAGTCTGCTGTCAAGGAAATGGATCAGATTATTAATGAATTATCCAATCAGCGCCTTCGGGAAGCTCTTACTCCTGAGCGCCGCGCACTCAATCAATTGCTCCGAGCAGATGCTCTGAACACCGACCGGCAAGTGGCTCGGCAACAGCAAGGAGGAGGGGGAGCAAGTGCAACCGAAGAACGTATGTCCGAACTTATGGATCTGGAGCTGGACATCACCAAGGATAAATATGAGTCACCACAGTCAGCTCCTGCTGCACAGGCGAGTGCTGAAGAGAACGAAGCACTGAGGCGCATTCGGGATCTTGCTGATCGTCAACAGGCTCTCGCAGAGCAGCGCCCTCCCGAAAGACAGGAAGATCAACGTCGTTTTGTGGATCGCTTGAAACGAAGTCAGGAAGACCTGCAGCAGTCACTCCAGGATCTGAGACAACAGCAATCCTCAGGGTTGACTCAGAATGAGATGGATGAGACGTTACGGTCCATGGAGGAAGTACAACGTGCGCTTCGGAGGGGGGATCTGGATGAGGCTGTTCGCCGGCAGCAGCAGGCAGCCAATTCACTTCAATCTCTCGAAGAAGCCCTTCAAATTCAAACCCGAGGAACTGATCGCCGAGCCCTTGAAGAGCTCAGCAAGGATTTGCAAGAATTGATCCGAGAGGAATTTACATTGAATGAGGATCTTGCAAAGGAGGGCGATCAACCTTCCCGCGAAGCACTCACTGAATTCGAAGAGCGTCGTTCCAATTCTCTGGAAAGACTTGAGAACATCTTAGAGCAGGCAGAAATGATTGAATCGTCCAATTCCGAAGCACAGCTGACTGCACGTAATCTCAGGCTTGAGATCTTTCGCCGTGCATTACAAGAGGATATGGAGAATTCCCAGCGAGCTCTTCATGGCGGCTGGATGCCGACCGCACGCCGGATCCAGGAAGAAATTACCGAAGATATAGAGGGCCTTAAATCGCTTCAGAGAGAATTAATCGAATCCCTTCCCATCACCGAAGAAGAACGACTGAGTCGTTCGCTAGAAGACCTGGAGCAACTCCGAAGAGAGGCTCAAGACTTGGAAGCCCAGGCGCAGCGCCTGCGCGAGGGAAATGGCTCGCCCGCGCAAATGGCACGACTTGAGAACCAGATGAGTCAAACCAGAGAGGCGGCACGTGCATTGCAGGAGGGCGTCGTGGATAGTCAGGGTTCTGCCGATGGAATCCAGGCATCTCTATCCAGAGCAGATCATACCGGTGTACTACTTGACGAAGAGTCCGCAAAAGCATTTTTCGAGCGAGATGTCTATGCACCTCTTTCTCAACTCGAAACCCAACTTCGGGAGGCCTTGGCTACCGTAAAACTAGATTCCAAGCTCTATGGTAGTCGCCGCGGAGAGGTCCCAGTCGAGTATCAGGGTTTGATCGAGAAGTATTATGAATTGCTCTCCAGACGGCCAAGCCAGTAGGGAGTATGTTCAAGTTTGATGCGATTCAGTTTGCTGAAGGAACAATTACTCTACAGGCCAGCGTACTCGCACTGACTCTGTTGGTGATAGTTTTGGTGATTTTAGGGATCACCTTTCTTCGCAGTGAAGCGCCATTACATGTGAGAGGGATCAGTCTTGGATTGAGATCTGCCGCTGCCCTGCTTCTGATCTTTCCCCTCTTTGAGCCCAGGCTTGTGGTCCCGGAAGTTGTCCCGGACGAAAATTTCGTTGCAGTCATTGTAGATGTTTCTGACAGTATGTTGTTACCGGATGGCCCCCAGGGACAAACCCGTCTGGAGTGGGCGCGAGAACTTGTGTACGGCCCGGAATCAGGAATCCTGCAGGGAATAGATGATCTTTTCAAGGTACGCCTTTATGTATATGCCTCGTCCGTCACAAGAGCAGATAGCATCTATCGGGCAGTCCCTGTCCATGAAACCGATCTTGCAGCAGCTTTGGATCGAGTACGGATGGATTTTCGGGGTATCCCGTTGACTGGGGTTGTGATCCTGACCGATGGAAATACCACCAATCGCCAGGAAGCCCTGGATCAGGCCGATCTTTTTCAAGATCAAGGAATCGGGGTCCATGCGATAGGCATTGGCAGTTCTGCATTCACGGCTGAGCGAGAACTTCTTGAGGTGATCGCTCATAAAGGATTGGGGGAGGAAGCGGGAACTGAGCTTGAAGTCAAGATTCGAAGTTTTTCGTCCGGGCCGGATCCAGCAACCATCGCGGTTTATGATGGAGATGTTGAGGTGTATTCTGAATCTGTAAGACTCAAAGGAGATGGACTCATAGATCAGATGGAATTCTTTTTTGAGCCACCTGCGAGTGGCGCCAGGGAGTATCGAATTACACTGGAAACTGCTGTAGATGAGCTTAATACGCTCAATAATTCGCTCCCTCTTTTGATTGATTCGCGTACGGATACGCTTCGTGTACTGTATTTTGAGGGGCATTTGCGACAGGAATACAAGTTTGTCAAACGTGCACTTGAATCCGATCCGGTCATTCATTTCGCATCAATCACGCGCACGGGGACAGGCAAGTATTACCGTCAGGGGATTCTGTCTCCAGATGAATTGGTTGGCGGATTTCCAACTGAAGCGGATGTACTGTACGATTTTGATACAATCATTCTGGGGGATGTGGAAGCTTCTGCATTTTCACTGCGTCAAATGCAGCTCATTGAGTCTTTTGTTCGTGTCCGGGGCGGCGGGTTTGTGATGTTGGGAGGACGGAATGCGTTTGCGGAAGGAGATTATGCGGGAACCCCGATTGCAGATCTCTTGCCCGTAAGGATTGATCATACGCGTATACAGGTTCTTCCAATGCGATTTGAGGGGGAGGAAGGTGACCGTGGATATGTATTTGAACCGACTCCCGAGGGATTGGAGCACCCATTCATGAAGCTATCACCGGATGCTTCAGTCAACCGAATACTCTGGCGTGAAATGCCTCGGCTCACAAGTATTAACTTCTTGGGTGGAGCGAAGCCTGGTGCGCAGATTTTAGCAATGAAATCTGAAGATCATAATGGTTCAGAAGAATCAATCCTCACTATTCAGCGATATGGGAAAGGGCGTACTGCTGCTTTGGCAACCAGCAGTACTTGGCGCTGGCAAATGTTGCTTGAGGCAGAGGATGAGCGCCACGAACGGTTCTGGAAGCAATTTGCAAGATGGCTGGCTGCCAGTGCTCCTGCAAGGGTTGATCTGGAAACTTCGGGAACTCGTCTAGCCCCCGAGGAGAGTCATCAGTTGGGAGTTCGTGTCTATGATGAAACATACCTTCCCCTGACCGGAATAGAACTACATGCAATGATTCAGGCACCCGATCGGACGATCCAGTCGCTATCAACCAAAGAATCTCTTTCCGAGGATGGACGCTTCAAAATACACTTCACTCCCGAGGAGCAGGGTGTCTACGAATTGATGGTGGAAGCGGTACAGGATGGTGAATTGATTGGACGGAACCGGGGGAGTTACCTCGTGCGACATCAGCCACTTGAGTATTATAATGCCACATTGAAGCAGGAATTTCTGGAACAGATGGCCACCGTTTACTATACGCCTGCGGAGATATCTGATGTGCGAATGAATCTGCAATCACGGCAAACCAGTACATCGGTTTATCGAGCGGCGTATCTGTGGGATATGCCGCTCCTCTTCATTCTTTCTATACTTCTCTTATGTGGAGAATGGCTTTATCGAAGGCGGCAGGGTTTGCGTTAAGCCTCATTCTGATTTGTATTGTCAATCCTGCGAGTGCACAAAAGAGGCATGCATTGATTATTGGTGGCTTGGGAGGTTCACCCGAGCAAACCAGCCGAATTGCATTGCATCTGGAAGGTGCTTACAATGCTCTGACCGGTCCTCTGGGATTTCCTCGAGAGTATGTGGCAGTACTTGCTGAACAGTCACTTTCTGCAAACGATTACGTGCTTGGCGAGTCAACAGCGGAGAATATCCGAGCACAGTTCAGTGATTTCCGTGATCGTTTGGCACAGGGCGATGAGCTTTATATCCTGCTGTTCGGTCATGGAAGCTATGACGGAAAGGAATCGGCGTTGAATATACCTCGGCGGGATCTAACTGGGAGCGATTATGCTGCACTGTCCGATGAATTGATAATAGGGCGCACAATATGGATCTGCACAATGAGTTCCAGCGGTCCGTTCATTCAGACACTTCGTGACCCAGACAGGATTGTAATTACTGCAACCCGAACCGGAACACAGCGGAATCAAACTGTTTTTCCGGAATATTTGATTGAGTCTCTGATTGAACCGGCGGCGGATTTAGACAGGGATGGGAGCCTTTCTGTGTTAGAGGTTTTTCAATACACAGCAGGGCAAACGTCGCGCCATTACGAACGTGAAGGACGTCTGACCACAGAGCATAGTTTGCTTGATGACAATGGGGATGGAGTGGGTACACTTGCAAATGCACTTGATGAATCCGGAGATGGTTTCATTGCGGGGAATACTTGGCTTAGGCGTAGCCAAGCACTCTTGGGCAATTCGACTTTCGCGAATGAGCGTTCCGTTCTTGAACGTCAAATTGCTACACTCGAAGCACGAAAATCCGAGTTGGACACGGATATTTATTATGCAGAACTGGAGATGTTATTTGTTGCCCTGGCAAGGCTCAATGAGCGAATCGAAAGCGAGTTAGAGTCTGATGATTACTAAATCTATGTTGTTGGGTTTTTTCTCTGATCAGAGGCATGAGACCATGATGCCGTAGGGATTGAAATTTTCAATGTTTATGGGTATCTTTCACTGTTGATCTGGCTTCTGAGCTATGTTTTTCCATATCCATGCACTATATTTTTTCCATATCTATGCACTATATTTTTCCCATATCCACAATTTGTATAATCTTTCTGGCCTCGTGTACCAATACAGGCTCTGAAGGGAACAGGAGTGCAGGATCAGATCGGCAGATTGCATTAGAGGAAGTCCTTCGGTTGGGGGATGAATCTCAAGGAGATACAATCCTGTTCGGATCAGTTACCCGAATTGTAGTCAATGGACGTGGCGACATCTTCGTTGCCGAAGAAAGGTCCTGGATTCTTCATGCGTTCAGAGCAGATGGTGCCTATTTGAGTCAAGTCGGAGCTCAGGGAGAGGGACCTGGAGAATATCAGTATAATTTTGGAGGAGCTGCTATTGGTCCAGCAGACTCAGTATACCTGTGGGTATCCTGGCCTCATACCCGAATTCAGATCTACGACTCCGAAGATTTTTCCTTTACTCGCAGTGTTCAAGTTCATAAAGAAGAGACCGATCAAAGAAATCTCTATCCTCTGATTGGTGCTACAGAAGATGGATGGATAATGACGATCGGATTCCCTAATCTCATGGATGGAGATGATGGGTTTGCTATAAACAACGATACTGACCGGGAGTTGATTTTGGTCAGCAGGGAAGGAGTCCTCGGTTCAGGTCTGGCAGATCCAGTAAGTGATGATGAAGAAATTTGGCATATATATGAGGATAGTGGTGGAATCACCTATCGCAGAGTTCCATTTGGTCGATCCACGACTTGGAGAATCGGAGATGATGAACTGCTCTATTACGGTTGGAACGACAGCATCGAGATTAATTTTGTATCGGTTGATGGATCAACCCGTGGAGTAATTCGCCATAAATTTGATCCTGTTCCTATTACCGAAGCTGAGATAACTGAAGCCCGAAGAACAGATGATCCTGTCTGGAAAGATTTATATGCTGCCCACGCTAAACACGAAACAAAGCCTGCATTTCAGACCTTTGCGGTGGACGAGATGGGCCGTGTGTGGGTAAAGCTGAGTTCAGCGGAAGGAGCGGATCAAGCGGAGTGGTTGATTTTGGACAGGGAGTCTCGATTAGTTGGAACGACCACATTGCCGCTGAGCGTGAATCTTGAGGTAGTTCAAGGCGGTTATGCTTATGGTATTATAGAGGAGCAGGATGGATTCGCTCCGATGGTTGTAGTCTATGAAATCACAGAATGATGGAGAGCAATAATGCCTCCTCGCTCATTGCTGCACAATCGCCATAAAGCAGTCATAGAGTAGTACAGGCTTTCGGTAGCGGAGATCTATCGTTCGCGATCAAGCGCCTGAAGCATGCTCTCGGTTGAGACAAATTTTATACGAGGACGCCCTTGTTTCATGCCCGCGTCGGTTTCCAGGTGGTCCAGTTTCTCCCAGTCGCTCCAGTGAAATACAGTTTCGCAACGGTCTGCCAGCATATGATTGACTGATTCGGGGTCTTTATACTCAGGATTAAAACAGAGACCGGTTTTGATATCTTCCAGCATCCTTTGGATAGTTTCCAGAGCGTCTGGCTTATTCGTTCCGATGACTCCTGTTGGTCCGCGCTTGATCCATCCCCCGACATATACTCCAACACTGACTCTATCGCCGGTGACCCTTCCATGCTCATTCGGAATCACTGCCCAATCATCCCGGAATGGAAGACCAGGAAGAGGCACTCCTCGATAACCCACGGAGCGAAATACAACTTCCGCAGGCAAATTCTCTGTGATTTCGGTCGGCTTCGGACTTAAACGACCTCTCTGTTCAACAAGGGTGTTTTTTCGGAGCGTTAGACTGCCCACTCCACCTGCGCCATCATCGTGGAGAACTTCTGGAGACACCAGAAATCTCAATATTAGACGGCGCGGCTTTTTGCTGTCAACCTTTTTGGCAAACGTTTGAATTAATTCGACTTTTCTGGTCGTCAATCGATCCCTGTGAGATTCCATCCATGCTTTGGAGCTCGGATCCAATTGTGCTTCTGGCTCAGGCACATGAATTTCCGCTCCGGGTAATTCACCGAGCTCTTTGGCTTCAGGGTGTGTAAAGGCTGCCTGGGCAGGCCCCCTTCGTCCCAGCATATATACTTCTCGCACGCGGCTTTCTGCCAGTGCGTCCAGTGCATAATCTGCAATGTCAGTTTTTTTCAATTCATCAATTGTTCGGCACAGAATACGACAAACATCAACCGCCACATTTCCTACTCCTACGACAGCTACACAGTGTTTAGAGAGGTCAAATTGAAGGTCTCTGTAGTCAGGATGGCCATTGTACCATGCAACGAAGTCCGTAGCGGAGTAACTTCGATGTAAATCCTCCCCGGGAACATTCAGTTTGCGATCTACCTGTGCACCGGTTGAAAAATACACTTGATGGTAGTGGCTACTCAGGTCCTCCAGATGAATATGCTTGCCATATTCAACATTGCCGAAAAAACGAAATCCTTGCTGTTTGGCAATTTTTGCATAGACACGCGTAACATTTTTAATTTTTTGATGATCAGGAGCAACCCCGCTTCGAACCAGTCCATAAGGAACCGGGAGTTTGTCAAACATATCTATTTGCACCGTCTGCTCCTTTTGTTTGAACAGGTGTCCCGCAGCATAAAATCCTGCTGGACCGGCCCCGATGATTGCGATCCTACAGGGATTCTCGGCGTTTCCGATGAGTGCCTTATTATTCTTCTGCATTTTAGTCCCAAATAGGGGAATATAGGCCTCACCTCGGAATTCTTGTACTTCTCAGATCTGAATAGGGAGAGCAAGTTGGTCTAAGAATATACATGATCGACTCAATTTCGAGGGTTTTGCAAGAGGTTTCAAAAAATAAATCGGAGTTCTTGATTTTTGAATTTTGGCTCTTCAATTTTATGAGTGGACAGACTGGTTACTGGAATCCTTTTGGGTAGAGATCTGGCCCTCCAAGATAGAAGTAGATTGCATCGGCAAATTATTCTTTAT
>JAPOTE010000027.1 GCA_026709335.1 Bacteroidota bacterium | reverse complement strand
TTGATTTTGCTTTATTGACCTCAGCCATGCATATGGCATGGTTGCGTGCCGTTGGGGGGCGTTTGAAGAGTGATTATCGCTATTCTGTCGGGGTCGTTTATAACACATTTCCTGTACCTGCGGAAGAAGTGGATCTCTCATCACTTGGACCTCTTGCACAGGCTATTCTGGATAGCCGCGCTATCTACCAAGATGCAACATTGGCTCAGTTGTATGATCCAGATCTCATGCCACTGGAGCTTCGTCGCGCTCACCAGAAACTGGATCAGGTCGTAGACAGGCTCTATCGCCAAAAAAAGTTTAATTCTGGACAAGAGCGCATTGAATATCTTTTTAGATTGTATGACAAAATGCAGGAATCTTCGCAGGAGAATTGAAGAGAAAAATCTGTAGGAGATCATGAATCGTCTCAAATGGAATCAAGTCATGAGAATGACTCTGGTTGAATACGTTATTTTTCAGGAAGTAGTGAAGACATCCGCAGCAGGGGCTTCAATACGCTTTCTGATACCATGTCAACATCAGGCTTCAATCGAGGTCGAGAGATAGTACCAGATCGGAGGTCTTAGTCTACGGGTTTGATACTAGTAAAATCATGGCACTCGTTGCAATTGTTGGTCGCCCGAATGTGGGAAAATCTACACTGTTCAACCGATTGACAGAGTCCCGTCAGGCAATAGTCCATGATGCTCCCGGAGTGACAAGGGATCGTGTATATGGTCAGGTGCTCTGGAACGGGCGTGAATTCGCACTCGTGGATACCGGCGGATTTGTCCCTCGAAGTGCAGATCGGTTTGAGCGCGCAATCCGAGAACAGGTTCAGATTGCGCTTGAAGAGGCTGAAATCATTCTATTAGTTACCGATACCACATCCGGAGTGACTGATCTGGATGAAGAAATGGCACGGATGCTTCGGCGTACAAAAAAACCTGTCTTCGTTGTTGCGAACAAAGCAGATAATCAAAATCAAAGATGGGAAGCAGCATCCATGTATAGTCTCGGACTGGGAGATGTTTATCCGGTCAGTGCTACGAATGGAATGGGAACTGGAGACTTTCTTGATGCCCTTACTGCCGCGCTGCCGGCCGAAAATCAAGATGAGGAAGAAAGCGGAACCCGAATAGCACTCATCGGGCGTCCAAATGTCGGAAAATCACAACTGACTAACATCCTCTTACGCCAGGAACGCTCCATCGTTACAGAGATCAGCGGAACTACGAGGGATACTGTGGATGCAAAAATGACGCATAATGGGGAGGAAGTGATACTTGTTGATACAGCAGGGCTACGACGGCGCACCAAAGTTCATGAGAACGTTGAATTTTATGCCACTCTTCGTACAGAGCGCGCTATACGAAGCTGTGATGTTGCAGTGCTGATCCTGGATGCAACCGTAGGACTGGAAGCCCAGGATATTCATGTCCTGAAAGAAGCAGAGGCGCTCAAAAAATGCCTCATGATTGTGGTGAATAAATGGGATCTCATTGAAAAGGAAACCAATACAGCCCGAGATATGGAGCGACTGATTCGAGAGCGCCTGCAAACACTGGATTATGTGCCGATTTTATTCGTTTCTGCGTTGACGGGAAAGCGTGCACTTCTGGTATTGGGCAAATCCTTGGAGATCATGCGTAATGCAGCAACAAGGGTATCGACATCTGAGCTGAATCAGACTATACTACGTGCAATCCACCGACATCATCCTCCCAGTTGGCGAGGACGCCACGTACAGATCAAGTATGTTTCGCAGGTGGGGGTCTCCCCACCATTGTTTGCTTTTTTCTGTAATCATCCTCAGGGAATTGGGACCGGGTATGCTCGCTACCTGGAAAACCAATTGCGTGAGATATATGGGTTTGAAGGTATCCCCTTGACTTTAGCCTTCCGGCGCAAATCAAAGAATGATCAATAGTGGAACAATACTGCTTTGATAGGATAAGCAGGGATTCATCGGCTGTCAAATTCTATGCCTGGAGTACCGAAAAATACCAAGACTGAAAACGAACGTAAGCTTAACTTCTGGGAGCGTTTATACTTACCTGAGATCTTCAAAGGATTGGCCTATAGTTTTCGGAAGATGATTAAAGAGCCATCCTATACGACCGAATACCCAGACGAACTCTGGGAACCACCGGATTCCTATCGCGGACGCCCGGTTCTGGTGGAGGAAGAAGGGAAACCGCGTTGTGTCTCCTGCAATCTTTGCGCCAAAGCCTGTCCTCCCATGGCAATCTCTATGCAGTCACGCGAAGTGGATGACCCTCACAGTAGTAAAGAGCGTGAGCCCGCCTGGTTTGAAATCAATATGCTCCGCTGCATCTACTGCGGATTCTGCGAAGAAGTATGTCCAGAAGAAGCTATTGTTATGTCAAAAGAATATGATCTCACCTTTCATGGGCGAGATGAAGCTATCTTTGGACTGGATCGCTTGCTCGTTCCATCGGAGCGACTTAAGGATCGACTTGATTATTTGGAAGAGGCACGCAATAAACAAGAGAATACAGAGCCATGGGAGCACCGCAAGGATAATAACCTGCATAGTTTACGGGATCGACATATTGTTCGCGAGTTGTCTGAAACTCAAATGCCATCCCTAAAGAATACGCACCTACGGCCCGAAACTCCGATTGCTTCGGCCAACAAATGGGAAGGTCGACCTCCATCAGACAATGTCTGAGCCGGATCTTGAGCAATTGCGTGCTGATCTGCTGGAGCAACTTTGCTATATGTTGGATGAGATTGCCTCGCTGAGGCAGGTCACTTCACGAATGCATGAGGCGCAGATCACGAATACAGAACGGGGTCTGTCTGTCAAACAGTGTTATGGTGCAATCATTATGCGGGATCGTAATGAAATATTACCTGCTCTCCAAAAATTATCCGGATGCAAGCGATTCAGAAAAGTACGGAATAAAGAATGGAATCATCTATCCATGGAAGAGATATTGACAGAGGTTGAAAAGGCAAGGCAGGAAGTCATTGAATTCGTAACAAAGCTGGATCTACACGATTGGACTCTGGAGGTGGCGGACGGAATGGATGTCTATCAATTTCTCTTAACCGTCTCTCACCATGACGCAGACACTCTTCGCAGTGTTGCACAGCAGCTTTATCGTGATTATTCATGACTGCAAGGGGCAGAAAACATAAACTGTCCGCGTTGGAAATTTTCAGAGATCTTGAACGAAATTTTCGTGAGGGAAAGCTTAAGCCGATGTATCTCTTTTATGGAGATGAATCGTATCTACCAGATCAGCTCCAGAAAACTCTGATAAAACATCAGCTTTTACCAGAAGACAGAGATTTTAATCTGGATGTAGTCTACGGAAGTGAGATCACAGTCCAATCTGCACTTGGTATGTGCCAAATGGCCCCAATGCTGACGGATCGACGCATTGTAGTCATACGCGGATTTGAACAACTGAGAAACAACAAGCTGTTTGCATCTCTGGCCAAGCGACCGAACCCCGCCGCGGTTGTGCTTTTGATCTGTGAAACCCGTCCAAGATTCAATGCTGATCCCTATCGGGCGCTGAAGAAGAATTCAAAGGAAATTCAGGTTGCAGAATTTACTCCGCTTTGGCGCAACCAGGCCGCAAGCTTTGCTCGGGGATATGCAAAGGATCAAGGATTCCATTTGGAGCAAGGGGTGGAGCAGTTGCTGGTAGAATTTCTCGGGACCGGATTGGCTATGATTGTGCAGGAAATCGAAAAGCTGATTACCTACACGGGCTCCCGAGATCGAAAAGTAATTACAAAGCGTGATGTTTTACAGGCCAGTGGACAATCTCGCGATATCAATGTATTTGAGCTCCAAGATGCGATTACCGAACGTCGGGCTCTCGATGCACATCGGATTGCTGAACGATTATTACTCGGGGCCTCTTCAAGACAGGGAGAGGTACTGATGATCGTGGCTGTACTGACCAGCTATTTCGTCAAACTTTGGAAATTGCATGAATCACGAAGAAGCGGTGCTCCTCCGTCAAGCCTTCCCAAACAATTGGGAGTGCCTCCCAACATGATGCGAAAGTACCATGAAGCCGCCAGAAGATGGCCACTTCAAGACGTGGAACGGGCTATGCAACTTCTTCTGAGTATGGATTCCGAAATCAAAGGATTTTCCAAACGAAGTCCGCGACTAATCATGACATTGTTTATTACGCGGTTATTGTCTGAACCTTCAAGGCAGCATGCGCGTTGAGATTAACAGGAACTTCATACACCCTTTAGAAATAAGATTTTTTGATTTCATCGCAAAATCTGGAAACATTCTCGTTCAGCGTTCATAAGGATTCATATGAACCCACAAAAGGCAGGTATTGGTTATTGATTGCATGGCAAATTGCTACTTTCTCACATGTTGAATAGAACCTCCTGGATGGACGAGTTCCTGTGTGAGTATGTGGATGACACCATGGACTACTCGGTCCGTGCTGCGTTTGAGGAGTGCGTGGAGAGTGATTCTCGGCTTGCGAAGCAGGTCAGACTTTTGTGTGATACCCGCCGATTGCTTTGTGAGTATCGTTCGAGGATCCCTATGGGCTTGAGATCCAGGGTTCGTACCCGCTTATCTCGATGCCTTCCGTTTGCCGCCCCGGTCCGCCCACCGCATACCAGTATTCTGGTCGGCACTGCTACTGCAATCGTTCTCGCGGCAGCATTGGTTGCCGGAACATCGAGGTATATTCCGACTCCTCTTTCCGGATTGCGAAATGCCTCGGAGCCAGTAACAGAAATTCTAATAAAGGACCCTAGGCGTGCCAAAAGGGTTAACCGTGATCCCCAAGG
Organism: Bacteroidota bacterium; assembly: GCA_026709335.1. Lineage (GTDB taxonomy): Bacteria > Bacteroidota > Rhodothermia > Rhodothermales > Bin80 > Bin80. Next base: position 19,671 of record JAPOTE010000027.1, on the reverse strand, counting down.
GACATCTCTCCAGTTCAGGGCTCTTAGCTCAGTGGTTTAGAGCGCTCGCCTCACACGCGAGAGGTCACAGGTTCGAATCCCGTAGGGCCCACACAATGATTTTTTATTTGACCAGGAATGAATAGATTTTTTACATTATGTCTTTTCGCCTCGCTGACAGTGTCTGTAGCCATGGCGGATTCCCCCCGATTGGCTGGCGAGTTTGGCAGAGCGATTGCTGTCGGTGACGGCCATCTGTTTATTTCGAGCAGTGGAGGGTTTCACAATACTCCAATGGTTCATGTGTATGTTCAGGGAGAAGATCATAGATGGATATTAAAAAACTCACTGAGTGGACCAGATTCTGGCGCGCCGGATTTCGGCAAGGCACTCGCATATGATCGCGGAATTCTTGCGGTGGTCGGTCAATCCATGGTATACATCTATGAGCAGGAGACAGAGAACGGAGATTTTGTTCTGTCAGATCAAGTGGAGGCAGGCGATGCAAGCACGTTTGGCAGTGCTCTCTCTCTGGAGTATGGATGGCTTGCTGTCAGTGCTTTAGATGCCGATGATATAGGTCAGGTACATCTCCTCAAGCAGAACTCCGAAGGAGATTGGATCAAAACAGCGGTCCTCAAAGGACCCGAAGAGACGGATTCGTCCATGTATGGATATGCATTTTCGATGGATCAGGGGCGTCTGTTGGTTGGATCTCCTGAAGCTTGTGCTGCATATCTGTACGAATCTCAAGGGGACGAATGGGGATTATCTGCAACACTGTCTTGCGGAGAACTGAGTGCTGAATCCAAGTATGGAATGGCCGTAGATCTGAGCGGAGATCTTGCAGTGATCGGGGCACCCCAATCCAACTCATACCAGGGTGCAGCGGTGGTTTGGCGTTGGGAAAATCATGAAGATGCAGGATGGAAGGAGTTCAAGATTCTATCTCCTGAGAACTCGAGTTTTCAGCTTTTTGGTTTGCATGTTCAAATAAAGGATTCTCAGCAGATTCTTGTAGGTGTTCCCAATTTTCCTGGACGGAATAGTGAGGTGGAGGGAGCAGTTCGGATCTATTCACTTATGGAAAATGAGGATGCAGATTCATACGCCAGTCTGGAGGGAATTACTTTTGCTGTCGGCTCTACGATTGCTATAGATGGGAAGATGATGGTAGTAGGCTCTCCAGCCGCCGCGTATGGAGAGGGAATCGCTGCATTGTTGCAATCCAATGGAAGCACTTGGAATGTGACACAGGAACTCTTCCATGTCGGTTATCAAATGCCCGGCAAAGCAGATGTAGTTTGTGAGGGCGGGCAGGCTGCAGGCTTTGATTGCGGACTCGTCGATCTGGTTTCTTTTCTGCCAAATGAGCAAATGGAGATGAACCGGGGAGTTCGATTAAGTGATGTATGGGGATGGACAGATTCTCAAACAGGGATTGAATATGGATTGATTGGACACATGGAAGGGACAGTATTTGTTGACCTCAGTAATCCATCCATGCCGAAATATTTGGGAACTTTGCCTCGTACAAAAGGATCGCCGGGGAGTACATGGAGGGATGTCAAAGTGTACAAGGATCACGCATTCATTGTCGCAGATGGTGCACAAGAGCATGGAATGCAGATCTTTGATCTGAGGCAATTGAGATCATTGGACAGTCTACCGGTTGAATTTGAAGCAACGGCACATTATGACCTGATTCATAGTGCTCATAATATTGTGATTAATGAAGAGACTGGATTTGCATTTGCTGTTGGTGCTTCCGCCGGCGGAGAAACCTGCGGAGGAGGATTACACATGATAGATATCCGTGAACCACAAGCTCCTTCTTTTGCCGGCTGTTTTGCAGATGCATCCACTGGACGTCGCCAAACCGGATACAGTCATGATGCGCAATGTGTGATTTATAATGGGCCCGATTCGGAATTTTCGGGAAGAGAGATTTGCTTTGGAGCCAACGAAACTGCGATCAGTATATCGGATGTTACGGACAAGGAAAATCCAGTTGCGATTGGGACCGGGTCCTACCCGGATGCAGCATATGTACATCAGGGATGGCTCTCGGAAGATCATGCTTACTTTTTTCAGAACGATGAGCATGACGAACTCACCGGGAAAGTTGATAAAACACGCACACTGGTTTGGGATGTTAGTGATCTGAGTGATCCAATCATGATTCGTCAATTTTTTGGCCCCACCTCAGCCACCGATCATAACCTGTATGTTCAGGGAGATCTGATGTATCAAACCAACAATGCAAGCGGCCTGCGTATCATTGATGTGTCCACTCCGGAGAACCCGGTGGAGATCGCACACTTTGATACAACTCCATATGGAACGGATGAGGCAGGGTTCAATGGAACCTGGAGCAGTTACCCATACTTTGGGAGCGGAATAATTGTGGTGACAAGCCGCAGAGAGGGGCTCTTTATTCTCAGGAAACAACCCATAGATATCTAAAATAATTCGAGACGGATCATTGCGGGAATAATTTTGTAAACGTTTTCATGATCTCTATCAATCCTAGTATTTGAAGCACACTTACCGGCGCAGCACACACATGTACGTTCCACGTCGCCAGCGAATGCTGGATCAGTATCTCAAGGAGATTGGTCAAATTGACCTTGTAACTCCAGCGGAAGAGGCAGAACTAGCCAGGCGAATTAAACAGGGTGATGAAGACGCACTCTTGAAGTTGACTCGAGCGAATCTCCGATTTGTTGTTTCGGTGGCAAAAAAGTTTCAAGGGCAGGGTCTCCACCTTACGGATTTAATTAATGAAGGTAATTATGGCTTGATCAAAGCTGCCAAGCGTTTTGATGAGACACGGGGATTTAAGTTCATCTCCTATGCTGTTTGGTGGATTCGTCAATCAATTCTCCAAGCTTTGGCCGAGCAGGGGCGGGTCGTACGTCTGCCTTTGAATCAAATTGGCACTATCAGCAAGATCCGCAAGAGTAGTGCCCGACTCTCGCAACAGCATGAGCGGGATCCAAATCTCGAGGAGCTATCGGTTGATCTGCAGATCGATATTGAAAAAATACGCAGCGCCATGCAGCGAACAAGTCGGCATCTGTCTATGGACGCTCCTTTTAATGAGGAAGATGAGAACAGTCTGTTGGATGTGTTGCCGAGTGATGAAGTCGCTCCACCGGATGAGCCGTTGCGTGGAGAATCCTTGAAAATTGATATTGAAGTTGCGCTCAGCGGACTGTGTCCCCGAGAAGCCGAAATTACACGACTCTTTTTTGGTGTTGGCCGGGAACATCCATTAACGCTTGAAGAGATTGGTCTTCGATTTGACTTGACGAGAGAGCGAGTTCGTCAGATCAAAGAAAAAGCGATTCGCAAGCTTCGTCAAAAGCATCGTCGGGAAAATCTGAAGTTTCACGCCAGATAATCCCCGCCTGAGAATATCCTTTTGGCGAGCTTGTATGTAGAGTTAGCTCAAGAGCATCCACCATCATACCGCCGTGATGTAACAATCGTGATGTAACAATTTTGGAAAAGTTCTCGTACTCAATCATCAACAGCCGGTGCGCAGTTTTACAACTCTGATTCATTGCGTCAAACACTCAATTACCAAACTAAATCATTCGCGCACTCATGAGCACTCAGTTTCGCTATTATTATTGTGTGAGTCTTCTTGCTGTATTTGCTCTAGCTCCAATTGCCCAAGCTCAACAGAGGATTACCTTTGAAGAAGCAGTACAGATTGCGTTAGACCAAAATCCTCAACTGCGCCAGCGTGCCAATCAGGTACGACTCAGCGAGATTGATGTAAGGTCTGCACGTGCAGCATTTCTTCCGAACATAAATGTGAGCACCGGCACGGGGACCAATTTCGGACTCTCGTTTGATACAAATGTGGGTGAACTCCGCACCACGGCGAACACGCGTTTCAACATAAACGCGTTTACCTCGGTGAATCTATTTGACGGATTTCAGTCTCAGGCAAATCTTCGTCAGAGCCGATTAAATGTGAGTGCAGGGGATTTCGATCTTGAACGACAGCGGCAGCTGGTCGTTTTTCAGGTTGCAAACCAGTTCCTCTCTTATATCCAGGCAGCGGAGCAAATCACGGTACAGCAAGAGAACCTGAATGCTGCCCGGCAACTCCTTTCTCAGATTGAGGAATTTGTTCGGGTAGGTACTCGCCCGGTATCCGATTTGTATCAGCAGCAGGCAGCAGTTGAAGGAGCAGAGCTCGCCATCCTGCAGACCGAGCGATTGGTACAGATTGCCGAAGCAGGTTTGCTTCAGATCCTACGACTGGATCCTTTAGGGAGTTATGAATTTGTAATTCCGGACTTAACAGATGCAGATTTTATCCCCGAACAGTTTGAATTGTCGGATCTCTTTATGCGTGCACAGCAGCGAGGAGATTTACGCTCGCAGGAAATTGCCGTCCAGGCAGCGGCTCAGTCAATTCGTGTGGCCAAGGGGAGTATGTTACCCCAACTTGGTTTCTCCGCCGGTGCCGGTACAAGTTTCAATAGCGGAATTGAATCCTTGAATTTTGGTGACCAATTGGACAGAAACCGATCTCAGTCCATCTCATTTTCCGTAAACATGCCGATTTTCAACCGACTCCGAACCCGCACACAAATTCAGCGTGCCCAGGTTTCGTATGAGAATGCAAAAATTAACGTAGAGGCAACCCAGCAACAGATCGGTGTGGAAATAAGACAGGCATATCTAGATTACCTTACGGCCGAGAAACAACTTGAAGTCACGCAAAGACAACTTGAGTATCAAGGGCAGGCACTTGAAGCTGCTCGCGAGCGCTACAATGTTGGTGCTGCAACTCTTGTTGAGTTGACCCAAGCACAATCTGACTATGTTCAGGCTTCGCAAGACGCAGTGACTGCACGTTATACCATTTTTGTACGCAAGCGCCTGATTCGTTATTACACGGGCGAGCTTGATCCTGCACTACCATTGTTTGAATAGGTCGAATGCCACGAAAAAAAAAGAATCGCACACGCACAATCCTGATTATTATCGGGATTGCTATCCTTCTTCTTGTGACACTCGCGTTCGTAGGGCGCCGATTTAGCGGCCCAAAGGCGACAAGTGTTGAAATTGTTACTGCCCAGATCCGGACGGTGACGCAGACAGTGACAGCTTCGGGCCGTGTCCAACCTGAGGTTGAGATCGTGATCAGTCCTGATGTTTCCGGTGAGATTGTCCAACTTCCTGTTGTTGAGGGGCAGCAGGTTCAAAGAGGCGAGCTGCTGGCACGGATCAAGTCAGATTTTTATGAAGCGCAGGTAGAACAGGCAGAAGCGCAGCTTTCTCAAGCAAAAGCGAATCTTTCCCAGCAGGAAGCCAATCTTTCACTACAAGAACAGACACTTGAACGGCAGCGCCAGCTCTATGACTCAAATGTCGTTCCCCTCAATCAATACGAGGAAAGTGAAACTCAGTATAAAATTGCGCAGGCAAATCTGAAAGCCGCGGAATTCAATGTGGCCAGCTCAGAGGCTCGTCTGCGCGAGTCCAGAGAGCAGCTCAGGAAAACAGCCCTCTATGCCCCCATGTCTGGCACGATCAGCCAATTGAATATTGAGCTGGGAGAGCGTGTAACAGGAAACGAGCTCCAAGCCGGTACATCTGTTATGACCGTTGCCCGCCTTGATCAAATGGAGCTGGAGGTTGAAGTCAGTGAGAATGATGTTGTAAATGTTTCCCTCGGAGATACTGCATCCATCGAGGTGGATGCGTATCCAAATCGTTTTTTCAAAGGGATTGTTACGGAGATTGCGAACTCCGCCCGACTCCAGGGAAGCACATTCCAGGAGCAGGTTACAAATTTTCCAGTCAAAATCAGAATTCTTGATCCCCACAACGCCGAAGCCAGGCAAATGGGTACTGCGGATACAGGTCTCATCGGCGAAACTCCTTCGACGGAAGATTATGCGAGTTTCCGGCCGGGAATGAGTGGTACAGTGGATATCTTCACGAATACCGTTATTGATGTTTTGACGATTCCGATTCAGGCAGTAACCGTTCGAGATTTTTCACGAATAGAGAGAGCGCGTGCACGTAAATCCACGAGTAGCACAGAATCGGATTCCATGGTCGTTGAGGAAGGGGCCGCTCGTGCGCCGAGAGGTGAGGAAAACCTTAAGCGGGTGGTATTTGTTGTGGGTGATGATATGAATGTAACCGTTATGGCCGTCGAGACTGGAATTTCGGATGATCGATTCATCGAAATAAAAACGGGCATCGAAGATGGAAATCGTGTTGTGAATGGGCCGTACAGCGCAGTGAGCCGTGAATTGGGTGATGGGGATCTTGTGGAGGAACGTGCTAGTCGGTCATTTTAGGATGGAGATCGGGGTAAATAGCCAGCCGCTGATCCGGCTGACTGATGTAAAAAAAATCTACCCCATGGGTACGGAAGTAGTTCGTGCGCTCGACGGGGTCAGCGTGGAAGTATACCCGAATGAGTATGTAGCCGTCATGGGACCGAGTGGCTCAGGAAAATCTACACTCATGAATATGATTGGCTGTCTGGATACTCCCTCGGATGGCAGTTATTATCTCCGAGGACAGAATGTGGGTGAAATGATTGACGACGAACTCGCTGAGATTCGCAATCGCGAGGTTGGATTTGTATTTCAGACGTTTAATCTTTTACCGCGTGTAAATTGCCTCCAGAATGTGGAACTTCCACTCATATACAGCGGAAAAACAAGGGGACAGCGCAGGCAGATGGCGGAGCGCGCTCTGGAGCAGGTTGGGTTGTCGGATCGGGTCACACACAAGCCGAACGAGCTTTCCGGTGGGCAGCGTCAACGTGTTGCTGTGGCTCGTGCATTGGTCAACAATCCTGCTCTGGTTTTGGCAGATGAACCCACAGGAAATCTAGATACTAAGACCGGACGCGAAATCATGCTTCTTTTTGAAACGCTCTATCGGAGGGGAAATACGCTCATGGTTGTGACACATGAAGAAGAAGTTGCCCATCATGCCAGACGTATTATCCGTTTGAGGGATGGTCTTGTAGAGAGTGATGTACGAGTCGAAAATCCGATCTTGGCACACCAGGACGCGTCATTAACCGCGGCGGCTTAAGAAGCAGCGCGGCTATGATCAAGGCAGAAGTCTACTTTGCTCAGGAGGGACTGCAATCAACCTCCTCCACCACTTGCACAAATCGTACAGGTCTAAGCGTTCGTGGAATTCGAATTGCTTCAAAAGGAATTCCGGGAGCGAAAGAAGGTCGACAGTCTTCACCGGGAGAGAATAGCCTATAGGTTGCAACGACGGTATCTCGGAGGCTCTCAATTGGTTCAAAACGTAAATCATATCCCCCTGAATGAACTTTCACGGCAGCCAACAGGATTGTTTCCAGTTGAAAATCCACAGCTTTGAAAGGAACCAGTGGCTGGAGAGAGTCCGTGTAAGCTGTCCAAATATCAGCATCTGATATGACCTGTGTAGTCGTTGTATCCAAAGATCCTTGTAGTCCGCGTCCAAGAGGTGCATAAGGGATCAATTCAGCAAGATCTTCCTCTGTGAATTCAGGTAGTTGCTCAGTCTCGCATCCCGAGAAGATTGTGAATGCGAAGAGAGCACAAGAAAAGAAACTAAAATTTTGCATGATGGTAAGAAGGATTATTAAATAATTATGCAACTTAGATGCCAATTAAAACTGTCGACGTGGATACACTTGTTGATCAGACAGGAAATCTGTTTGAGACTGTTGCTATCTTATCCAAGCGTTCCCGCCAAGTTGCGATTAAAATGAAATCGGATTTGGATACGCGCTTGGCGTACTTTGAAGGATTTGATCCCGAACTTGAGGATCCTCAGTTTCAAGAAGAACAGCGTCGTATATCTATGGAACATGAAGTGCGACCCAAACCTACAGAGGTTGCAATTGAAGAGATGTTCAATTCCGAAGTCTACTTTCGGGATCCCACCACAGAAGTTCTTGGGTAGAGTTATAGGAGTGACTTCTCTATGGATGGCCCATCCCATGAGGAGATAGCAGAGTATATTACCGTTCGGGGTGCTCGTGTTCATAATCTGAAGGACCTGGATGTAGATATCCCGAGGGATTCTCTGGTAGTCGTTACCGGACTTTCCGGATCGGGAAAAAGCTCACTGGCTTTTGATACTGTATATTCCGAGGGGCAGCGCCGCTACCTAGAAAGCCTGAGTGCGTACGTGCGGCAGTATATGGGAATGCCTGAGCGGCCGGATGTGGACCATATAGAGGGCCTCTCTCCGGTCATTTCAATTGACCAGAAAACCGTTTCTCGTAATCCGCGCTCAACTGTAGGGACCATTACGGAAGTATATGACTTTCTCCGTCTGTTATTTGCACGGGCAGCGACATCTTATTCACCTGCATCGGGCAAACCGCTCATTCGTCAATCAACGGATGAAATCATAGAAGCGGTTCGGTCTTATCCCTCAGCATCTGAAATTTCCATTCTCGCACCTGTTGTTAAAGATCGGAAAGGCCATTACGCAGAGCTTTTTGAAAGAGTTTCGAAGTTGGGGTATGTGAAAGTTCGGGTGGATGGGAAGATTAGGAGTATCACACCAGGTATGAAAGTGGCCAGGTATAAAGTGCATACCATTGAAGTGGTCATTGACCGTCTGTTGGTTGAGGAGGGTATGGAGGAGCGCATTACTCAATCTGTCAAGGCGGCCCTAGAAATGGGGAAGGGGGTTCTGATTGTTTCAGAGGCAGAAAAAGAAGATAGGCTTTTCAGCAGGTTTCTGTATGACCCTGATACGGGAGAGTCTTTTCAAGAGCCATCTCCGAAAACCTTCTCATTTAATGCTCCCTCCGCTGCATGTAGTCAGTGCAAAGGCCTTGGAGTTTGTGAGACTTGGGATGAATCGATGTTAATTCCAGATCGATCGTCGAGTCTAATCTATGGACCGATTCCCTTCATAGAATATGGGGAGCACTCTATGCTTTACAAGGGATCAAAAGCAATCTTGGAGTCGCATGGATACAAGATGAGCACCCCCATCAATAAAATTGGAAAAGATGCATGGCACGAGGTAATCCACGGGACTCCCAATGGTCTCATGTTCAGCAGTAGAGGATTTACCGTGACCAGGGGGATCTTTGGTGAATTGGATGAAATGTATCGCAGATGCTATTACCAGAAAGATAGGGAAAAGATGGATATGTACAAGACAACAAAAATCTGTCCGGAGTGCAATGGAGGTCGTCTATCGCCAGAAGCCCTTTCTTACAGGATTGCCGACAAAACCATTGCTGATTTGGTCCAGATGAATCTTGTAGATCTGCGAGATTTTCTTGATACGGTGAATTTCAGCAAGCGACAGGCGCTGATTGCTGCCCCAATTATCAAAGAGGTACGAGAGCGGCTGACGTTTATGATTGATGTGGGAGTTGAGTATTTGACGTTGGATCGATCTGCGGTTACATTGTCGGGAGGAGAAAGTCAGCGACTTCGACTGGCGACCCAGATTGGCTCTCAACTCACGGGAGTACTTTACGTATTGGATGAGCCATCTATCGGATTGCATGCCAGAGATAATCGGCGTCTGATAGAGTCTCTAAGACGTTTACGTGATCTGGGGAATTCAGTATTGGTCGTGGAACATGATCGCGACATGATTGAAGCGGCAGATCATATCATTGATATAGGCCCCGGAGCTGGTGAGCAAGGAGGAGAGATTATATTCTCTGGCCCCCCCGATGCACTGAAACAAGGTGGTAAAGCTATCAAGGGGCTGACACTTCCTTATTTGTCAGGGGAGCGCTGTATTGAAATTCCTGAAAAACGTCGGTCAATCAAAAAAAAGAGTATCATACTTTCTGGCGCTACGGGCAATAATCTCAAGAATGTGAAGCTGAGAATTCCCACAGGTACTTTTATTTGTGTGACAGGAGTTAGTGGTTCAGGGAAGAGTTCACTCATTAACTATACTTTGGTACCTGCACTGGAGTTATCACTTACACGTAAACGGGCTGTAAAAACCCTTTCTTATGAAGAGTTGGCAGGGTATTGTCATATAGAGAAGGTGATTAACATTAATCAAAAGCCAATTGGGCGAACACCCAGGTCCAATCCGGCTACATATATCACCTTGTTTACTCCAATTCGGCAGTTATTTGCCAGTATGCCTCTGGCAAAAGCCCGAGGGTATAAGCCCGGAAGATTTTCTTTTAATGTTCATGGAGGCAGGTGCGAAACTTGTTCAGGGGCTGGAATTGATCGACTGGAGATGAATTTTCTATCCGATGTGTATGTGGAATGTGAAACCTGCCAAGGGAAGCGTTTTAATCAGGATACACTGGAGATTCTCTACAAAGGAAAAAACATCTCCGAGGTTCTGAATATGCGTGTCTCTGAGGCAGCAGCTTTTTTTGCGAACATCCCCAAGATTGCTCGAAAGCTGGATCTGCTTCTTTCTGTTGGATTGGGATACATACGCCTCGGACAACCATCTACTACAATTTCTGGAGGAGAGGCTCAGCGGATAAAGCTTGCTAAAGAGCTTTCAAAAATCGGGAAAGGAAACACGCTGTATCTTTTTGATGAACCCACTACGGGATTGCATTTTGAGGATATCCGGCTACTTCTTAATGTGCTTCAAAAGCTTGTTGACAAGGGAAATACGGTACTAGTGATTGAGCATAATCCAGACGTGATCAAAGTTGCAGATTATATTGTGGATATGGGCCCGGAAGGTGGGGAAGAAGGAGGTGAAATTCTTTTTTCAGGTACTCCTGAGAACATGAGCCGCCAAAATACCTATACTGGAAAGCTGCTGAGGGAAGTATTCTCGAAAGAGAAGGCATCCAAAACCTGAACTGGAAAAACTGCCGATTTTGGGGGTTCAGGATGGGAAACAAGCTCAATGAACTCAAAATTCGTGCTCCAAATCCATGACGAAAGTACCCCGGTTCCATCGGGTCAGTGCCCCACTTTCAGCAGGATAATCAGTCGTTGGGCCTAAATGTCGGGGCATCTCAACAGTAGCACATTATAGTGGATACAGAAGACTGTGAGAGACTGAATAATCTGATACGGAAACTTTTTGGAATCTTCCATAAATTGTACTGTCAACCGTAATCAGCATTCTTTTCCTGTGATAAACAAGATCTTTCTGCAATCCAGAGTAAGTATAATCTTCTGGATTCTTATGTGCATTTTGTTGCCCCGTTGTACATCTCAGAGCTTGCAGAGCGAAGAAAGAACCTATAAGGTTAAATCGGTTACGCTGGATGCACGGAACGCGCCGTCACAGTCAATGCTACCGCAGCTAAAGGAGTTAGGAGTTACCCATATAACGCTGGTTCAATTTGGGTTCCAGAGAACAATTGATCGTCCAGAAATTCGCATGAACCAAGATGCTGATTGGTACAGTGAGAGTGATCGCGGTGCAAGAGAACTGGCTAAAATCGCTGACAGTTTGGGAATCGGCATCATTCTGAAACCACATATATGGCTCGGTGGATACAGCACCAGTGGGCAGTCAAGGGATGAAATCGGGTACCTGGAAGAGGATCAATGGCAGGCTTGGGAGGCGGATTATACAAAGTTTTTGATGCATTATGCACATTTAGCGGAAGAGATTGATGCAGAGATTCTTGTAATTGGGACGGAACTTGCTCGGAGCGCACATGAACGCACGCAGTACTGGCGAGGCCTGATAGAAGACATTCGCTCCGTATACCAAGGTAAGCTAACTTACGCAGCAAACTGGTGGGCCGAGTATGAGACGATTGAATTCTGGGAAATGCTGGACTTCATCGGCATACAGGCGTACTTTGAGCTTTCAGATGAACCAAATCCCACCAATGCAATGCTGTCACGGGGATGGGAACCTCACAAACAAACCCTGTCAGTTCTCTCTGCACGCATTGATCGCCCGATTCTTTTTACTGAAATCGGGTACCGAAATGTAGATGATGCAGCTGCAAAACCGTGGCGCTGGCCCTCACGGGATGAAATTGGCCAGGTCGCTCCGAACAACGATTTGCAGGCTCAATTGTATACAGTGTTTTTTGATGAGATATGGAATGAATCTTGGTTTAGTGGTGCAATCCTCTGGAAATGGCATGGAGACCGGGAGCGGCGCAGAACTGCATCCCTCGGTTTTACCCCGCAAGGGAAGCCGGCAGAAGACATTATTCGGCAATGGTTTACCTCAAACAGGTAGATGGTTTCACGTTGGAATCTGGTTGATTCTTATATGCCATTTTGGCTGCGATTCCTCAACTCCCGGCTTTGATTCTACAGTTGAATCGGTTAGAGGAGATATCATCCGTACTGAGCAGCTTCGGAGCTATACGGCAGATCAGATCAATCAGCTGACTGAAAATTTGGGGATCCCATATTCTGCGAGGCATGACATTGTGCTCTATGTTATGGAGTACATGACTGTTGATACAAAAGGGCAATTAACGGTGGCTTCGGGTATTGTAGTGATTCCAACACCTGTTGTTGAGCGCCTTCCTATTGTTTCTTTTCAGCATGGGACTGCTGTAAAACGCTCTTCTGTACCTTCAGAGGGGAGCATAGAGCATACACTAATAGGGATGCTCTTTTCAGGGGATGGATATATTTCCGTCATGCCGGATCTGGTTGGGTTGGGATCTTCAGCAGGCCTGCATCCTTACCTGATCGCAGATGTATCTGCTTTTGCCGTAATTGACATGCTGCGGGCGGTAACCCGCTGGTCTACAACACAGGTCTGGGAAGTGTCAAATCAAGTGTATTTGACAGGATACTCATCGGGGGGCTATACTGCAATGGCAGCTCACCGAGCGATAGAATCCGATTATTCAGATGAGTTTACTGTTGTGGCCTCGGCGCCTATGGCTGGGCCGTATGATTTGAGCGGGACGATGTTGGAACTGATGCTCCAGGATACATCTTATCCACAGCCATATTATCTCCCCTATATTTTGTTGAGTTACACCGAGGCTTATGACTTGTATGCGAGTCCATCAGATTTCTTGGCAAGTCCCTATGACGTGACTCTGCCTCCACTATTTAACGGGACGCATGGTGCTGATGAAATCAATGATGCAATGCCGCAGGTTCCTATTCAAATTATTCGAAAAGATGTGGTTCAGGCGGTGAAAGACAATCCGGATCATCCATTTGTTCAACGATTACGTGAAAATGATTTAATCAATTGGACACCCCGTTCGCAGATGCGCTTATATCATTGTGCCGCCGATGAGATTGTTCCAATTGAAAATTCTCAGGTTGCAGCTCAAGAACTAGGACCTGTCGCTGTGCTGGTGGATCCTAGCCCGGAAAGCGGACATTTAAGTTGTGCGCTCATCGCAATCGCGAACACGCGAGCATGGTTCAACTCGATCTCTACTTCAGAGGGTTAGCGGAACCGTTGTGAATCCTCTAATTTCCTCTCGATTCAGTACAAATGGCAGATCAATGGCTCATAGGCCATCACGTCGATCACCTCAGCTATTGATGAAGGAGCATTTTTGAAGTGATCATGGCTTTTATACCGTTGTCTACTGTAATACGGTAAACGTATGATCCTGCGGGTAGCTGGTTTGCAGGAATCAGGATAGATTTTTGTGTTCCGGCACTCATTGTTTGAGAGGGGATGGCCATCACTTTGCGGCCAAGTAAATCATGTACTTCTACCGTTACAGTAGCCTTTTCAGGCAGATCAAAGACAACATGCAGGTCGTCGGAGGAGGGGCTGGGGTAATGGCCGTGTAGAAAAAATCCAGGTATGGGTTCGCCTGCTACGGCTCGGTTCAGAGGTTCATGCACAGCGAGATCAAAGTCTAAGGTTCCCGTCAAGCCTCCACTATCTTCAACACGAAGTGTATACGTAGTTTGATCCCATATTTCAGTTGCTGTTCCTCGTAATGTGCGGGTAGAAGAGTCAAAAGTCAATCCCGCAGGGAGGGCAGGAGACAGGGAATAATTAAATGAACCGGATCCACCCCGGGCTGCGGGTAGAACGGTCTCCGGAATGGGAACAGATCTTGTGAATTGCAGAGGTGCAACAAATGACTCGAATCCCAGCGTCCCGCCGGTGGCTGAAAACCTGTAGATACGGCCGTCAATGGCAAGCACATACACTTCTCCCTGATGATCTATTCCAAATGATGTTGGTGAGAGAAACGTATCCAAGAGCAACTTGGTGTCAGATACTTGTTTTCCATCATAAATCAATCCCCAGAATCGACCGTCAACATAATCTCCGAAGATGTACCAACCCGTGAGATCAGGGACGCCGGGGCCTTGATAAACATAGCCACCAGTGACAGAGGCCGGGCCACTGGTGTGATCATATTCAAAGATTGGGAGAGTAAGCCCGCTTTGGTCACAATTCGTGCTTGGCTGGAAACAACGGGTTCCCTCCATGATTGGCCAGCCATAATTTTCACCTTTTTCAATGATATTGATCTCTTCAATCTTATTTTGACCTACGTCCGCAGCATAGAGAATCCCTGTTTTGGTATCAAAACTGAATCGCCAGGGGTTCCGAAGTCCCCATGCGAAAATTTCATTTTGATCAGTTGTCGAACCTGTAAAAGGGTTATCAGGCGGAATAGAGTAGGGAAGACTGTTCACATCAATTCTCGAGATTGTGCCCAAGAGTGATCGGGTATTTTGCCCATGCCTGAATTGATCATTTGCACCACCGCCATCTCCTAAAGCGATATACAGATATCCATCCGGACCAAACCCGATCTGTCCTCCGTTATGATTTCCGGCGGGCTGTTGGACTTCAAGGATAATGACTTCGCTGTCAGGATCCCCTCGATTCGTACCATCTGAAAGGGTGTTGAAGCGTGAAATAATACTACGCCGCGGATTAGAAGCACTGTAATAGACGAAAAAATGCTTGTTCCTATCAAAATCTGGATGAAAAGCAAGCCCGAGGAGGCCCTCTTCATTATTGACTGAGCGGACCCGATCTGTGAGATCTATAAATTCATTTCGTTCGGCAACGTCATGGCGATTCATGAAACTCCAGATTCTTCCCTGTTGCTCAACAACAAAAAGGCGATCTCCGAAGTGTTGCAGGTCCACGGGGCGATGAAAAATAAGATTCGAAAAAGTAGGTTCAAGAATAACCTGAGGCTGACTCCATACAGAGGGAGCGAGAAATACAACCAGAAGTAAGAGGTAAAACCGGAGCATGATCATCGAGCAAAAAGGAAGTATCGTATCCGAAAAATAAATCAAGTTATGGACCAGATCCACTGCAAATGCAGTTTGAGGATATTCGTTTCAAATCCAGGAATTAGACAGGGAAACTCATTGTATCAAACAATCTTTGGTCAATGATTAACTTGAAGAAAAATCACACATTATTACATACAACATCGTGAGTGACAAGCGTCGAAAAATTACATGGTCTGCCTGGCATCAGGCCCGGCAGTTGATGTGGAGGTATCGGAGAACTCTGACAGTAGGTTTTGTTCTCATGATTATCAACCGGGTAAGCAGTTTCTTTTTGCCAGGTACCAGCAAGTGGCTCATTGATGAGGTGATCGGCAATGGACGAATGGATTTGCTGACGCCGCTTGCATTGGTGGCCGTTGGTGCAACGGTTGTTCAGGCAGGATCTTCCTATTTGTTGTCCAATGTCATCAGTATTGCAGGTCAGAGAGCCATTATGGAGATGTGTCGAGACATCCATGATCACGTAATTCATTTGCCTGCCAAGTTTTTTGAGAAGCACAAAAGCGGTGAACTTATATCACGTGTAATGAATGATGCCCAGGGAATCCGTAATCTGATGGGAACCGGTATTGTGATGCTTGCAGGAGGGGTGGTTACAGCGATTTTGGCATTGACCATTCTGTTTGTGCTCTACTGGCAATTGACTCTGATTATTTGTCTCATCCTGGTCGTATTCGGCGGATTTATGGCATATGCATTCAGGGCATTACGGCCCGTTTTCCGGGAACGCCAGAAAATTCGTTCTGATGTAACCGGATCTCTCGGAGAGACACTTGGTGGTATTCGGTTGGTAAAGGTGTATGGTGCGGAGAACAGAGAGCAGCAAAAGTTCAGTGATGGGGCATATCATTTGTTTAGTTTGATCTCGAAAACCATTCGGGGCACTTCTGCAACGGTTGCGCTGGGTACAGTAATCGTTGGTGTGATTGGTGCATTGATGATTGTTCTCGGTGGTAGAGCGATTACCGAAGGCGTCCTGACACTCGGAGATTTTGTGATGTACCTTTTCGTAGTTGGGGTAATGGTCGCACCGATCATTCAGATGGCAATGGTTGGTACACAGGTGTCGGAAGCATTTGCAGGGCTTGATCGAATTCGTGAGCTTATGACAGAGGCTCGGGAGGATGAAGATGAAAGTCAGCGAAAAGTGTTGACGGGCGTGCGCGGAGAAGTAATTCTGGAAGATGTTCATTTTCGCTATGATGAGACCGTGCCTGTGATTCAAGGGGTCTCACTTCAGGCCCGTGAGGGAATGACCACGGCACTGGTTGGCTCGAGTGGTTCAGGAAAAAGTACACTGGTAAGTCTGATTATGGGGTTCAGTCAGCCCCAAAAGGGGCGAATCCTCATAGATGGACAAGATCTATCAACCTTGAAATTGAAAGATTACCGTAGCTATTTAGGAGTTGTCATGCAGGATGAGTTTCTCTTTGATGGCACGATTTCTAACAACATCCGTTACGCCAAGCCGGACGCGAATGATGCAGAAATTGAGCATGTAAGCCGAATTGCAAATGTCCATGAATTTGTTCAGGGTTTCCCGGACGCTTATAATACGATTGTTGGCGAACGAGGGGTGAAACTCAGTGGCGGTCAGAGGCAACGCATTGCTATTGCTCGTGCAATCCTGGCAAATCCAAGAATTCTAGTTTTAGATGAAGCTACTTCCAATCTCGATACAGAGAGTGAAGCACTCATTCAGGAGGGATTCAGAAACCTGCGCAAGGGGCGGACAACGTTTGTCATTGCGCACCGGCTCTCAACGATCCAAAGTGCAGACCAGATTCTGGTTTTGGAAGAAGGGCGGATTGTTGAACGCGGGAACCATTCTAAGCTCTACAAAATAGGTGGACGCTACCGTGAACTACACGATCAGCAGTTCAGATATGAAAAAGATCTCTATATCAATCCCGGGGAGAATTTTATCCAGTAAGTATTTGTGGAGATCAGAGATAAAGCAAGCGTAACAAGACAACTAAGTTTGTAATGTTATAAACCCAGAAAACGCTTGGAGGATGCTGTTCGTATCTTACTTGGATCTCACAGGAATTGCGATCTTCTCTTTCGCGTAATGAGACACGAGCCAACTATGCAAGGAAGGGATTGGAATAGTGTAGACTCCTCCCTTTTGGCTGTGCAGAATTCCTTTTTGCAGTGCCCGATTAAACAACTCTGCTGCTTTATCTGGGCCATATTCTTGCGATAAAGTTGCCTCGATATCTTCCTTATCTAATTCGTCCCTGATTGAAACGTTTTTGATCAGTCTTGCTATGCTGCAGCGCTCTTTTCTGCTAACTCCTTCTGCACGTTGTTCATAGTACGCTTCACGTCTTTCCATACCGATGTCAAGTACAATTTTCAATCCCGCCAAGGTCATCTCTCCCCCATCTTTTCTGATTTGCTTTGCTGCGGCATCTGCATAAGCAGTAATATGTTGGGGTCAGCCATGCGTTTCTTTTGCAATTGCATCTATCCATCCAGTCGAATCCCCTCTGGCTTTCCCCTTTTCCTTGAGCCAGTCCTGAATCACAGCGTGTTCAGCTTCTTTACTCAACGCACCCAGTTCTACGAAACATCCTCCCTTGAACCTCGAAATCCCCAAGGATTCAAAAATCATTTTTGTCGTCCCCAGTCCTGCCAAGATCAAGATGACAGGTCTGCCCAGCTCACTATTATGGATTGCATCAAGCACATTGGTTATGACTCTGGTTAAGTCGGAGGGGGGTGCGTTGGTCGTTCCTAATGTTTGAGCTTCATCTAGTTTGAGGAGTAACGGCTTCTTTCCTCTGCTCAGTATTTTTAATGTTGTCGCCTGATTCCATTCAGCCGTGATCCCTGCCCGAGCGACTCTCATATCAAGTTCGCCAGTGCCCGAGCCCTTGGGTCGCTGTTTTTGTCCGAGAGATTCGCGTAATTCATCAGGATTCCAAAGGGCCGGGGGATACAACCTCTTCTTGGTGGTCTCCCAGCCGCTTGCAAGTGCCAGTTTTTCGAGTTCATACAGCAGGGCAGTCTTTCCCGCACCGGGCGCACCTTGAATCAGAAATGTGGTTCCGCCATTTTTTCCCGTGCGAGCCTCAAGAGCTCATTAAAACTGCGCAGGATCCGCGTTCGGCCATGAAAATACTCCGCAGGTCCACGGCCGGGAACGATATCAAATGGCTGAGGACCAGGAGAATGCTGTGTTTCTGCCATTAAAATGAGATGTTATGTACAACTTGTATTATTGTATTACACTCTTGAATCGGCTTGCGTGTGTGGTTGGATGACTTTAAAGCAAGAGCACGGCACCAAAAATATACCTCTTTCGGGAGTAAAGGTTTTGACTCGGGTTTCAGAGCTTTTGTTTTGCGGTTATAGGTCGAGGCCTTGATCCGTGCGCGGCTTCTTCTCAAATCAGTTGTTCAGTAGTAGCACCAACCATGCACCTCCCTGAACGGGCGTTAGCACGGAGATAGGTTCAGCCTGCGCTACATTTTACTCACGTGTTCCCATCCAAAGCTTTCACGCAAATCCACATAGCCATCATTATTTCAAATTGGATCACAGGCGATAACGAACGGTTGCCATTGTTGTGATCAAATTGAGTTTGCTGAAGTTGGTCGAGTTTGTCAGCTCTTCCACTTTATGTTCAATATAGGTTCCTTCACTGCTTAGCGTCTGATGCAAGGCATAACTAAATCGGATTCCTGCGAGAAATTTTTCGGTGAGGGCATATTCAACCCCGGCATGCCCTGAGGCTAATAGTACAATATCAGCTAGATCTTCATCTTGGAGCGAATCGTAGCTTGATACATCCCCTTTGCATGGCAAGTTTTCACATGAAAAACGTTCTTCAAAATACAAATCCGTAACTGTTGCCCGAGAAACTCCGGTTCCTATGCCTAGGTACGGCCGAAACGCACGATCTTGAGAAGGAAGTAGGTTTATGAATGTATTAACTCGTATTGAGGCGACCTGCAGTCTGCCAATCGTTGCAGTTACAGTTGAAATCACTCCTGAGTCTGGATCATATTCAGGGGTAGGTGAGTCGTCCAGCGATGTAAGCCGATTAAAAATCTGTTCCAGGTTTCGAAAGGAATATCGAAGATTTAAATCTATACGAAGGCTCCGATGCTCTTTTCCAGCCCCAACTTGAAAAGAAAGGCCGGGGTCCGTTGGAATTTTGTAGAACCACCGGTAACCGGACCGTGGTTCTGTAATATTAGCTGATCCACAGAAATAACCGGGGTAGCATGATGGATCAAAGTTAAATCCCTCCTGTGCCAAATCGCCACTGAAGGTTGGCCCTATGCCTAGTTCAAGATACCAGTTACTGTCCTGCCCGCATGCAGTTAAGGGAGGGATTATCAAAATGATGAGCGGGAGAAAAATGTGTAACTTCATGGATCAAAAACTTAAAAGGATAGCGTATCTTCAAAAAAATCGGACACACAAGAGCCTCTTGCAAAACCTCTGAGCTCGAAGAACTGAGGGACAAAAGAAGATAGTA
>JAPOTE010000001.1 GCA_026709335.1 Bacteroidota bacterium | reverse complement strand
ATGCAGATCTGAACGCGTCTGCAAATATCTTGGCCTCCGGGATTGGGGCTACTGGGCGTGGGAGGGGCGTTTCCGTTAGGAACCCCATTGATCCGTCAAATGGATATTTGGAAACTGCATAATGCGTAACCAAGTATATAATTCCCATCGAATAGAATTGCTGTTACAACTCTATGAAAAGGATGCATCAGATCCTTTTACACTTTTTGCGCTCGGATTTGAATATCAGAAAAAGGGCGAGTTGTATGAAGCGTTACGGTGGTATGAATCTATTGTAAAAATAACTCCAAACTATACTGGGGTCTATTACCATTTGGGAAAGGTATATGTGGAGTTAGGTCGTATGAAAGATGCTGCACGGATCTATGAGAAAGGCATCGAAATTTGCAAGAAACTACAGGAGATGAAGGATCTCGCAGAACTCCAGCAGGCATCAATGGAGCTGGACGATGACTGAGAGAAATTTATCGCTTGCATCCGAAACCGATGAGTATAATTATCGGGAATATTTTCGAGCCACTCAGACGGCAACCTGGGGATTCTTAATGGCTCTACCCCTGATCATTCTCTATGAATTGGGCATCGTATGGGTCAACAATGGCAGATCGGAGGTAATTCGTATTTCTTCCGAGAGTGTCCTCAAAAATCTTTTTTCGGGTTTCGGGCTGGCACATGAGTTGATTCTATTGGGGTCTGTTCTGATAATAGGCGTGGCAATTCTTATTTACGAGAGAAAGAAGAAAATATCATTTAATGTGCGGTATTCGGTTTGGGTGATGATTGAAAGTGCTGCTTATGGGGTGATCCTGGCATTTGTCGTTTCAGGAATTACACAGATGCTACTATCCCCGTTGATGATCTCTCAAGTTATGGATCATGGTTTAGCAATGAAGTTGGTCCTATCCCTCGGTGCGGGAATATATGAGGAATTGTTGTTTCGAGTGGTGATTGTTGGGGGATTTTTTTTGTTATTACGGTTGGCTTTTCCCAAACAACGAATTCTTATGTACGCTGTTGCCGCGGTGATTGGTGCAATTAGTTTCAGTGCAGTACATCATCTTGGAAGCCTAGGCGATCCCTGGGCACTTGACGTCTTCCTATACCGAGCAATCTTTGGGCTTGTGTTTAATATCCTCTTCCTGGTTCGGGGGTTTGCTGTAGTTGCTTGGACACATGCGCTCTACGACGTGATGGTTGTTACCGGTTTTTTTTCTTTGCTGCAGAGTATATAGCCGGATTATTTGCTGATTTTCTTGATACCGACAATGAGTCGGTCAATTTCTGCCCTGTCTGTGTAGCAGGAAATTCCTGCCCTAATAAGTCCCTCAAGTCCCAGTTTTTCAATGACCGTAGTGGCATAGAAATCGCCATGCGAGAGAAAAAGTCCACACAAGCTTAGCTGTCTACAGGCTTCTTCCGAAGTTAATCCTCGAATCGTAAAACTAACAGTAGGGATCCGTGCATCAGCTGGTGCTGGACCATAGCATGTGACGCCATCAATTTCACATAATTCTTTCCAAAGATGCTCAAAGAGAATATGACTACGTTGATGAAAAGTGCGGTAGGTGAACTCAAGTGCGGCACGACGGGATTCAACAGGAGCGAGAGAGGCGAGAAATTCTACGGCCGCCGCAGCGCCAGCAATTGCCTCATGACACAATGTCCCGGTTTCCAGGCGTTCAGGTGCTTGAGAACTAGCAGGTTTTAAGCGAGGCACGTCCAGATTGTCGAGCAATTTCTGCCGTCCATACAAAACACCTGCGTGGGGACCATAAAACTTGTAGGGAGAGCACGCAAATAAATCACAGTCAAGATCTTGCACATCACACAAAATGTGTGGTGCATAGGCTACCCCGTCAATGTAGGAAATAATGCCGAGCTCGCGGGTCAAATTGGTAATTGATTTAATGTCATTGATAGTTCCAAGCGAGTTTGATGCTGCCCCGACCGCAATTAACCGAGTTCGAGAAGATATCAGGTTCTTAAGATGCCTCAGATTCAATTCGCCCGTCTTCGGGTCGAATTCTACCGATCGAATCACATATCCACGCTCTCTCGCCAGATCTTTCCAGGGGTCAATATTCGCATGATGATCCAGGTCGGTCACGAGAATTTCGTCACCACGATTCCAGGAGCGACCGAGAGCGCGAGCCACATGAAATGTTAGTGTAGTCATATTGTGGCCAAAAACAATTTCGTTAGACTGGCAATTCAGAAAGTCAGCGAAGGCTGAACGGGCATGAGCAAGAATTGCATCGGTTTCAGCGCTTGAAGGATAAGCCCAGTGGGTATTTGCATTGTGATAGTGCAAGTAATCAATCATGGCATTGGTCACTAAATCAGGAACTTGGGTACCCCCCGGACCATCAAAGTAGGCTACCATGTGGCCATTGTACTCACGTCGCAGTGCGGGAAATAGTCCACGAATTTCCTCAGTTGTAGCAATATTTTCAGACATAATACGATAACATGAGAGTCAGAGAATAAAATTGAGACATATGATCAATTTATTGTTAAATCACATAAATTACACAGATTTCCGGGAGTAGTAATGAGCTTCTTTTTCGCGCAAACAAGTGGAATCGAATTTTTTGAATTCCAACACTTTATGATCATATCCATTATGATCATAGTGTGTGTTTTTCTACCACTGATTGCTCGCATGCGATTCGGGCCAGATTTAAAATTATGGATTTCGAGAGGGATTTCAATTCTAGTCAGTGCTTGTGTTGTTGGTGCAATATCTTTTCGTTGGTTGACAGGTAGCTTTGATTGGCATGAAGATCTTCCATTTGATCTTTGCAATCTGTTTGGTCTCTTGTTGCCAATATTGTTCTGGCGAAATCCCCCCAAACGCATGATTGAAATCTTGTATTATCTTATTTTGGGAGGAACACTGCAGGGGGTGCTGACACCTGATATAGATCAACCGTTTCCCCACTTGCTGTTTATGACCTACTGGATTGTTCATTGCGGCTTGGTGATTCATATCATCTATGTTATCGTTGTGTGGCGGATTTATCCACGAATCATTGGGGTGATCAACAGTCTCTTGTTCGTTAATGCATATGCGTTGATCATTTTCATCTTCAATTATTTCGCCGGTTCCAATTATTTGTATCTGATGGAAAAACCGCGTGCGGGATCGCTTTTAGATTTTCTAGGGCCATGGCCTTGGTATATATTGAGTGCGGAATTCTTGGGGCTTCTGATTTTCTGCCTGGCTTGGTTACCATTTGCCCGATTCAATAGCTCAAAGTAATATGTGTCAAGAGATGAACAGGGGAATCGTCTGTCAATTGGACAAGTACTACAGCAGAATTGGGAAATTTGATGAATGGTTTGTAAGAGGAGTTCTCGTTTCTTACCTTATCTCGGAGAGAGGTTCTTCTTTACCATCAATTAAATGATGTTACAGTCATTAACAAGGTTAATAATCCGTGCGTTTATCTATCCGGATAGATAAACGCATAAATTTCCGACTAACTATTCAGTCTTCTCAACATATGAATCAGCAAATTCAAAGCAATCCTGATAAGGGGTTCGTGGATCGATGCCTCAGGGGCATTGAAGTAGTCGGTAACAAATTGCCCGATCCATCCATGCTCTTTTTATTGCTGCTGTTTGTAGTGTGGATTTTGAGCGCATTTCTTTCAAATTTTTCATTTTCTTCGGTTATCGATCCTCGAACCGGTGCACCACTAGTGATCAATAATTTGCTGAGTGGTAGTGCAATTACCGAATTTATGAGTCAGATGGTTTCCATCTTCACCGGATTTGCCCCGCTCGGTGTCGTGTTGGTTGCAATGCTTGGCGTGGGTGTAGCGGATGAGGCAGGCTATTTTAATACCGGGATCAAATTACTTTTGTCAAAGACATCTGTGGGGCTTCTAACACCGGTTGTAATTCTTGTGGGACTCTTGAGTCATAGTGCAATAGATGCAGGATATGTACTGGTGATTCCCCTGGGAGGAATTATATTTCATTCGGCCGGGCGTCATCCTTTAGCGGGAGTCGCTGCAGCATTTGCAGGGGTTTCAGGAGGCTTCAGTGCAAATCCTCTTCCGTCTGCCCTTGATCCACTCTTACAAGGATTTACGCAGCCGGCCGCGCAGATTCTTGATGCGGCCATAC
This sequence comes from Bacteroidota bacterium, assembly GCA_026709335.1. Classification (GTDB taxonomy): domain Bacteria; phylum Bacteroidota; class Rhodothermia; order Rhodothermales; family Bin80; genus Bin80. The sequence goes on along the minus strand of JAPOTE010000001.1, from coordinate 20,552 downwards.
TGGTCAATCCGTTATGTAACTATTTTTTCACGACAGTCTCCAGCGGATTAATTATTGCTCTGGGTTGGTATATCACAGATCGCCTCGTGGAGCCACGTCTTCAAAAAAATACCCCCATTGATGAAGATGCTGAGAAATCCGAAGGAATGGATCAGATCAGCAGTAGAGAATCGAAAGCATTTTGGTGGGCTACGGGAGTGATGATATCTGGACTTGTGATACTCATTTTGACATTGATCCCTGCTGACTCGCCATTCAGAGATTCCAGTGGCTCGCTGAATTCTTTTCAGGCTCCAATCATGCAGTCTATTGTACCGCTCATCTTCTTACTGTTTCTTATACCTGGAGTAGTATATGGATATTTAGCGCGTGCATTCAAGTCGTCAAAAGATATGGTGCATGCAATGACAAAAGCGATGAGTGGAATGGCATATTACATAGTGATGACATTCTTTTGTGCCATGTTTGTACATGCATTCAGTTCTTCAAATATCGGAGCTCTATTGGCGCTCAAGGGAGCTGTTACGCTTCAGGCATTCTCACTGCCTGGTTCCGTTACCATCATTGGGATCATTCTGCTGACGGCATTTGTCAATCTTTTTGTAGGATCAGCTTCCGCGAAGTGGGCACTATTGGCACCGATTTTTGTGCCAATGTTGATGCAGGTAGGAATTTCACCAGATCTGACACAGGCTGCCTATAGGGTAGGTGACTCTTCTTCAAACATCATTACGCCTCTGATGCCATACTTCCCCTTGGTAGTGGTGTATTGTCAGAGATACTTCAAGCAGACTGGAATTGGAACGTTAACATCAATCATGATTCCCTACTCAATCACGTTTTTAATTGCCTGGACAGCGTTTCTGATCTTATACTGGGTGCTAGGGATTCCTCTGGGATTCGGAGCTTCGTATACCTATCCGCCTGTCTAATCTTATGTCATTTGGATCAATATTCGGGAAAATTGTTAGTGGAATGCTACGTGGGTTCATGCGGGCATTACTCCGAAGTCTTTTTCGGCGCTGATGGTTTAGTGTGACTGGAGTCAAGAGAACTAACCAGTTCGAACCGGACGGGAAGTCGCATCCGGATTCGAGCAGATTTTCCTAGATGCTGACCAGGAATAAAGCGTGTCCTGCGGAGCGCTTGAACAGCCGCAGAATCAAGTAGTGTATGAAGGGGGTGTGTGACTTGGATATCACTGGTTCTCCCATCTTCATTTACCGTAAATGTAAGCGTCAGTTTTCCTTCAATTCCTTGGTTTATGGCTTCTTCTGGATAGTTAATAAGGATGTAATATGCCCCCAAACCGCCGTGTATTTTTGGCATCACATCTGCATGATCCAGCACAGGCACAGCCGTGGATTTACGAATGAGGAAATCATTGGATTGAGAAACAACATCTTCTTGGGGGGGAATGAATACATCGGGAGTTGGTATTTTCGGGGTTTCACCTGTAGCAGATGACGAGATGGAGATTGTATGGGTTGTGGGAACCAATAACGCAACCTGCTCTGTTCCGGTAATAGGCCCAGAAGTTCCCCAGTGCGGTTTCCATGGCTTGGGAGCAGGATCGAAATGAATAGGTAGCTTAAAGCATATCGTAACAACCACTAGACTTACCACAAGGGCAGCCATAACATATACATGATAAAATGAATGATTTGCTCGATGAGGATACATTGGAACAGAAATCTGAATCCTACTTATTAGTACTCGGACGTTAGAATAAGTTGCATATATGCAGGAAAGGTACAAATCGCTGGTCTTGAATGGTCCAGAACAATGCTCCATTGAGCTACAAGAAGCAAAACCAATTCCAGAGAATTCGGTCGCAATTTCGGTAGAATATTCTAGTATCAATTATAAGGATGCGTTAGCGGTTACCGGAACGGGTAAAGTTATCCGCGCGCCTTTTCCATTCGTGCCAGGGATTGATCTCGCTGGTACGGTTATTAAGTCCAAACTTGCAGATTATGTGGCAGGAGATCGAGTCATCTTGACGGGTGGTGGGCTTGGAGAATCTTTTAGCGGAGGATACACGCAGCTACAAGTGGTTACATCCAAGTACCTGATGAAGCTTCCCGAAGGGATGAGTACACGTAATTCCATGATCTTGGGTACAGCAGGGCTCACCGCAATGTTGAGCGTGATGGCCTTGGAGAATCATGGAATTAAGAAAGGAAAAATTTTAGTTACAGGTGCATCAGGGGGAGTTGGATTGATTGCTATCAAGTTACTTGCAACCTTGGGATATACAGTGATTGCATCCTGTGGAAGCTTACATCTATGGCATAAAATTTCCGGTCTAGGTGCAACTCAAACGATAGAACGAATTGATGAGCCAGGACGTCCCCTTGATCATGCTCTATATGACGGTGTCGTGGATACGGTTGGGGGAAAGACTCTAGCTGCTGCTCTGGCGAAGGTGAAGCCTCATGGATTGGTTGTTGCCTCAGGGAATGCAGCTGGTGCGAAGTTGACTACTACGGTGTACCCATTTATTCTGCGTGGAATAACACTCATGGGAATAGATTCAAATTATGCACCCATAGAAGATCGGAAGGCTGTCTGGCGTAGATTACAAACTCTGATTGCAGAACACGAGATGAATCAGTTATCTATGGGAACAGTTGTTCTAGAAGATATAGAAAGTGTTTGTAGGGCAAAGATTGACGGCAAAGCACCAGGAAGATTTCTAGTTGATATAAGGCCAGCTGAAATTAGGTCGTGATGGATTTCGTCACCTACCAGAAGCTCTTGTCTTTGCTTTGACTTACATGTTCAACACAGAATTGTGCAATTCTTCGAATCAGGTCCTCCATCAAAGGCTCGTTATAGGGGATCTGTAAGCTGTATTTAGTGGTTTTGTAATTTTTAAGTTCATTGTGAAAAACCTCCAAAGATGCATGGTGTGGAGAAAAATTCAGATGAGATTTGAATGCGGAATAGGAAAAGAGAAAACGAGGTTCTACGAAAAAGGGCATATTCCATTTGATTACTTCTTGTGCATCCGGTGCAACGCTTTGTAGGATTTTGCGAAGCTTACGGAGGTAAGGGAGAGCTTTATTTGGAGCTGCTGCAATGTATTCCTCAACTGTTTGTGGTCTTCGGGGGTTTGACATGAGTTACTGTGGCTATAGGAACCAGAAGTTGTAGGTAATATCTGTCAGTACTGAACTTTTTTGCGACGATCAAGCACGGGTTGTGAGTTTGCTCATTGTGAGCGGCTTGTACACAGTAAGATACAAATTGCTATAGTCTCCAGGCAGTTCACCAATCAAATTGCATAAAGCACTTAGGGGTAAGGATAATTCTGATATAATGATATAACTGATATTTCTCTGAACCTCTTGCAAAACCCCCGAAATTGAGCATAAACATTGCTCTGAGAGTTCCTGAGAGAGCTTTTCTGTCTGAAAAACAGAGGTTTTGCAAAAATCTCCTTCGGAATTTTTTTCGGCGGTGCGGCACTAAAATTCTCGTTCGATGATCACGGAACATCAAAGACATAGATGAGATTACGTGCCAGATAGAATCTCACTGATGTAAACTCCATTTATCTGCATTTTTCCAAGGTTCTATTCTTCGAGTATGGTTATCATTCAGATAGTCCTTCAAGGGGAGAATATGGGGTAACATACTGTCCATCCAGTTAGCTCTTGTTTCGCGCTCGATTAAATCACTCCCTGCTTTTCAAGTCCAAAATCCTGGGAAAATATCGTACCTTTCAGGAAAGCAGGAAGGAGAAATTCAGTCATGTGGAGAGGGTTTTCAGGATAATATGAGTGTTTGAAAAAACAGGATTGGAATGTATGACAGCATGTTCCAAACTCGTATCTTTGAGCACATGAAGATACTGTGGAATCATTTTGCAAGAATGGTTATTTTCGTAATCATTCTCTTATTTGCCGCATGTGTAGATTCGCCATTATTGATCTTTGAAACTACAGGAGCAAAACGGCCTCGCCCCTTGGCAATAGTTACATTTGAAACGAGTTTAGAGGTCGGAAATTATACAGCTCGCAATCAGATGGGGATCAGTGTTCCACTGCAGGTAGACCAGGATGGGAAAGCAATGATGCTGGTGATGAATGTATCTCCTGAAGTGGTCCTGCAATGGACGGTTCGCTCGATAGATGAGGAAGTTTTAACTGCCACATCCCAACAGGTAGAAAACCGCATTCTTTTTCGTGTTGATGATCGTGAAGTAGCAGCATATCACTTTTCCAAGGGTCAGATGCCGCATACGGATATTCCCGAGATTTATCACCGAGATGGATATCTGCATCCGGTCTGGACACCCGGAGGACAAATTATTACGGATGATTATCCACAGGATCATGTCCATCATCATGGAATATGGGCCGCTTGGACAAAAACAATTTTCCAGGGCCGAAACCCTGATTTCTGGAATATGGGACAGGGGACGGGACGAGTTGAAGTTCGTAGCTTGGATAGTGTGTGGAGTGGATCTGTTTATGCAGGGATTCAATCCAGTCATCGGTATGTTGATATGGTGGGTGAAGAAGAGATCACTGCCTTACACGAATCATGGCATATGAATGTATACAGTAATTCTACAGAGTTTAATATTCTGGATTTAGTGCTCGTCCAGACAGCTGCAACGGATAGTGCCCTCATACTTTCTGAACATAGATATGGAGGCGTGGGTTTTCGCGGCCATCGAGATTGGAACGGAAAAGTAAGTACAGAATTCTTTACATCTGAGGGTCATACAAGAGAAAGTGGACATGCTACCAGAGCGCGTTGGTGTCACATAGGAGGTCTGATAGATGGCGAATATGCAGGAATCGCAGTGCTGGGGCATCCAGATAATCATGAGGCGCCTCAGCCCATGCGGATACACCCAACAGAGCCATTTTTCAATTTTGCCCCGTCACAGGTTGGATCTTTTACAATTACACCTGATAAACCATTTGTATGGAAATACAGATTCGTCACGTATGATGGCTATCTTGATCGAGACCTCCTAGATGCACTGTGGGAGGATTATGCGAATCCACTCGATGTACAGATTCTCCATGAACTGCCATCGTTAAATTTATTTCTCTCGATTTAATCAATGAATTTTCATCAAAAGCAGGAATATGACGCCATTGTAGTTGGTTCGGGAATGTCTGGCGGATGGGCAATGATGGAGCTCTGCCGCCTTGGTCTCAAGACACTGGTTGTGGAGCGCGGTCGAATGGTACGCCATATAGAGGATTATATTACCGAAGATAAAGAGCAGTGGGAGTTACCGCAACGGGGAGAGGTTCCACCAGCTGTGGTACGTGAACATTATCCGATACAGGACAAAACCTACGTTTTTTCAGAAGCTACACGTCATTTTTTTATGCGCGATTCTGAGCATCCATATGTTCAGGAAGAACCCTATACATGGATACAGGCCGATGTATTTGGTGGTCGATCACTAATGTGGGCACGTCAAAGCTATCGTTTAAGCCCGATGGATTTCTTGGCAAATCTTGAGGATGGAAATGGAGTGGACTGGCCTATCCGTTATGAAGATATAGCTCCATGGTATGATTACGTAGAGAGAACGATCGGTGTGAGCGGCCAGGCAGAGGGACTTCCTCAACTACCGGATGGAATTTTTCAGAAGCCCATGGAAATGAACGCGGTTGAGTTGATGTTCAAGAAAAGCGTAGAGTCAACGTTTCCGGAGAGAACAGTCACAATCGGGCGAACGGCTACTCTCACCGAACCATTGGGAAATCGGGCAGCATGTCAGTATTGCGGCGCATGCGAAAGAGGATGTTCTACCAGTTCATATTACAGTACGGTGAGTGTTGCATTTCCCATAGCGAGAGCGACAGGAAATCTTACGGTACAAACAGACAGCCTTGTGTGTCAGGTAAATTATGATGAGACAACCGGCCGAGCCACGGGAGTGGATACAATCGATATGAATACAGGAGAGCGCAGGACATACCATGGGAAGATGATCTTTTTATGTGCATCTTCAATGAATACTGCCCGGATCATGCTCCTTTCCAGTAGCCGCAGCTTTCCAGATGGAATTGCGAACTCCAGTGGAACTCTGGGGCATTACCTCATGGATCATCATTATCATGTTGGAGCCAGGGGGTCATTTGAAGGATATCAAGATCGTTACTATATGGGGCGGCGCCCCAATGGAATCTATATTCCAAGATTTCGCAATCTAGGGCCAGAAACTCATCACCCTTCATTTTTGCGTGGATATGGATTTCAGGGATCTGCTAGTCGGGTAGGTTGGGGGCGTGCCTATGGGATGAGCGGTTTTGGAGCAGAGTTCAAGCATAGTCTGCGTACACCGGCAGAGTGGAGAATGGGATTGGGCGGTTTTGCCGAAACATTACCAAGGTATGATAACTACTGTACTCTGGATGAATCAATACGTGATTCATGGGGATTGTCTGTGCTACGATTTCACGTGACCCGAGATGACAATGACCGGGCCATGCGCAAGGATATCATGGAGACCGCTGCTGAGATGCTGGAGGCGAGTGGATTTATTAATGTGGAGGCATATGACACGGTGGAATCTGCACCGGGGTTGGGAAATCACGAAATGGGAGCTGCCCGAATGGGGCGTGATCCAGAAACCAGTGTCCTGAACGCGTTTAATCAGTGCCATGATGTACGTAATCTATTTGTTACCGATGGTGCATGTATGACATCCTCCGCCTGTCAGAATCCTTCACTTACCTATATGGCTTTAACAGCACGCGCCTGTGATTATGCGGTTCGACAGTTTAACGATGGATTAATATGAAGTGGTGATAATGTCATCCCATAAAGTGATTGCAAGTGTATTGTCGGAAGAGGCGCTGGCACATCTTCGCCAGCACTATATTGTTTCTGTACGTTCTTTGGGATTTCCCATTTCTGATGAAGAGCTTCGGGATACTCATGCAGTTGTTACCACGCCGTATGATCGAGTTAATTCCGAGTTTCTGGATCGTGCCCCGAAGCTCAAAATTATAGCACAGTTTGGAGTAGGGACCGACAATATTGATTTGGAGAGTGCTAAAGCAAAGGGGGTGGTTGTCACGCATACTCCAAATGTCGGTGCCATCGCGACCGCTGAATTAGCTATATCACTACTTCTGTTGATTGCTCGCAGGTTTAAAGAGTCACAGAAAATACTGGATCAGGGGCCTGAAGCAATGCCTCTTGGGTTTGATTTGACTGGAAAAAATCTCGGAATTATTGGCCTTGGGCAGATTGGTGTCGCAGTTGCTCGCCGTGCTCATGCATTCGGGATGAAGATCTTTTATTTCAATCGTGATCGGGCTAATCCGACCATTGAGCGAGAAACGACAGCATCATATCGCACTTGGCGTAAGTTACTCGAAATAAGCGATGTACTCACATTACACTGTGATCTCAATCCAGACAGCTATCATTTGGTCAACGAAGAATTTTTGAATTGCATGAAGGATGGTGCGATTTTGATTAATACTTCACGTGCAGAGGTTATTGATGAAACTGCTCTCGATCGCGCACTGAAATCTAAAAAACTCTGGGGTGCAGGATTAGATGTGTATAGCGCGAATCTTCCGGAATCTGTGCATTCCCACCCAAGGACTATTTTGACGCCGCATTCGGGGACAGCAACCATCAGTGCGCGTACTGCAATGTCTAATATGGTACTTGATTCAATAATGGCCTGCCTCAAAAAAGATGACAAAATCCCGAACCGTAAGATCTAACTTGATAGGTTGTTCGACTTTATTACTTCTTGGCATGATTCCATGTGTGAGCTGGGGCCAAACGGATACATTGGATGTTCCAATTTTTTTGGAATATCTGTCAGAAGGAGATGCAGAAGGGATTGTAAGCTATGCGGATGATTATCTGGAGCTTGCCTTGCTACAACAGCCTCAGCGGTACTCCCGCTCCCAGGCATTTTATGTACTAAAGACTTTTTTTCGCCAGTATCCACCTGATGAATTTGAGCTTCATCATAATCTGACACACGGGGAAGAATGGTGGCTTATTGGACATTTTGCAGTTCAAGATCAGCTTCAGTCACTGCGTTTTTATCTGCGCTTTGGCGGGGTTTTTCCAGCAGTTAAGCTACTCGCAATCCAAGTTATTCCTGCCTGATGCAGAATCCTTTGCGAACTAAAGTTTTTGTTGGAATTGTAGGGGCGTTATTGGGCCTTGTTTTATTGGCCTGGGTTGGTCAATGGATGCATGTAAGGATTGTCAGCCAAGGAATTGAATTACGTCAGCAAAGAGAGGTTAATACAGCAAAACAAATTGTACAATCCGAATTTACAAGAACTCAAGAGAGAATGGAGGCTCTTGTTTCGGAAGCGGCTGGACTGATTACAGAGTATTCATTTCCATTTGAGCAGGTTCCTTCTCCCGCCCTGATTGAGGATCTAGCAGAAATTGTGATTTCCGAGCAACAATCTATATCTGTTTACGATACCGATATGAAGCTGCTTGCTTGGAAGGGGCAAAGTGCTCCTCATTCATTGATCCCTGAGCAAGCCTATCGTCATTGGGGAATTGCACGGGATCATGAGTGGCGAACTGCACTGGTTTTACGGGAGCCGATCATGGTGGAAGATGCAGTGGTAGGAAGTATACATGTGACCCAGAATCTCTTTTCGAGAGCCCCCGTACGTAACTCTATTCTAGAGCATTACGACATTGTGGATACATGGGAAATCCGTACAGGAATGGATATTCAGGTGGAGTATGGAGACACGGTAGGTGAAAATTTCCTGTGGTCTCTGGATGGGGAGTCGGTTGGAACTTATGAGATCATCCCCCCTACCAAGGCCAAATTAATTATGGGAACCGCAGAATTCTACGGTAACATGATGGCATTGAATGCCGCGTTGTTGGTGTTATGGATTCTATGGGGAATGTGGAAGTGGTACGGTACAAAGTTGAACTTCTTTGGTTTAGTAATTTTTTCGGTGGCTCTGGGGGCGGGGCGTTTCGCCTTATTATACCTTGAAGTACCAGCGAGATATCAAACGGGGAATGCCCTGCTGAGCCCACTTTTTGATCCGGTTCATCTAGCTTCCACATTTGGGGGCGGGTTGATGAGTACGACTGGTGATTTTTTGATCAGCGCCCTGTGTGTCTTCATATTGGGGGCAGCAGCGCTGAGATATACGAATGCATACTCCAAGCCAGTTTCTCAGTACAGAGTCATAGCTTGGATTCGTTTAGTAGCCATTATCCTGTTAGGGCTGATACTGGCGTCAGTTCTAATGGCAGCAGTACAGGCCAGCGTATTAGATTCTACGCTCAGTTATACGGGTCGAAGTGTACTGATTCCAAATTTATTGGAACTGATTGTTTATGGATCAGTGCTTTTGTTGACACTTGGGATCATTCTGATCATATCTACGGGCTTTTCGATAGGGTTCGCGATGAAACCAGGTCGTCTCGGTCAAGGCATTCTGGGAGGCGTCACGGCAGTGGCAATCATCTTGCTCCATTGGCTACAATGGTGCCCGTGGATATTCAGTATTAGTTTGATGATTGTATGTCTGTATATTGGATTATGCGAAGCCAAAGGAGATATACATGCTTGGCTTACAGTCAGGCGGGTCATCCCTACGGCTCTGGCACTATGCATCCTGTTGTATCCAGGTTATCATGAAGCTTTGCACAAGCGCATGCAAAGTCGGATTACCCATGCAGTCACAACCTTTGACCGTGCTGTTCTCCCTAACGCATCTCTGGCAGTTCGTGAAATCGTTGAGAAAGCACTACGCCAAACACAACTCCATGAGAATCTTCAGTCCGGCGAAAAAATTGAGGATGAAGCTGAGAGATTGTTAAGCGGCTCTCTTTTTTCTTCACTGGGAGCATACGATGTCGGCATCACCTTCTTATCCGAGGGTGGAGAAGAAATTTATAGTACGGGAGATGCTACATCGTCCTCAGAGGATATCCAGGATCTATTGGTGAAATTGAGCAGAGAGACCGAATTGCAGGCGACTGATTACATGTTTCTTGAACCCAACTCAGCAGAATCCACCCGTTATCAGTATACGGGGTTGGCCGCGCTAGGGGATGGATGGATTCTTGTTCAGGCGCAACCACATATCATTTCTGAGGAAGCAAACACTCCTCTTTTGCGGATTCTGTTGTCGTCGGGTCATCTAGATCTATACGAAGACCTTTCGCTTGCCTCCTATAGTGACGGACAGTTGATGCGAACATTTGGAAAACGCTTTGCCAAATATCGACTGGATCCTGATGTTGCATCCGAACTGGAGCAGCGTCAATCATTCTGGAGGGAAGAATCTGCAGGAATTGGAAGAGGGTACCTCAGTCATTATCATCGCAGGGAGAGTGATATTGTAGCTGTCCGAATGGCTATTGATGGCCCGTTTGATCATCTTTACTATCTGCTTCGATTCGTAACCGGTGGATTACTATTGGGGATTCCATTCTTCATGGTCGGATATATAAAACAGTGGAGATCTGGCCTTATCCCACGGACCCGTCTAAGATATCAGGATAGAGTTATGAAGGCTTTTTTGCTACTTGGAGTGGTTGCAGTCATTCCGGTTGGAATTGCAGGATATAACGTAGTAGCTGGAGAAAATGAGAGAGCAATCCAGAGCTGGCTCCGACAGCACTTGGAGCGTGTTGAGTCAACTTTGATCCCCGAGGGAGGACTTGGTGAAAACAGTGTGGCTGCACTCGAGCGTAACCATATTGATTCCTTGTCTGCCCGTGTTGGATTAGACTTGAATCTGTATCGTGGTACGAGGCTTATCGCTTCAAGCCGCCAACAATTGATTGATGACCGTATTGTCGACCAGCGGTTACCAGCCGAAGTATTTAGTGCCATACATGGGAATGCTGAACAGTTTACATTTGTAGATCATAAACTTGGGGATTTTGAGTATACGGCAGGATATCACGCTATCCTAGATACAAGCGGGATGCCCGCATATATTTTATCCGTACCCAATTTGCCGGAAGCTGAGCGCATAGAAGAAGAACGTGCTCGCACACTGGCTTATTTATTTGGTGCACTGCTAGGACTCGGTATTCTGGTGATGTTTACCGGTTCGTTGCTCGCTCGTGCCTTGGCTCAGCCGATTGCCAGGTTGCAAAAAGGACTTGAAAATGCAGCTCAGGGAAAATTTGAGCAGGTTTTACCTGTAGAATCACGAGACGAATTAGGGGCGCTGGTAAAAACGTTTAATACAATGCAAAGTCAGCTCGCCGAGAGCAGACAAATCCTGGCTACACAGCAACGGCAATTAGCCTGGCGGGAAATGGCACGTCAAATTGCGCATGAAATAAAAAATCCCCTCACTCCTATGAAGTTGTCCATCCAGCATCTTCAACACTCATTCGACAGTAAGGGCAAGAATGGATCCAAGTTCAAAAAGCTATTCCATCGGACAACTGCTTCACTCATTGCGCAGGTTGATTCATTAGCACATATTGCAAATGAATTTTCGTCATTTGCCCGGTTGCCCCGCAGGCAAGTAGATAATTTTGACTTGTGTACTGTAATCGGTGAAGCACATGAACTCATGCAGGCATCTGCCGAGGTTACATTAAACTTGCAGCTTCCTGATTCTCCTTTACCAGTTTGGGGGGATCCCGGCGAATTATGTCGCACTTATATTAATCTCATTAAAAATGCACTGGAAGCTGTGCGAGGACAGGAGGAAAAAACGATTACGGTCACTGCAAGACGAGATGGAAACCGGGTTATTAGCCAGGTGATTGATAATGGCAAGGGGATACCCCCAGAAATGCAGGATCGAATTTTTGAACCCAATTTTTCAACCAAGACCAGTGGGTCCGGACTTGGTCTGGCAATCGCAAAGCAGACAGTTGAAATTTCGGGCGGACAAATCAGCTACACGACGGGATCGGATCAAGGCACAACGATGCGAATAGAGCTGCCGCTCTACCAGAAGTAGTATCAGAGCTACTTATTTGTCAGAAAAATCTCGAAATCCAAAATAATGGAGGACATATTTTATCTTTGCAGCTTTTCCCGGCCCAAAACCCGGCAGTTCCTTGATGCGACGCTCAATGACTGCAACTTCAGCACCGTCATTCCATAACCCTTCGGGTTTCCCATCGTATTTGTCTACAATGAAGCGTGCAACCTTACGCGTTGTATCGGCCATCTTGTTGGAGAATCGGTGGACTGCAGGAGGCTCAGCAAAGGTTACACGCAGTTCATCTTCGTTCATATCAGCAATAATTGCCAGGTCAAGATGCCCGATTCGGTCATGCAAACGTTTGGCTCCGGTAAACGCAACTTCGGCCCGGACACGCTGATCAAACAATAAACCTAAAATCGCTGCGGTAGGGCTGGCGGCAATGAAGGCATCTTCATTTGCATCTCCGGTCAATGTCCCATCACTCATAAATCTTTCCATCATTCGTCCAAGTCCGCCACCAACTGTACTGAAGTCAATCTGTTGAAAGTGCATAATTAAATAGAGGTTATTGTAAACGAATCTATAAATGTAGTGAATGCATGTTGCAATTTTCAGAAATAGAACAAGCCTCTCACATCGTCAGGATCAAAGTGTATTGATGAATTTAGGAGGATCATGGCAGGAATCAGATATCACTTTTTCTCTCCCATGTGGTACCATTAGGGTTGTCCTTGATTTCAATGTTCATGGCTGACAGTTGATCACGAATTTTGTCGGCCGTGGAGAAATCACGCGCTTCTCGTGCAACTGCACGAGATTCAATGAGTTCTTCGATCGTATTTGTCGGCGAGTCATCTGCTGCGGAGTCATCTTTGTCTGCCCCATTAAGATAATGGCCTACGGTAATACCTTTGCCAGACAGAAGTGAAGTTTGGGGCACGATACCCAATAAATCTGAAACACCAATGATAAACTGATGTGCACGAATCCCCAGCGCATCCCTATGCCCTAGGATGGTACGTATCCCATCAAGCGCTTGTGCAATTGCCGCGGGTGTGTTCAGGTCATCAAGCAGCGCGCTCAAAATCGCGTTACGTTTGTCAGTTAAGGCATCACCAATGTTGGGATCCCCTTCGGTGCCTCGATCATGCGCATCTTTTGTGACATCAAATGCTTCCTGGAATCGCTTTACATGCCGTTCACTATCTCGGAGTGTTGAAAAAGTGAAGTTAAATGGTTTACGATATTGCCCACTGATCAGAGCTAGTCGCACTGCAAGCGGAGCAACATTGCGCTGCTGGATCAAATCTCTTACAGTGTAAAAATTGCCCAATCGCTTGGACATTTTTTTGCCTTCTACCTGAAGAAATCGTGTATGGACCCAGTGTCTGGAAAAAGGTTTTCCAGTCAGTGCTTCGGCTTGTGCGATTTCACATTCATGATGGGGGAAGATAAGATCTTCCCCCCCAGCGTGCAGGTCAATTTCATTTCCAAGATAGGCTTGTGCCATCACGGAGCATTCAATGTGCCATCCCGGAAACCCCCATCCCCAAGGGCTGTGCCATTGCATCAGATGTTGATCATCTTTTTTCCATAGAGCAAAGTCACGAGGGTCTTTTTTTTCAGGATCTACCACAACATCCCGCACGGCAAGTTCAAGTGCTTCTGCAGCGTAATTGCCAGACAATTTGCCGTAATTTGGAAAAGAAGCTACCGAGAAATATACTCCGGATGAAGTCTGGTACGCAGCCCCATTAGATAAAAGTTGCTCAATTACCTGAATCTGCTCTCGGATATGTTCAGTTGCTCGGGGTTGAACATCCGGTTCCAGCAGGTTCAGAATTCGCCAGTCGGCTAACAGGGCGGAAGAGTAATAGCGACTTAGATCCCATACATTAGCAAATCGCTTTCCTTCGGCAGACCTGAGTGCTCGAGCCATCCGGTCTTCCCCTGAGGTATCTATAGCATCATCATTGGTAAGATGCCCGACGTCGGTAATATTTGTGACATAGGTGGTTTTCCAGCCAAGTACTCTTGCAGTGCGCAAGATCAGATCAGCCGTCAGAAAAGATCGAAAATTACCAATGTGAGCATAGGAGTAGACAGTCGGGCCACAGCTATAAAAACGTAAGCGATCAGGCTCAATCAGAGACAGAGGCTCAACTTTGCTGGTAAGGGTATTATAGAGTCGAAACTCTTGATTCATATCAAGATATCCATGATCAATAGATCTCAGCAGATCTCAATGCAATACTATGAGGATCTAACGTAATTATGGCACCTCTGTGCCACGCAGTATTGACTTTATTCCATGATGAAGAATCATGTGGAGAGCATCCAATACCGCCTCTGTAAATCCAGGAAAATCACATAAAGAGGTTCCCCACAAGTCCTGACTGGAAAAAACATCTTGAACAAAGCCGGGGATAAGGTTATGATCTTGTGGCCACCACTCATAAAACTGTTCTGCATAATCATCAACGATAGGGTGGCGGGATCCCGCCAAACTGTTGTGTACTATACCGTTGAGTTTTGAGGTTCCACGCATAAAGCGGAGCCATGCTGCAAAGCCCACTGTGATCAGTTCGGGGGGCGGTCCGTCGGGGTGTATTTCATAATAATTCAGGAGAGTAGGTACAACGCGGTGGCGGAGTTTTGTGGTTGACTGCAACGTAATATCAATGAGGCGATGATGCATGTAGGGGTTTCGCCAGCGCTGCAGAACTTCATCAATATAAGGGCTTACGGTCTCAGGGGCCACAGGTAGTACAGGGCCGATATCATCTCTCAGGAGGTCCTCAATGAATCTGCTGACCTTGGGGTGGGTGATACTTTCCAAAACCGTTTCGCATCCTGCCAACAGTCCCACGGGTACAGAGAGAGTGTGTCCTCCATTAAGCAATCCGATTTTTCGGGTGCGGTACGGTGCAATATCCGAGGTGAGAACAATACCTTCGACATCTTTAAAGAATCCGAGTTTTTCTTGAAGGCTTTGGTCTGCCTGAACAGCCCAAAGTCGATATGGCTCGCAGACAGTAAGCAGTTCATCTCTATATCCTAGACGGGAATAAGCGGATTCCAGTTCGGTTTTTCCAGGCAGTCCCGGTACAATGCGATCTACCAAAGTATTACAAAACAGGGTAGATTGCTGTATCCAGTCCATGAAACGCGTCCCTAGATTCCATCGCTTTGCTTGTTCCATTACAAGGTTGCATAACAGGGCTCCATTATTGTCTACGAGTTCACAGGGCAAGATGACCATCCCTTTAGAAACGATATAATCAAAGTGTTCTGCACGTGCAAAGAGCAGGGCACAAAGCCGGGCAGGAAAGGATTTAGGGGTAGAATAGAGATCGTTTTTCTGGAGCGAAAGGCCAATTTCTGTGGTGTTAGAAAGAATGGCTTGCAGGGAGGGATTACGAGCAATGGCTAGAACCTCATCCCATTCGGTGCTGGCAGATAGCACACGGTTTACAGAGCTAATAGTACTCAGTTCATCTACCAACCCCTCCGATCCATGCCCTCGGGTCCAAAGTGTGTATCGCCCATTTTGCTTATTGAATAGCTGTGCGCGTCCACTGGGCGTTGATGCGATCATTACAACCTTGCCATCGTAGTGCCCTGAATGGTTGGCTTCGTCAATAAGACAATCGGCGAAAGCCCGCAGGAAACGGCCGGTTCCGAATTGGAGTATTTTTTCAGTCACGTTAGCGTTTCCTCGGCTAGTCAAGGAAAAGCTCTGGCAGCCACAGGCTCAAGCCTGGGACATAAGTAACTACCATGAGTGTTATGATCATTGCAATGAAGAAAGGAAGAAGTGGACGTGTCACCTGGGAAATTCTGGTCTTAGCAACCCCAACTCCTACAAAGAGCACACTTCCCACCGGTGGGGTGCAGAGTCCAATACAAAGGTTGAGAACAATAATAATCCCGAAATGGATTGGATCGATTCCCAGTGTTATCGCAATTGGCAAAAAGATTGGCGTAAAGATGAGAACAGCCGGTGTAATATCCATAAAGACGCCGACACACAGCAGAATGATGTTGATGAGCAACATAATAACAATCCCATTATCAGTCAGCCCCAAAATAGATTCCGTCAATTGTTGCGGGATGTTCACATAGGCCATGATCCAAGACATTCCGACAGAGGTCGCGACAAGAAGCAACACTACCGCAGTTGTTCCACTAGCGCTGATGAGAATTTGTGGAAGATCTCGAAAAGAGATTTCACGGTAGATCAGTGCGAGAATCAATGCATATAGTACAGCAACAGCAGCGGCTTCCGTAGCTGTAAAAAAGCCTGCAACGATCCCCCCCATGACGACTATCAGTAGTGTCAGGCTGGGTATTGCATCCAGAAATCGCCAAAATATCTTCTTGAATTCTGTTACTTTCGACGCACCATACTTCCGTCGAAGAGCAAGAACTCCGGCAACCACCATGAGCGAGACACCAACCAGAAGTCCTGGAAGATAGCCGGCTAAGAATAATGCTGCAATGGAGGCGCCTCCGCTGGCAAGGGAATATACGATCAGAATATTACTGGGCGGAATCACAAGTCCTGTGGTAGCTGAAGTAATGTTGACTGCGGCAGCATAATTACGATCGTATCCATCTTTTTCCATTTGAGGTGTCATGATTCCGCCAACTGCGGAGGCAGCAGCGACAGCAGATCCGGATATAGCTCCAAAAAGCATGGAAGCCATGATGTTAATATGAGCCAGTGCTCCGGGAAGTAACCCCAGAAGAGCTCGGGCAAAGTCAATTAATCGGCGGGCCATACCTCCTTGATTCATGATCTGGCCTGCAAGGATAAAGAAGGGAATCGCCAGTAGCGCAAAGCTGTCCAACCCGGTTGCTATGCGCTGTGCCTGGGTTGTTAGGGCTGGCCATGTTCCTATGGAGACCAGCATCGTGGCCAAGGTGGCCAGTCCAATGCTATAGGCAATGGGAACCCCCAAAAGGAGCATGCCCGCAAAGGAGATTACGAGGACGAGAATTTCAGCGGTTTCCATTCTTTAGATTTTTTATTTCGTCCACAAGATCCAAGATTGCATACCATGCAATGAACAATCCGCTTAGCGGAACTGCCAGGTAAACGTACCCCAATGGTAGCTGTAGACTGGCTGATGTCTGTCCGAGGGTAAGCATGACCCAAACCAGACGTATTCCCCCTGCAAAAAGAGCAGTCACTGCAAACAGGAGCACGAAGGATTCAATCACAATACGTAACGTAGTAGCACGATTTCCCGAGAGTGCATTTGGAAGAAGGTCCACGCTTAGATGCATTCTTCGTCCTGCAGCGTAGGCAGCACCAATAAGTCCCACCCATATCATAAGGTATCGAGCCAACTCTTCTGTCCAAGAACTAGGATTACCCAAAATAAATCGCGTAAATACTTGCCATAAAACATCCAGTACCAGCGTAGCCATGAGAGTAGCCACGAATACGGATAAGAATCGGTCGAGCAGGTGACGTGTTTGAGTCATATAGGGATAGAGTCAGTCATCAGTGGGCAATCCTTGGGTTGAGCAGTCATTCAATGAATCGCATGGAACAGTGGAACGAATTTCTTCAATGAGAGCATAAATCTCAGGAATATCTCGGTATTCGTCATATATAGGAAGTACGCGCTCAACAAACGGAGCCTTGTCCGGGTAGATAATTGTGACGCCTGCTTCTTGCACTTTTTCCAGCGCTTCATCTGTTGCCATTTTCCATAGTATCTTTTGGTATTCTGCAGATTCATCTGCAGCCTGTTGCACCCAGGCTTGTTGTTCTGGAGTCAATTGATTCCAAATGATGGTACTAATGAGTAGTACATCGGGAAGACCTGTATGCTCATCAAGTGAGTAATACTTACATACTTCATAGTGTCGGGAAGTGTAGAATGAAGGAGGATTATTTTCTGCACCATCGACAACTCCCTGTTGTAGAGAAGTATATATCTCCCCCCAAGCTATGGGGGTCGCTGAACCTCCCAGACTGTTGACCATTTTTACTTGGGTTGCACTCTCAAGAGTACGGATCTTCAGGCCCTCCAGATCCTCAGGTGAATAGATAGGTTGTTCCGTGGTATAAAAACTTCGACTTCCCGCGTCATAGTACGTTAAGCCACGAAGCCAATACTGTTCACCAGACAGCAATATTTTTCGGCCGGCGGGGCCATCGAGTGCGGCATGTCGGTGTGCTTCGTCACGAAACAGGTATGGTAAACTGAGCACTTTATACTCAGATGCAAAACCTTCAAGTACAGCTGAGGCAACTTTGGTCATCCCTATACTTCCGAGTTGCAACAACTCCAATAGTTGACGCTCCGTGCCAAGCTGTTGGCTTGGGTAAATTTGGATCTGGAGAGATCCCTGCGACAAACTGTCCAGTCGTTCCTGCATGAAAACCATGGCTTGGTGGACAGGATGATTGGTATCAAGTCCATGACCAAGCTTAATCACTTCTACACTACCGGTTCGGGTACAGCCTGCAGATAAGAGTAGAAACAAACATGCAATTCGAATGAACATTCGTCAGGAATCTATAAATACGTGGTAACAGTTATCCAATATTGAATCTGATTTTGAGGAGATTGAGGAGCGCTAGTGAAGGATTGCATTGGCTAATCTCGTGGAGACACGTTTGATCACATGTTATGGGTTGCATTATGATGATTACAGAGAATATGTTAATACGTGACTGCACCATATCACTACTTATATGTACATATGATTGAATCGTAAATAGAGCCGGAAGCACGCAGTAAGTTAAACATTATTCTTTGGTATAAATATATGCAGAATAAGTTTGCATCCGGTACTGTTTGATGATGAGCGCCATTTTCCAAAGAATGAAATTCGCACGGTTACGGCTATCGAATTTCCCGGGTGCAAAACCGGAGGATTCTGGATATGATGTGGCATTGGCATCCTCAAGTGTTCGCTCAACAGGTCATTGGGGTGCTTATAGTTATAAGCAAATTATAAGCATTCATGCATAGTATCTAACCCAAATCTCAAGAACAACCAAGAGATTCATGCGGAAATTTATGGACGAAAATTTTCTTCTAAGAACTGTTGCTGCTGAAACACTCTATCATGAGTATGCAGCTGATATGCCGATTATTGATTATCACTGCCATTTACCGGCGGATGATATTGCCTCGGATCGAAAATATACAAACCTTACCCAGGCATGGCTGGCGGGAGATCACTACAAATGGCGTGCAATGCGAATGAATGGAATCAAGGAGGCTTATTGCACCGGTGACGCATCAGATCGAGAAAAATTTGACGCTTGGGCATCCACGGTTCCACACACAGTGATGAACCCGTTATACCATTGGACACACCTGGAATTGCTACGGTATTTTGGAATTCGAGACAGGTTGGATACTACGTCTTCCAGCAGAATCTACGATAAATGCACAGAGTTATTGCAGACATCAGAGTACAGTTGTTCAGGATTGCTCGATCGGATGAATGTACATGTTGTCTGTACAACCAACGATCCGATTGAAAACCTTTCTTCACATATTAAAATTGCAAAAGAGAAGAGAGAGCTTTTGGTTGTTCCGGGATTTCGGGCTGACAAAGCTTCTCAAATCGTGGATCCTGCCTCTTGGTGCGAGTACATATCTAATCTTGGACAAACAGCAAATCTGAATATAGAATCTCCGAATGATTTACTTGAAGCATTACAAGTACGACACAATTATTTCTGTGAACATGGCTGTATGGTCAGTGATCATGGAGAAGAAGTGATTCCCGCTGAGGAGTATTCATCTACAGGTGTTCAGCGGATTTTTGAGCGTACGATGCAAAGGAAGGTTCCAACGCACAAAGAGGTAGCTGTATTTAAGAGTTGGCTACTCTATGAACTGGCGAAGATGGATCATGCCGCCGGATGGACACAGCAATTCCATCTGTCTGCCATGCGGAATAATAACTCGCTTGCTTCTGGGCCAGACAGTGGCTATGATTCTATTGGAGATTTTTCAATAGCCAGGGGCGTTTCCTGTTTTTTGGACCGACTTCACAGTAGTGGTCAGTTGGCCAGAACTATTCTCTATTCAGTAAACCCTGTCCATAACGAAGTGTTAGCGTCTATGTGTGGTAATTTTTCTGAGTACCCAATTCCAGGTAAAATTCAGTTCGGCACTGCTTGGTGGTTTATGGATCAGATTGATGGAATGGAGAGGCAACTGATTGCATTTGCCAATATGGGGCTTCTGAGTCGCTTTGTGGGGATGCTAACTGATTCCAGAAGCTTTTTGTCGTTCCCGAGGCATGAGTATTTTCGGAGAATTCTCTGCAACATGATCGGAATGCAGATTCACCGCGGTGAACTTCCAAATGATTTGCCATGGTTGGGAAAAATCGTGCAGGATATTTGCTACAATAATGCCCGTGATTTTTTCCGATTTCGATTCCCGAAATAAGGCATGCAATTTATCAGGTAGAAGCTTATACTATGCAAATGGGTGAATTTGATTTCCAAAGCTTGGCGGATCCAGGTGAACCTTTGATCTTGCATTGGCTATTACGCTGGGGATATTGAAAGCTATCGCTTTTGAATCAAATTCGATACTCAAGAGCCTCTTGCAAAACCTCTGGATCGGGGTATTTTTTGAAAAATTCCCGACCTCT
>JAPOTE010000006.1:66583-98851 GCA_026709335.1 Bacteroidota bacterium | reverse complement strand
TACGGATGATTATGTGTGAATTAGCCCGAATTTCCTCACATTTCCTTTGGCTGGGAGTTGGATTAATGGACGCCGGGGCCGTCAGTGTTTTTTTATGGACATTTCAGGGAAGAGAGGATCTCTACAATATTTTTGATGAAGTTTCTGGCGCACGCTTTACGGTATCCCATAGTCGTATTGGTGGATTGGCAACCGATCTGAGCCCCAAAGCAATCGCTATGATCCAGGATTTTGCAACGCGTTACGAAGAAATTGTCAAAGGATGGCAGAAACTGCTGAACCGTAACCGGATCTGGATTGACAGGAACAAGGATATTGGGGTTATTGATGCAGACGAAGCTATTCAGCTTGGGCTCACTGGTCCGAACCTTCGAGGTAGCGGCATCCCCTATGATATCCGAACCTTTGAACCCTATCTGAAATACGACGAGGTTGATTTTATCATCCCATTACGCGAGGAAGGGGATTGTCTTGCACGATATCATATTCGTGTGGAAGAAATACTTGAGAGTATCAAGATCATCAAACAATGTCTAGAGCGCCTTCCGGATGGCCCCATTCGCACAGATGATGCCAAGAAGGCGTATCCATCCAAGGATGAAGTGTATTATTCCATGGAGGGAATGATTCATGATTTCATGTATACGGAGACAGGGGTCGCCCCGCCGAAAGGAGCAACCTCCTATCATGCCATCGAATCGCCAAAAGGTGAATTAGGGTTTTATCTTGAGAGTGACGGGACGGGATGTCCATGGCGTGCAAGACTAAATGCTCCATCGTTCACGAATCTGCAGGGATTGGAATCCATGATGGAAGGCCATCCGGTTGCTGATATTGTGGTATTGATTGGTTCAATTGATCCAGTAATGGGCGAGGCTGACAGGTAGCATGGCAGAGTTTATACGTAATCCCGTTGTAGAGCTTCCGGATCCAAATCCGGAAGCTCATTTCTCCGAGGAGGATCTCGTATTTACGGAGGACGAAAAATCCAGAATTACCGATTGGGTCAACCAGTATCCTACTTCAGACGGAGCCGTAATGTGGACCCTTTGGCTTGCCCAAGAAAAATTCGGTTTTCTTCCTCCTGAGGTGTTACAGTTGGTCGCGACCGAACTTTCACTACCCTATGCACAGGTCTATGGAGTTGCAACCTTTTATACCCAATACTATAAAGAGAAGAAGGGGCAGATTGTTTTTGATGTCTGTACATGCTTTTCATGTCAGTTCTGTGGTGGGTACGATATCCTTGCTTATCTGGAAGAAAAACTGGACGTTAAGCGCGGACATACGTCAGCATGCGGACGATATACGTTACAGGAAGTGGAGTGCTTGGGGGCATGTGGTTCCGCTCCCATGATGCAGGTTGACAATGGACCCTACATGCACAATCTAACACCTGAAAAAATTGATACAGTGCTCGCCTCATTAGAGGCCGGACAGTCCTTGCCTTTCGTCTCGATCACCCTACCACAGGACGAAGATGAAATGGGGGGGAACCGTCGGACTGATGCAGATGCAGAGGAACGTTATTTGACACCCCCAAGACCCCGACAAACCCAATAATTGGCTCCCTCGATCGCATGCAGTCAAAGGTATTAAATCAGTTCAGAATCAGACATTCATGGCTGTTATGACAAAAGCAGGCGACTGGAAATCCTATCAACGAGTGCTTCTCCCCCCGGTTAAAAACCTACATCAGTTGCATGTGTATCGGGAGCATGGTGGATACGAGACATTAAAGAAGGTTCTCACAGAAATGGAACCTCAGGATGTGACTGCGGAGATGAAGCGTAGCAGCCTCCGAGGTAGGGGGGGAGCAGGGTTTCCTACTGGACTCAAATGGAGCTTTATGCCGCCTGTCAAGCCGGACGTTCCCCGCTACCTCTGTTGCAATGCGGACGAGAGTGAGCCCGGAACCTTCAAGGATCGGCAGCTCAGGGAATATAACCCGCATGTTTTATTTGAAGGGAGCCTGGTTGCAGGGGACGGCATGTCCCTGAAAGCATGCTACTTGTATGTTCGGGGAGAGTATGCAGATTGGATCACACATATGCAAAAGGAACTGGCGAATGCATATGATTCAAAGTTGGTGGGAAAGAACATGTTGGGGACGAAACACAACATGGACATCATTATTCATAAGGGGGCAGGGGCTTATATATGCGGAGAAGAAACCAGTTTGATGGAATCCCTGGAAGGGAAACGCGCCTATCCCCGAATCAAGCCTCCATTTCCCGCACAGTCCGGCATATGGAAATGCCCGACGACAATCAATAATGTAGAGACACTGGCCTGTGCACCTCTAATTTTAGGGCGCGGGGCCGACTGGTTTGCCAGCATTGGTGCAGAGAAGAACCCTGGCCCGCTTCTGTATGGGATTTCGGGGCATGTAAATCGGCCAGGTGTATATGAGTATCCAACGGGTATGCTGATTACAGATCTCTTGGAAATTGCCGGTGGGATGCGTGGAGGTAAGAAACTGAAAGCACTGATCCCCGGCGGGGCGTCCGTCCCGGTCCTTCGTGCTGATATGATTGAAGGTGTCACTATGGATATAGAAAGCTTGCGTGAGGCAGGATCTATGCTCGGCACAGCTGGGATGCTGTTTTTGGATGAAGACACGGATATGGTTGCATTTCTGAGGCGAGTTGCCCATTTCTATCACCATGAAAGCTGTGGACAGTGCACTCCATGCCGAGAAGGAACCGGTTGGATGGAGAATTTGATTACCAGGATTGACGATGGAGAAGGAAATTTGCGAGATTTGGATCTCCTACTTGACCTCTGTGATCAGATGGAAGGGCGCACAGTTTGCGCGTTAGCAGATGCTGCTGCGTGGCCCGTACGAAACACAATCAAGCGATTCCGCGAAGATTTTGAACGTCGATGCCGTCCAGCGGTCTGGGCGGTAAATGCCTAAGTAAAATGTTTCGAATAAATTATATCCTGATCATCAGTTGGTTTTTTTTAGCGGCCTGTAATCGTACAGAAATCATGAGCGATTCTGTATATGGGGATCCTGGGGATGGTATTGATTCCATTCCAGTGGAGGCGGTCCTGGCTGAACCTGCCAATTATACGGACCGAATTATGGCCGTTGCAGGTACCGTGCATGAAGTATGCCAAGTGAATGGATGTTGGCTTATGCTTCGAAGTTTGGAGACAGGAGATGGCCTTCGTGTCCACACAGAGATTGAAGAGAGCGGCGAATATGTATATACTGTACCAACTGACATCAGTGGCCGACATGCTGTAGTCTTTGGAACGCTCTCTGTTACTGAGGAGGATATGGAAGCACATTTCCAAGAGGATGCTCCAGGAAAGGATCCGGCGCTGACCATGATAGCGTCCGGTGTTCGCGTGTCCCCGGAAGAAACCAGATAAGATGTCACACGTCACAATAGACGGTAGGGAGTACGAATTTGAAGGCCCACAGAGCTTGCTTCAGTTTTGTTTGGATCATGAAATAGAACTTCCTCACTTTTGCTACCATCCCTCGATGTCTGTTCCGGCAAACTGCCGGCAATGCCTTGTGGATATTGGTGCTCCTGTCCGTGATCGGGAAACGGGTGAGATTCGGTTGGATGAACAGGGAAAACCGGTGATTCAATATTTCCCAAAGTTGCAGACCAGTTGTAGCCATATCATATCAGACGGACAGGTTGTCCATACCGCACGTTCAAGCAAGAAAGTTGAAGAGGCCCAGCGTGATACTCTGGAATTTTTGCTGATCAATCATCCACTGGATTGTCCAATCTGTGATCAGGCGGGTCATTGTCCGCTTCAAATTCAGGCCTACAAGTATGGTCCGGAGGGATCGCGATTTGAATTCCGAAAGGTTCACAAGCCAAAAAAGGTGAAGCTTGGCCCCCGTGTTGTGCTTGATGCTGAGCGTTGCATTAATTGTACACGATGTGTTCGTTTCACAGATGAGATTTCCGGGAGTGGACAGCTAACGATTATTGAACGGGGTGTCAAAAATTACCCCATCACACCCCCAGGGGGTTCGTTTGATGAACCCTATTCCATGAATGTGATTGATTTGTGCCCGGTAGGAGCACTCACCTCTGTTGATTTCAGATTTCAGGCGAGGATTTGGGAGATGGCTAGTACACCGTCCATCACGACTACCAATGCGAAAGGATCAAATTGTGATCTATGGGTACGGGACAATCTGGTTTTACGGATCACACCGCGGGCCAATCCGGAGGTCAATGAATTCTGGCTTCCGGATGAAGATCGCTTGACGTATCATCGATTCAATGAGAATCGCCCGCTTGGACCGTCACTCCATGGTGAAACCGAATCAGCCTCATGGGATTCTTCTCTTCAGAGGGTTACGGAAATTCTGAAGAACTCGGGTACACAAACGGTATTTATAGCCTCTGCATATGCAACGGTTGAGGATAACTGGATGTTGATACAGCTTGCGGAGGCAGTTGGCGGACAGGTTGCAGGTTATATTTCTCATATTGAGCCAGGGCATGGTGATGGGTGGTTGCGTACAGATGATCGAACTCCCAATGCTCAAGGATGTGAACGCCTGGGATTAGCCCCAATTGATTTTCCGCTCTGGCAGGCACGAATAGAATCTGGAGAATTTCAGGCAATCTACATTTTAGAGGACGATCCCGTTGCCTCGGAACTCTGCAGTATTGAGTCTCTGGAGGATATTCAGGTCATATTACACTACTATAGCACGACGAATCAAACATTGCCCACAGCGGATGTAGCGTTGCCGGCAGCAATGGTTGCCGAAACGATTGGCACCTATGTGAATGAATCCGGGCGTGCACAGCGGGTAGTCCCAGCCAAAGTGATCAAGGGGATGAATCGTACTCTCATGATGCAGATGGGACTTAGTCGTGCGGATCGTCACGGGACCCCTTTTGACCGCTGGCATAATGAATCTCATTATATTGATTGCAAGCCCAGTTGGGAAATCATACCGATCCTTCTAAAAGCATTGGGAGCTAAAACTGGCCCCCTAGGCCCCAGAAAAATCATGCGACTCATCAGTGATACCATTCCGGCATTTAAGGGAGCTACCTATGGTGCCATGGATTTGAGCGGGGTTGCGCTTCCAGCCATTGAGACCGAGGTTATCAGCTAAAAAATGGATCTATCCCCGGGATTATTGGCCTTGGTTGGCTTTGGAATTATCAACTTCATGCTTATATCGGCATCCTGTTTGGTGTATGCCGAACGAAAAGTGTCCGCATTCATACAGAATAGACCCGGACCGAATCGGGTTGGCCCGGGAGGGTTCTTTCAGCCATTTGCGGATGTATTCAAGCTTGTCTTCAAGGAGGATACGGTTCCGGAAGGTGCAAGTAAATTTGTGCATTCTCTTGCGCCGGTGGTCATGGTGGTGATTGCCATGACTGTTCCTGCCTTAATTCCATATGCCCGCGGTTTTGTGATCGTAGATAGTGCTGTGGGCGTACTCATTATTCTGGCATTGACTAGTGTTTCGGTTTATGGGGTCACTTTGGCGGGATGGAGCAGTAACAGCAAATTTTCACTTTTGGGAGGATTACGGTCTAGTGCCCAGATGATCTCATATGAACTCTCAATGGGGTTGGCTGTGGTCAGTGTTGTAATAACTGCAGGCTCTCTAAGTGTTGTGGAGATCGTAGAGGATCAGGCGATGGGAAGTGCGATTCTGGGATGGAATTTTTTCCGGAATCCAATTGGTGCACTCCTGTTTATTATCACTGCTTTTGCAGAGACCAACCGCGCCCCGTTCGATTTGCCAGAAGCCGAGCAGGAATTGGTAGGTGGATACCATACTGAGTACAGCGGCATGAAGTTTGGTATGTTCTTTCTTGCTGAATACGTAAACTGGTTCGTAGCTTCATTTGTGATTGCCACACTTTTCTTCGGGGGATATCTCATTCCGTTTGAACCTCAGTTGCTTGCAGCTTTCCCTGTTCTTGACGGATCGATATGGTTTTCCTTGTTACAGGTTGGAAGTTTACTTGTTAAGGTGGCTTTCTTTGGATTCCTGTTCTTATGGGTACGTTGGACTCTTCCTCGCTTCAAGTATAATCAACTGATGCAGATTGGCTGGAAAGTACTGCTACCGGTGGCACTAGTGAACGTGCTTGTGATGGCGATCGGTGTTGCAGTTTTTTCGTAAATCATGCTGATTGCACCCTCAATTCTCTCGGCTGATTTTGCGAGGCTGGAAGCACACGCAGAGGAAGCGGTTGATGCGGGGGCAGATTGGTTACATATTGATGTGATGGATGGACATTTTGTGCCAAACATCACATTTGGACCACTCGCGGTTGCAGCACTCGAACCTCTAAAGCAGAAGAGTGGTGTTATACTAGATGTTCACTTGATGATTACCAAGCCCGAACGATATGTTGATGAATTCATAGAGGCAGGGGCAGATATTGTCACCGTGCATGTAGAAGCTTGTCAAGCGCTTGGCGATACGTTTCGCAGGATTCGTAAACTCGGCTGTCGCCCTGGATTAACAATGAATCCGGATACTCCTCTGGATCAGTTCATTCCCTGGCTCAATGAAATTGATGTAGCGATGATCATGTCGGTATACCCGGGGTTTGCAGGTCAATCATATATCCCCCAATCAAGTCAACGTGTACGTCAACTCAGATCCATGATAGATTATAGTAAAAGCAACGTATTATTGGAAGTTGATGGAGGGATTGGTCCAGATAACGTATGCGAGGTCATTGGGAATGGTGCAGATGTGATCGTGGCTGGAAGTGCTATATTTGGAGGAAACGTTTCTGAACGAATAGCCCAGTTTCGTAGCCAATCAGCCCCTGTAGCTCAACAGGATAGAGCGACGGCCTCCTAAGCCGTATATCCGGGTTCGAGTCCTGGCGGGGGTACCAAAGGTATATGGAGATAGCATTTATAGCTCTGGGGTCAAATCTGGGAAATCGCTTGGCAAGGTTACAGCAGGCGGTGGATGGTTTACAGAAAATTTCTGGACATCTTCGCTGCTCGCCTGTATATGAGGGAGCGGCGCATACACTTTATCCCGAAGATGTATTTCCTGATTTTCTGAATGCGGTGGTTGAGGTTCACACTCGTTTGGGGAAGAATGATTTATTGGATTATTGTCAGAAACTTGAGCGAAAAGCGAAGCGTCAGAGGCAACGTCCCTATGCTCCCAGGACTCTAGATATAGATATTCTCACACTGGGGAGAATCACCTGTAGTACGGATCGCATTATCTTGCCGCATCCAAGGCTGCAGGAACGTCGATTTGTGCTTCAGCCGTGGCATGACTTGGCTCCCAATAGCTATATCCCAAGCCCGGTGAATGCAATTGTATCAGAGGTATTGGCGCGGTGTAAAGACCAAGCTGATCTGATAAAAAGCTCTTGGAAACTGACGATTGAAGGAAGGGTTGGTGGAGCGGGGAGATAACCTTCCAGACATTTTTTTTTTGGCCTTGATTGACAATATTGAATCCAGAGGCAGCGAGGAAAGCAGCTGATAGCAATTATTCATTGGGAATATTGGATTCAAAAGCTTTATAGATTAAGAAATTTATAGTTGTTTTTTTCAGGAGAAACCTACCCCCCCCAATACAGCTTCTCAAAATCGGGAAATATGTATTATCTTGATAACGATAGTTACCGAGAAGAATTTCATCTCCCGGCTCTCTCCGAAACAAATAATATTCCTAGATCAAGGAACAGTAAAGTCAAGATCTGAATCTACCTCAAAGCTTTTCCGTATCAACAGTAAAGGATTAGACTTAAATAGATGAATCTCTTACAAAACCCCCGAAATTGAGCATAAACATTACTCTGAGAGGGCTTTTTATCTGAAAACAGAGGTTTGCAAGAGCTTCTGATGATAGGTTTTTTTCTTACCTAGGGTACATGACATAACCAATAGATCTATTGAAATTCTCTTACATTCAACATTCGGATAGGGAAATTGAGTTCTTTCATAGCCGCTTGCATTAACAATTGCATTGATGGGATTGGGAACAGCGATTTTACTGACATTGATTGGATATTTTATTTTGAAAGCAGGCTGGCGACTGTATAGAGTTGTAGAAGCTGATCAGCCAAAGCGAGATTCAAAACCTAAGCGTCCGTCATTCATAGATGATTTTGGACGGGAGCAAAATATCGAAAATGCTCGCTGGCGTGACCTTCCACAGAATTAGATTCCGAATTTGAACGAGAGTTTGTGATTACTATCAACAGCAGTCCCATTTTTTCTGGCAGGACGAAAAAGCGATCGTAGAGCAGCATTAACTGCTGCTTCTTCAAGTCCATATCCCAGTTCATCCACCAAGGTCCGTGAACTTTCGCCCTCTTTCAATAGGTATCGTTCAAGAATTTCAGGGGATTGTACTTGCCCGTGTTTATCAACTACGAATGCAATAATAATTTCCGCACGTATTTTCCGACGCTGTGCAGACCGAGGATATTCGGGGGTCACCACACGAATTGGTTTTGGTGGCTCGGATGTATTGATTCCCGTGGTTGAGGGGCCTATGGGGTCCAGAGAAGGGGTATCTGTAGGGGGACCAGTCAATGCAAGCGGATCGAAGTCAAGGATTAATTCGTCCTCAAGAATGACATCTTCTGGCCGGATGACAGGTGGCAAAGGCGGAGGAGGAGGTGGTGTTCGACGAATTTGGCGAGTAGGAACTATCTCTTCCATTTGAATCGTCTCCGAATTCGAAAAGACTATATCCAGAGGCTCTAGGGTCAGGATGGGAGGCCAGAGCTTGATACATAGCAGGACCAATACTTGCGCAAAAATTATCCCAGCAAGTATGTGTGTGGTGTAATTGTCTCTGTCAAAATGGCGCCGCATTCGCCAATATGTATAAATTCAGCAGGTCCAGCTTAGCCTCATTTATGGTGACAGCGAAGATTTCCCACCGTACCGGAAGCCTGAACTTCTGATCGATCCATCTGTCTCTATCGCAGATCACGTGAATTAATTGTACACATAAGCTGATACGCAGTATACCAACCAGTGTGCAAAAGGTCCAAGGTTAATCTGTTTCTATTCGTTTCTGACGAACGATTGCTATGATTCGATCTTGAAAGTATGGTTGAGTTTGGAATGTCCGCTCAGGACTCTTATCTTTGTGTCACATTTAGTGCTATCGTGCCTTCTCATCTGAGAGGGTTTTTTTATGCCCTCGAAAACTGGAATCCAATGAGTTTTTCGTCATCACCAGCAAAACTCGCACTCGCTGATGGTACCGTAGTATCGGGTACACCCATTGGTGCAAATGGTGAAAGTGGGGGGGAACTCTGTTTTAATACAAGTATGACGGGGTATCAAGAAATTCTTACAGATCCCTCATATCATGGGCAGATCATGATGATGACCTACCCCCACATAGGCAACTATGGAGCGCATGATGAAGACACAGAAGCGGCATGCCCCATGGTCTCTGGATTGGTTGTTCGAGCGTTTTCGCGAGAGTACTCAAACCTGCTTGCTCAAGAATCGCTCCACAATTATATGGAGCGACATGGATTAGTTGGAATCACTGGTATCGATACCCGCAAACTCGTCTTACATATTCGCGAGCGCGGAGTCATGAACGCGGTGATCTCTTCTACGGACTTGGACGACGCCTCTTTAGTAGGAAAGGCACAGGCATGGCCCAGTATGGAAGGATTGGAGCTGGCCTCGAAGGTGACATGCAGTGAACCATATGCTTATACGGATACAGGTAGCCACCGCATTGCCGTGTATGACTTCGGCGTGAAGCAGAATATTCTTCGTACGTTTGCGGCATTAAACTGTCATGTGAGGGTGTATCCTGGTGGAACTCCCCTAAAAGAGGCACTCTCCTGGTCTCCTAATGGTTTGTTCTTCTCTAATGGCCCCGGAGATCCTCGCGCTATGCCGGAAGCGGTAAATTGTGCGCGGGAGGCAATGAATATGGGGTTACCGATCTTTGGTATTTGCCTCGGTCATCAGTTGATGGCCCTTGCACAAGGGATTGATGTATTCAAGATGTATGTGGGACATCGAGGAGCAAATCAGCCCGTTAAAAACCTCGAAACCGGAAAAGTTGAAGTGACAACCCAGAACCACGGTTTCACAGTTGATCCGAAATCCATTTCTCATGAGATGGCCGATGTGTCTCATGTGAATCTCAATGATCAGACTGTTGAAGGCTTGCGATTCAAGAAGTTTCGGGGATTCAGTGTCCAGTACCATCCAGAAGCGTCGCCAGGCCCACACGACAGTCGCTATCTGTTTGAAGAATATATTCGCTTAATGTCCTCTAATTCCTGATTAATGCCACGGCGTACAGATATTCAAAAAATATTATTGATTGGATCAGGCCCAATTGTAATTGGTCAGGCCTGTGAATTTGACTATTCCGGGACCCAGGCATGCAGAGCCCTTCGAAAGGAGGGGTATGAGGTTATTTTGGTCAATTCCAACCCTGCTACGATTATGACCGATCCGATTACTGCGGATCGAATTTATTTGGACGAATTGACCGCAGATTCAATCCGAAATATCGTTGAAAAAGAGCGCCCGGATGCAGTTTTACCGACTATGGGAGGGCAAACTGGATTGAACTTGGCCGATGAGTTGCAACGGCAGGGATACTGGGAAGAACAGAATGTAAAAGTTATTGGTGTAGACATTGATGCGATTCATATCACGGAAGATCGGCAACAATTCCGTGATTTGATGGAAAAGATTGGGGTAGACCAGGCGAGAAGTCGGGTTGCCAAGAGCTTGCTGGAGGCTAAAGAAGTAATTCAGTCTTTGGGCGGATTACCTGTAGTAATTCGCCCTTCTTTTACACTAGGTGGTGCAGGAGGCGGAATCATATGGAGTTCAAAAGAACTTGAACGGAAAATTATGCGTGGGCTGGAGCTCTCACCAGTTCATGAAGTTCTGGTGGAAGAATCGGTGTATGGATGGAAGGAATTTGAGCTTGAATTACTCCGGGATTCCAATGATAATGTGATCATTATCTGTACAATTGAAAATGTAGATCCTATGGGAGTGCACACAGGAGACTCGGTCACAGTTGCCCCCTCTCAGACGCTTACAGATAAGCAGTTCCAGCACATGCGGGATACAGCAATTCGGATGATGCGCTCTATTGGGACTTTTGCGGGTGGTTGTAATGTGCAGTTCGGAATTAATCCGGAAGATGGACGCATGATCGCAATTGAAATTA
The DNA here is from genome assembly GCA_026709335.1 of Bacteroidota bacterium. Taxonomy (GTDB): domain Bacteria; phylum Bacteroidota; class Rhodothermia; order Rhodothermales; family Bin80; genus Bin80. Next base: position 87,669 of record JAPOTE010000006.1, on the reverse strand, counting down.
ATCCGAGAGTTTCTCGCTCTTCAGCCCTGGCCTCAAAGGCTACTGGATATCCGATTGCAAAAGTTGCGGCTCGACTCGCTGTCGGATATACCCTGGATGAACTTAAAAATGATGTTACAGCAACCACGAGCGCTTGTTTTGAACCAGCTATTGACTATGTAGTGACTAAAATTCCTCGCTGGAATTTCGAGAAATTTGAAGGTGTAGATGAAGAGCTGACCACCCAGATGAAGGCAGTTGGGGAAGTCATGTCTATCGGAAGAACTTTCACAGAAAGCATACAGAAAGCATGGCAGAGCTTGGAGATCGGCTATGCTGGTTTGGGTGGAGATCGGGATAATCCCAAAAGACCGCATGTTCGAGAGCGTCTGCGAAAATCCTATTGGGATCGAACGCTGCAGATCAAACATGCCTTTATTCACGGGGCATCCATGGATGAAGTGTATGATATTACCCGAGTGGATTACTGGTTCCTGCAGCAGATCAAGATGCTCGTTGATATAGAGCATGAAATCTGTAAGCTACGTCTACAGGATCTCACACCGGAAAAGCTTTTGCAACTAAAGCGACACGGTTATTCAGATGTACAGATTGCTTGGCTCGTCGCGGATGAAGTCACCGAAGAAGAAGTGCGGGAGTATCGGTTATCACAAAATATTCGGTCCAAGTTTTTACTGGTTGATACGTGTGCTGGTGAATTTCCGGCAATTACCCCCTATTTCTACTCCTCATATGAAAGTGCGACGGAGAGCCCGGTCTCGGATAAGGATAAAATCATTATTCTTGGCAGCGGACCCAATCGGATTGGGCAAGGAATTGAGTTTGATTACTCGTGTGTTCATGGAGTACAGGCAGTTCAGGAAATGGGGTATGAGGCCATTATGGTCAACTGCAATCCAGAAACTGTTTCTACAGATTTTGATATTGCAGATAAACTTTATTTCGAGCCGGTATTCTGGGAACGGGTTTTAGACATTATTGAACATGAAAATCCAGAGGGTATCATTGTTCAACTTGGGGGGCAGACTGCATTAAAATTGGCAGGTAAGCTGTCGGAGAGAGGAATTCAAATCTTTGGTACTCCCTATGATCGGATGGATTTGGCAGAAAATCGTGGCAAATTTTCTGAGATTCTTAAGGAGCTGGACATACCTTTCCCGCCATATGGTATGGCTCGTACGGTGTACGATGCCGTCCGCGTAGCAGAATCCATCGGATATCCTATTTTAGTTCGTCCCAGTTATGTTTTGGGAGGTCAAGGCATGAGAATTGCGATTAACAAGGAAGAGGTGGAGCATTACGTGACAGATATTTATAAATTGTTGCCCGATAATGAAATTTTACTTGACCTGTTCTTAAATAATGGAATCGAAATTGATGTGGATATAGTACGTGATTCAGACGGAGAGGTATGGATCACCGGAATCATGCAGCACATTGAGCCTGCAGGAGTACATTCAGGGGATTCCACGGCAGTTCTGCCTCCCCACTCCCTAAGTGAATCTGCTCTTGAGTTAATCAGAAAGCATGCCATTGCGATTGCCAATCGCCTGGATGTACTTGGGTTGATGAATGTGCAAATGGTCGTACAAAATGACTCGGTTTATGTAATTGAAGCGAATCCGCGTGCATCACGTACGGTCCCATTTGTTGCAAAGGCAACCGGTATCCCCGTTGCACGAATTGCCAGTAAAGTGATTCTGGGAGCGAAACTCAAAGATTTTCGAAGTCAAGGGTTGTTGGATTCCAAACTGGAAGGATACGCAATCAAAGAACCCGTGTTTTCATGGTCCAAGTTTCCAGAGGTTCGAAAAGAACTGGGTCCGGAAATGAAATCCACAGGAGAAACAATAGCGTTTGTAGATGCTCTTACGGATAAGCACTATAAACGTCCGTACGAAATGCGAAACCTCTATCTCTCACGTTAGTGGATGGCCGGGCATAATAAGTGGTCAAAAGTAAAGAGGCAAAAGGCGGTTACAGACAGTCGTCGCTCCAAGGTATGGGCGGTGATTACCCGTGATATTATGGTCGCAGCTCGAGAAGGAGGCAAAGATCCTCTTATGAATGCTAGGCTTTCTCTTGCAATTCAAAAGGCCAAGGCCAAGAATATGCCTAAAGAGAACATTGAACGGGCAATCAAGCGTGGAGCTGGTGAAATTGAAGGCCAGGATTACAAGGAATGTACTTATGAAGGGTATAGTGCACATGGTGTTGCCATGATAGTAGATGCACTGACCGACAATACGAATCGAACAGTTGCAGATGTTCGCAGCGTGTTTTCCAAAAATGGAGGAAATTTGTCGAAATCGGGGAGTGTTGCATATTTGTTTGAACGAAAGGGATTTATTCAGATTCGCTCAAATGCTATTGATGAACTGGAACTCCTGGAACTCGTTGCAGATGTCGGTGCGGAGGATGTGGAGGAGGAAGATGGAATGCATATAGTAATCACGTCGATTGAAACCTTTGAAGCAGTTCAGACGGCCATTTCTAGTTCGGAAATTCCGATTGAAGAATCTCGCCTGATTCGTATCCCAACTACAACTGTTCAAAAAACCCCTGATCAGGTACGCCAGACGGAAGCATTGGTCGCGAAACTAGATGACCTGCAAGATGTGCAGGAGGTCTTTACCAATCTTGAGCAATGATGAAGGTATTGGGTATTGACCCTGGTTCATCTCAAACCGGTTACGGGATCATTGATGAATCCAATCAAGTCCATGGATATGGGGTTGTTGCGCTCATGGGTGACCATATGCTTCGTATCCAGACGATCTATCACGAGGTGACCAAACTTGTCACACAATACCATCCCAGCACCTGTGCAATCGAGATGCCGATCTATGGCAACAATCCCCAGTCGATGCTTAAGCTGGGGCGTGCCCAAGCGGCCGCAATACTGGCAATTTTGAATCAGGGCATATCCGTGGCTCAATACACTCCAAAAATGGTCAAGCGAGCAATGACGGGGAATGGAAATGCGAGCAAGGAGCAGGTTGCTTATATGGTTACCAGCCTGATGAAATTCAAGAAATCGGATCAGGAAATATCCGAAGATGCCACAGATGCTCTAGCCGTTGCATTCTGTCATAAGGAACGGGAATTGACCGGAAAGAAATCAAGCGAGCCTCAATACAGTGGGTGGGCGGCTTTTGTCAAGGAAAATCCGGATCGAGTGATCGGATAGTAGTTGTATACGCCTCACGTCAGCATTTTGAAATTTGAGTGATCTCGTTCTCGGCTTTTGGCTTGAGTTCTAGATCTGCTGATCGATGATTTGCCGTTTCTCGTCAAATTCCTGGCCCATCCTCTCGTGTTTGCTCTTCGCTTCGCCAGCTACGAAAAGCCTTGATCCTTCCAGCAGCATCTGTGATGTATCATGTATCTTTTCATAGATGTAGGAAGTTCTTACAAAACCCCATGTGGAGCCTATAAATCACGCCTCTGAATACTCCCAGTGATATGTTTGTAACTGGAACAGGAGGGTTTTGCAAGATGCTCGTAGGCCTGCATATTTCCAGCAAAATCTGATTTTTACGCATTTTATTTGTGTCATTCGAAGAACATCTGAAATAATCTTTGTTTTTCGGAAAATCCATACAACAAGGAAAAAGGGTAAATAATCAGTCAAATTTGAACATGATTGATTGATCTGCGTTAACATGATCTACACCAAATTCTTTTAAATCGTGCCAAAAGAAACTAAACGAGGAAGTAAGTATCAACTGGAGCGACTCCCTGTCGTCCAGGTTTTTCACTGGAAAAGCAGATCCAAACCCAAGCTAAAAAAAGGGCAGCTTGTCTATTATGGCCCCTATCCTACATCCTACGGGATTGGTGAGGTTCAGCATGTGGCTAAAGGTTTAGTGGCAGTTGATTTTCGCGGTACTGGAAGTGCTCGCGTACATGAGGACGTCATCCATGAACGTTACCTTGTTCCGCTGAAGGAAGCTGCCCTATAGAAGTCCTCCACTCAGGAGGATCATCTTAATACTCTAATTTCTTAGTAGGAATATGCCTCCCACGACCTTGCTCGGATGGGTTCTTTGATCCTGCATGATGTGACCAAGAGGTTCGGCAGAATTACTGCCGCTTCGGAAATTTCATTCAGAGCTACGCCAGGGCGGATTCTTGGGCTTCTAGGACCGAATGGTGCTGGAAAAACCACAACGATTCGCATGATTGCCAACATTCTTACTCCGGATGAGGGTGCAATCACACTTGATGGGCGAACAGTTGGGGCGTGGAGTCAGGAGCGAATGGGATACCTTCCAGAAGAACGAGGACTCTACAAGAAGATTGAAGTTAACCGACAACTTCGTTATCTGGCGGCACTAAAGGGTGTTCACCCAGAGGATTCGACTGATAGAATACAGTATTGGATGAGCCGTTTGGGATTGAAAGAGTGGGGGATGCGAAAAGCGCAAGATCTTTCAAAAGGGATGCAGCAGAAGGTTCAATTCATCGCTACAGTACTTGCAGAGCCTCAATTGATTATTCTGGATGAGCCATTCAGTGGATTAGATCCGGTCAACAGTGAAGTATTGCTTGAGATTATAGCCGAAATGAAGCAGGCAGGACGAATCATTCTGTTTGCCAGCCATCGCATGGAACAGGTGGAGAGGCTCTGTGATGATATCTGTCTGATTGCAGAGGGTCGACTCGTTTTGAGCGGAGATTTAAAGGAGGTTAAGCAAAGATTTAAGCGGGATAAACTGGCCTTGGACTACAAAGGAATGGCTCCGTTTCTGGACACCATGGAAAAAATGGGCGAAATACAATTTCTGGAACGTTATGAGGGTGGGTGCACCCTGCGAATCTCCGATAACTGTAATCCGAGGGCATTGCTTGATCAATTACTCTCGGTTCCAGATCTAGAGCTATATCGCTTTGAACTCCTCCAGCCATCTCTAAATGAGATTTTTATCAAGACAGTTGGAGGTGAAGTATGACTCGGAAGAGCTTGGTGATCATGCGGGGCGAGTTTATGCGCAGGGCCACCTCAAAGACATTTATTCTGACGACGCTACTGGCTCCTGTACTGCTTATAGGTTTTTTTGCCATTATCGGCTTCGCGGCAACGTATATGATTGAGGATATTCCCGGTGAACGGGCCGAGTTGGACGATGTACCCCGGCGTGTTGCCATCGTAGATGAAACAGACGTACTGGGAGATCGGATCATGAATCAGGATGTCGGGAGGTATGTATTCGTGAAGTCAGAGGATAACTCCGCACATGATGATGTTCTAAGTGGGGCACTTGATGCATACGTTCATATTTCTGATGAGTCGATTTCCGGAGTTTCTCAGCCGGTTCTCTATGTTCGGCGTGGGGGAAGATTGGTGGATCAGGAGGAACTTGCAGGAATCATTGAGAAATCTTTGCAAGATCATTTGCTATCTCAGCACAATATGACGATTTCCGCAGAGGTTCGAGCGATCTTGGATCGTTCAGTTTGGCTAGATACGGTCAGATTAAGCAACCCGGAAGAAGAAGATAGATCCTCTTATAGCTATGCCGTCCTTGGAGGCGTACTAGGCATGATCATGTATATGGCACTAATAATCTATGGGTCGTTGATTATGTATGGAACAATTGAGGAGCGAACTACGAGGGTTGTTGAAGTAATCATTTCTTCTGTCAGCCCCTTTGATTTACTCATGGGAAAGGTATTGGGGGTTGGCTTGGTTGGGTTAGTACAAATGACGATCTGGATAATGATGATGTTCGGTGGACTGATACTGGCCGGTCCCATCATCGGTATGTTGATGGATCCTGGAATGTATGATTTATCAACAACTGTGAACAATCAGGACATTCTATCGGTCGCAAATATTTCGTTACCTCATATTTCGGGGGCGTTGGTGATCTGGTATATTCTGTACTTTATTGCGGGCTATCTATTTTATGGAGGATTATTTGCGACAGTAGGGGCTTTGGTTGATTCTCCAGAAGAAGCGCAGACTCTGTTATTACCACTGATTACGCCACTGATCATTCAAGTCATATTCTTGTCTCCAATCATACTGAATCCAGACAGTGGTATTGCTTTGGGACTCTCACTCTTTCCTATGACATCTCCGGTTCCCATGACATTACGTTTAGCGGTTGGAGATGTCCCCATTTGGCAATTACTGTTATCATATGGACTACTTGTCTTTTCTTTTTTGGGATCTATCTGGATTAGCGCCAGAATTTATCGTGCAAATATATTGACGTACGGCAAGAAAGCATCACTCAAGAAAATTTTCGGGTATTTTATCAATAGTTGAATAGCATTGGCCTTGTTTGCTGAGCTTCCAGCTGTAAGAGAGTACCCTTGCGATGGATTCCCCCGCGATACCCTGTTAGATGCCCATTTGCCCCGATTACGCGATGGCAAGGGTACAAGATTGGAATCGGGTTCGCGCCATTAGCACGCCCGACCGAACGCGTGAGATTCACATCGCCCAGCATTCGGGCGAGTTGGCCATATGTGCGTGTCTCACCGTAGGGAATTGTTTCCAAGAGCTCCCAAACCCGTTTTTGAAACACTGTTCCATGCGGGTCAAGATTTACAGAAAAAGATGTTAGATCACCAGAAAAATACTTTTCAAGTTGTGCTGCGACCTGCTCAAAAGCAGAGCCTGCAGGTTCATAGTCCAAAGTGTGGCCAAACTGAATTTCCCGAAGACCAACATCTGAGAATATGAGTGTAAGCGGACCTACTGGTGTTTCTGGAATCACCCCGCATTTGGTTGATAATGGGACAATTGGCATGAGTAGAGCGTTTCAGGGATTCAGCAGTTAGATTACTAAATTACTACTTATATCATTATGGAAACCACTGTGCGAGAGACAGGAGATATGGTTCGTGTCTTGGAAATTCAGGCAGATGCCTCGGATCTCGAAACAGATGTTCGGCTGGCTCTGAAACGACTAAGGTCTAAGGTTACGCTTCGGGGCTTTCGCCCGGGGCATGTTCCGATCGAGATGATTCGCCGCATATTCAGGAAAGAAACAGAAGATATTATCGTTCAGGACCTAGTTGAAGAAGTCTACGAAGACCTTATTGATGGAAGTGACTCGTATGATACAGTGGGACCAAGCCACGAAATCTCTCGCGACTATAAGCTGGATGGAGATTTGTCAGTTAAGATTGAATTTTATGTCATTCCAGAGATAGAGTTGAAGGATTTGTCGACACAGATTCTCGAAGTTCCTTCTTGCGAGGTGACTGATCAAGCAGTCAATTTCTTTATCAAGACGCGACTTGCACAGCATTTGGAGCGTAGACCGCTGAAAGAAGGAGAAAGAATAGGAGAAAAGAATGTTGGAGTGTTAGATCGTGTAAAGTATGAAATGGTTGAAGTAGATCACGAAACTGGCCATCTACTGATTGGAAAAAAAATCAACCCCGAAGGCGAGTTCTTTGATTATGGATTCTCTATGGAAATGGAACCAGAGTACGATAAACTCGGAGATGCATTTACCGGAAGTACAGTTGGAGATGAATTGCTAATCGATCCTCCCCGAGATGATTCACTTGTCCAGGTTGAGCCCCCAGGATCAAATTGTCGGGTTAAGATCAAAGAGGCCTATCGGTTTGATTGGCCAGAAATTGACGATGGGTGGGCAAGTAAAATTACAGACAAATGCTGTGACTCAAGCGAGGAGTTGAATCAATGGGTAGAAGGTTATTTGGATTTCCGGTTTAAGCGTGAAAGTAGTGCACGCGCTATCAACACATTGAAGGGGCGAATGCTTGAGTTGCATCCTTTTTCGATTCCCTCGGAAATTGTGGATCAGACTTGCAATAATATGGGCCTAACGCAAGATCCAATTCAAAGAGAGATAGTCGCAAAGCATCTTCAATTTAATATACTGATGTCTGCGATTCAAGGACAGCTAGATGATTTATTACAGCAGAAATCTCTCGAATCCGAATCCAGTGATCAGAACAATCTGGACGAAGAATCCGCCCAAAGGGGCATGATGGATTCGTTGCTAAAGCTATTTGAGGTTCGATACATTCCTGTTTCAGAGAAGGTTTCGATGGAAATCCTTGTGCGAGAAGCAGCTTACCCCCTGGATGAGGTAGCAGAGGAGTCTGGACTAACCGCTTAATAACGATAACATACTGATTCAGAATGGTAAATGATTTTGTGAAATTTTCCAAAAGTCTCCAGTTACCTGAGAGTATTTCCAAGGTAGGATTGGGAGATCAGCCTATTGGGAACTTGGTTCCTATTGTGGTTGAGAAGACATCCCGTGGAGAACGGGCATATGATATATTCAGTCGTCTACTCAAGGATAGAATCATCATTATTGGTACTCCTATCAATGACGTTGTTGCAAATTTGGCAATTGCTCAAATCCTGTATCTGACCAGTGAGGATCCGGAGCGAGATATGAATATATACATCAATTCGCCAGGTGGGATGGTATATAGTGGGCTGGGAGTATATGACACGATTCAGTATGTATCATGTCCGGTTGCCACCATCTGCGTCGGATTGGCGGCATCTTTGGGATCCGTGCTGCTGGCAGCAGGAACAAAAGATCATCGAGCTGCTCTTCCCAATTCCCGAATCATGTTGCATCAGCCTCTGGGTGGGGCGCAAGGACAGGCATCTGATATTGAAATACAGGCTCGGGAAATTCTCTGGTTGAAACAACGTCTATATGAGATTTTAGCACAGCATACTGGGCAGAGCACAGACACAATTGCGAAGGACGCGGATCGAGATTACTGGCTCAGTTCACAGGAGGCTAAAGACTACGGGTTGATTGACAACGTCCTGGAATCGCAGACACTTCCGGGCAAGAAGTGATGTACCGCGTACGGGATTTGAACCCGTGTTACCGGCGTGAGAGGCCGGCGTCCTAGACCCCTAGACGAACGCGGCAGAGTGATCTTTTACCTGCGATTACCTTCGCGGGTTGCCAACGGACTATGATTGTTCAAATTTTCTCGGAACCTCATATTTTCAGTGAGGGTAGGATTCACAGGCTTTTGATATCATGTCAGCTGCAATCTACTTGGATTATAATGCTACGACGCCGGTTGACCCTCGCGTCATGGAAAAGATGTTGCCCTATTTCACGGAGCATTATGGGAATCCCTCTAGCCACGCCCATATGTATGGATGGGTGGCAAATGCTGCGGTAGAAAGAGCCCGCTCAGAAGTTGCGGAGTGTATTGGTGCCTCTCGACCAAATGAAATTATATTTACAAGTGGTGCTACGGAAGGGATCAATACAGCAATCAAGGGTGTGGCTGAGGCCTATTCCCGGCGGGGACATCACATTGTGACCGTACAAACGGAGCACAGCGCCGTAACCCATGTATGCCAGTATCTGGAGAGGCGGGGCTGGCGTGTCACCTATTTGCCCGTTGATTCAAATGGGATCTTGTGTCTCGACGAACTGAAAAATAGTCTGACAGAAGAGACAGTACTGGTTTGCGTCATGTGGGCTAATAATGAGACAGGGGTAATTCAGCCGATCACAGAGGTTTCTGAATTGGTTCAAGAGCGAGGGATTCCCTTCATGACGGATGCTACCCAAGCAATCGGGAAACTGCCAGTGTCGGTAGAAGGTATAGATGTCCTAGTTTGCAGTGGTCACAAGGTCTATGGTCCGAAGGGGATCGGTGCAATGTTCGTTCGTGGTCGAATGCGATACAGTCCATTAATAGATGGAGGGGGACAAGAGCGAGGACAGCGTAGTGGTACCCACAATGTTCCAGGGATTGTCGGAATGGGCGAGGCTTTTCGACTCGCGAAACTAGAGATTGAACGAGATAATTTTCATCTTTCAGTGTTACGTGACAGATTTGAGCAAAGTTTAATTGAAGCGGGCATTGAGGTGCGAATTCATGGTATTGAGGCCAAAAGGCTTCCCCAAACAAGTAGCATTTCATTCCCAAATTTGAACATCGAACGACTTCTTCTTTCCATCCGAACATTGGCAGTAGGCACCGGAAGCGCATGTGGAGCGGGGCAGCGAATGCCCAGTTCAGTACTCTCGGCTATGGGGGTAGAAGCAGAGGTTGCGGGGCAAACTTTGCGAATCAGTCTAGGGCGTCCTACGACCCAAGAAGAAATAATCGAGGCATCCGAATTGATCATCAATGCCGTCAACAGATTATACACTAAAGCTGCATGAGTCAGACAGAAATAGTTAATCGTGTTACCCGAAGCGGGATACAAGTTTACGATTTGGAGTTGCTCTGGGATGGACATGAAGTTCGAGAAATGGACATAGCTTCTTTTCTTGAGCATGGAATTCTTTTGAGGGAAAAGTCTTTCCGGTCACAGGTAAATACTTATGATTGGGGAGTTTTCAACGGGATCCATGTTGCTCTTTATTGCAGCTCGGATGCATTGGTACCTGTGTGGGCCTATATGCTTATTGCCTCCCGTATTGATGGTGCAAGGACAATTACAATGGGAAGAAAATTTGATGTGTTACGAGAACAATTTTCCCGAGCTCTGGATGCGGAAGATTGGACAAAATTTTCCAACAGAATTGTTGTGGTGAAGGGGTGTGGTTCAGGGATTGTACCTGAGAGCGCATATATTCGGGCTATGTACGAATTGCAGAAGACGGCCCGCAAGGTAATGTTTGGGGAGCCATGTTCAAGTGTACCGGTTTGGCGCCGTTCAGGAGAAACTGTTGATTAAGCCCCATCAAGAGGCTTATGCTTTCGTATATGTGTGGATGGAATTCAGGGGAATGATTTAACCCAATTTGTAAAATGAATATCGACCTCAAAGGCAAGGTTGCATTGGTAACCGGTGCGAGTCGCGGTATTGGGAAGGCCATTGCGGTCAGTTTGGCTCAGGCTGGTGCTCGGGTTGCTGTGCATTGTAACAGGAATACTGTTCTGGCTGATCAAATTGTTATAGAGCTTGGAGAGCATGCTGATATATTTCAGGCAGATTTATCCGAAGCTCGTGCGTGTAACATACTTCTGCAAGACGTAATCAGCAGATATGGACGAATAGATATTCTGGTCAACAATGCGGGAATCGCTCAATTTGTTGATGATTCGGAATCCATGAGCAGCTGGCTTGAAGCATGGGAAAAAACCATGGCGGTTAATGCTCGGGCGACTGCACTTTTATGTCGTTTTGCAATTGAGCAGTATCAAACTCAAGGCGGAGGCTGTATTATCAATATCGCATCACGTGCTGCTTTTCGTGGAGACACAGCGGAGTATATGATCTATGCTGCATCAAAGGGTGCGGTGGTTTCGCTGACACGCAGTATTGCCCGCGCTTATGGAAGGGATGGAATCAAGGCGTTTGTAGTGGCACCAGGCTTCGTCCGAACCGACATGGCACAAGATTCAATCGATGCATATGGAGAAGAATTTGTTGTGAATGATCTTGCTCTTAGTCGTTTGACAGAACCGGAGGATATTGCTCCGATGGTTACGCTTTTAGCCAGTGGTTTAGCGGATCATGCAACGGGTACCTCAATCGACATCAATGCTGGCAGTTACGTTCATTAACTGCGTTCCCGTTCAAATAAAAGTTCGCTCAATACCGCGATTTGAGCAGATTCATATAATTGTCGTTATAGGCTCGCACGTTTGCGCCGCTGTTCGGCTACATGACGCCTCAGGGTAGCCGCATCCTGGTTATGGCTGCGAAGGTCTACATTAAACGAATGGCCACCCTCAGGATTTGCTACAAAAAACATATAGTTGTGTTCTTCGGCTGCTGCGGTTGCTCTCAAGGATGAGGGAGAAGGGTTGGTAATAGGACTGGGTGGTAGCCCTTGATACAGGTAGGTATTGTATAGATGGCGGATCCGATAGTCGCGATAGAAAAGGCGACGGGTATGTCCTTCCATTTCAATCAGAGCATATTGCACAGTGGGATCCGCCTGCAAGGGCCAGCGCTTTCTCAGGCGGTTTAGATACACTCCTGCTACCCGGGATTTTTCAGCATCCACATTGGTTTCCCATTCAACAATTGCAGCCAAGCTCACCACCTCTTCATGTGTCAGTCCCCGCTTGGCAGCTTCTGAAGCTAATTCATGTTCATAGAATGCGTCAAATTCATTTTTAATACGTCGTACCACATCCTTTGCTTCAGTCAACCAGTAAAATTGATAGGTTTCCGGTAGCATATAACTGAATAAGCGGAGTGTATCTGTATTAAGTGACGAAGCTAGAGCGGTGTCACCAAGAGCGGCGAGAAAGTCTTCGGGCTCAAATGCCATATTAGAGGCTGCAATACGGGCCATTCTATGGCGGCGGGATCCGGAAGGAATTCTTACTGAGACAGGGGTCTGTAAGCCCTTGCGCAGCGTCTGCAAAAGGCTCACATTTGATTGCTTTGAAGAGAAGGCATAGTGCCCCGCCTTGATCTGATCATTCCATCCGGTTGTAGACGCCACAAAGCGGAAAGACCAAAGATTATTGATGAGTTTTCTGCTTTCAAGTGAATCAACTATATCCGTAAAGGAACTCCCCCGTGGAATATGCAAAGAGTGATTTTCATCAAAAGAAGGTGTATTTGGAAGCCATAACAACCAAACGATTGACGATCCGACTCCGACCAAAATGGCAGTACTGAATATGAGCACCAAAAATTTTCGCATGAACAGCTATTTCGATTGATATTTCTGGCGCTCAAGTGCACGGGTTTCATCAATAATACGCTCAAACAATCTTCGTACAGCTTCAGGGGAGAGTGGTCCGGGGTTCGCGCGAATTACGTTCTCTATGACCTTTTTTTCTCGAGCAGGCATATAGATGGGGAGCCCCAGTTGTTGCTTGACCCGACCAATTTTATTCGCCAGGGAGGAACGCTCATTCAAAAGCCTTACCAGCGTTTGATCTATTTTGTCAATTTGCGCCCTGTAGGGCTCAATGTCTTTTTCGGAAACTTTTTGCGACGACGATGTCGGCTTCATTGGTGTAGTTGTATGCGAGCTCTATACTCAAGTGTTTAGTGAACAATCAAAGAGTTAATGGGTATTGACAATAATAGCAATCTATCTTACATTTCCCCGTCTCTCAACTGAAGATATTTCTTGATGATGCACAGGAATTTACTTTTTATTATTGTTTCAGTCTTTCTGACATTACCCGCCGAAGCTCAGTTCAGAGGAGAAGTTCCAAGTGAATTCCCGAAAACCAGGCTGTATGACACATCCAATAAAGTTGGTGCATTCTTGAATAGAATCTTTAACCCGAGTGTCTTCCAAATGAGCCATAGCTTTGAAATGACAACAGGTTCCTTTGGAGGTAATGGATATTCAATGGGAATGTATACCAATACAATGGCGTGGCAATTTAGCTCAAAACTGGCTGCCCGGATGGATGTTGCCGTTGCATATTCTCCTCAGAATCAGATTGCAAGGAATTCGGGCTTTGCACAGCAGGCTCCCCAAGTCTTCTTGCGTAATGCCGAAGTAACCTGGAAACCATCTGAACGAGTTCAATTAAATTTCCAGGTCAGACAGGATCCCTACGCCTATCGCGGGATGATGGGGTACGGCTACTATGGGTATCGACATCCCGGGTATTTTGGAAGAAATTATTGATTCTAGCAGGAGGCGATCGGAGTACTTATGAGCCGATTAAAGGCCTTCAGTCTTGATATTTTCCTAGCCATTTTGGCTGTCGCAATCACCGTCTTGATTGTCTCTTCCCTAGTGAACATTCCTGCTATAAGGGATGCTGTTTTACCCAATCAGGTGGCTTCCACTGTGGAATTTTCCCCCGAGATAGAGTACCCTGATGCCAGTGATGTATATCAGGTTGAGGTTCGTAATGGTGTGGGGGTTCAAGGGGTAGCAGAGCAAATGAGATCCTATCTGCGTTCAAAAGGATATGATGTTGTGGCTGTGGGGAACCACGTATCGTTTGATGTTGAACAGACAATCATCGTGGACCGGATAGGCCGTCACGAAATTGCTGAACAAGTTGCCGCCTCACTTGGTTTGCCGCCTGAGCGTATCCAACAGGATGTTCGAACTGAATTTCATCTGGATGTTTCTGTAATTCTTGGGAAAGATTATGGAATTATTCCTCCGTTTTCGGCTCCCAGTGACACCACAATCAGTTCAGATTTGGATGTTATCAACTGAATCTCCATTTTATACGTCTAAGGATACCTCTGATAAACAGCGCTTGGGGGCCTTGCCCTCAAAAACTCTTGCTTGCGAAGCTCTGATAGCCGTTCAGGAAAAGAAAGCGGTGGATGTAGTTATTATGGATATGCAGGAGATCAGCGGTTTGGCAGATTATTTCATCCTGTGTTCGGGAACCTCTGATATACAGGTCAAAGCGATCGCAGAGTCCGTTGAAAAGCGACTCAAACTTGAATGCAGAGAGAGTCCCTGGCACATCGAGGGTGCAGAACATCGTCAGTGGGTATTAATTGATTATGTTGATGTAGTCGTCCATATATTTACTCTAGAGAGGCGTGAATTTTATGACCTTGAGCGGCTATGGAGTGATGCGCCGATAGAAAAGGTTGGGGAGGAGCCCGTTAAAATGCTTGATCCATGACGATCAAGTATGTTTCAACTACTGTACTTTTTCTGCTATTTCTAGCTGCATGCAGTGCACCAAGATCTGTGGTTTCGACGGATCCAGATATGCAGTATGGGCATCGTTATGAAGGAATCGCGCCGGATGGGTATACCACCGTCAAGATCAATAAACCGGATGTGGAGGCGGATTTTATGTATTTTCCGGCTACATTTGATCATGTAATTGTTCGGTCTAATCTGATTCCATTGGAGCAGGATACGGTCGCGGTAGAGATTTTGGTCAAGGGCAGGTTACCAGATGCATGCATGGAACTGCATGCGTTCAATCAAAAAAAGACGGAAAATATTATCACTGCAACATTAGAAATGCGACGTCTTCAATCAAGTGTATGCGCAACGGTACTACACCCGTATCGGCTCTATTTGATGTTGGAAGGCGGATTTAAGCAGGGGCATTACTCACTTCGACTCAATGATACGGTCGTGCCATTTAGGGTTCGGCAGGCTGAAACGGAAGCATGAGGAAGAAGTTAGTCGTTTGCGGGATATAACAAATCAGTATATGATCAATCTCTTTCGCGAGGCCGGGGATCACTCTGGTCATGCCATCTTTTTGTATTGATGCAAACGGAGTACAAGTTGGAAAAGATGAAAACTGCCACCTTATGTATGACGTCAAAAAATGCGGACAACATTTGGGTACAGTTTTTACATTGAATCTCTCACAGCCGGACAGAATGAATAGAACAGGTTTCCTCCAATATTGGTTGAGCTTCTCACTGTGAGAAGGATTTGGTTCGTTACGATCTGAATGATCAAGATTTTTCATGATAAACTCCACGATGAATTGAACGGAAATCGCCGGAATGTTTATGCGTGCATCTTAATTTTTCTCGCTTTATATTACCAGTTATTGTCCAACCATAGACAGCCATAAATAACTAATGAATATGAAATCGCTACTTCGTCAAGAGATCGCTTTTATTGGGATAGGAGGTTTTTTTCTGATTGCATCTGTAATTGGTGCCGTCTTATACCTTCCTGAAATCTCCAGCCAGATAGATCCAGAATTGGTCAGATCTGAAAAATCACAACACGTCAAGGATCCATACGGGTATCCTGACAAGTTTATAGAGTATTTCGCGGAGATTGAGGGGCTTAACGAAGGATATCAGCCATATCCGCATGGTTCCAGAATGCGAGAATTTCAGAGAGCACTTTTACGAAATGCCAGGCTCGGCAAAAGCTCAATCGGGCTAGATTGGAAGGAACGTGGTCCAGGGAATGTTGGAGGGAGAACCCGTGCGGTTGTACTTGATCCAGAGGACCCGCTCGCCAATACATGGTATGTCGCTTCGGTCGGTGGCGGCGTATGGAGAGGACAGCGTATCATTGGCGATAATGATCAAGAGAGAATTGAATGGACTCCTCTTACGGATAAACTGCCGACACTTGCTGCAACGACACTTGATATCTCCCAAAGCAACCCTGATATTATGTATCTGGGGACAGGTGAGGGGTTTTATAATATTGATGCTGCTGGTGGGTTGGGTATGTTTAAGACGACCGATAAGGGGCTAAATTGGGTTCTTCTGGAAGCCACCGCAGTAAAAGGCTATTCGAACTGGCGCTATATCAATCGCTTGGTGATACATCCTGACAACCCAGATATTGTGGTAGCGGTAACGAATGGGGGAATTTTTCGTACTGAGGATGGTGGACAATCATTCGAGAAAGTCTATAGTGCGAGAGTACAGGACTTAAAGGTAAATCCGACAAACTTTAACACACAGTTTGCTGCAGTCAATGGTGGGCCCATTCTTCGCTCAACAGATGGTGGCAAGACATGGGAGAAATCTTTTTCACTGCTGGTGCATGGAGGAAAGCGAATTGAATTGGCGATTTCAGCATCAAATCCAGAGGTGATCTGGGCATCCGTTGAAGGTTCAGGGAGCAGAAATTTTAAGAAAGGAAAAACCCCTATTCCCGTAGCGGATCTCTATCGCTCCACGGATGGCGGAGATACTTGGCGATTCCTTGATCGCACCGTGAATACTTTATCAACTTTTCTCAAGACCCAGGGGTGGTATGATAACACCATCTTGGTTCATCCATTCTCACCAGATACGGTTTATATTGGTGGTGTTAATCGTTTCAAAGCTTGGGTAGATGGTGATAGAGCGCCCACTACGGTACAGGTCACGGGAGTCAACTCATTTAATAATTCGGTGCGCTTCATGGGTTTCTTCAATTTTGATGCGAACACAGCAGGCGGGAGGCTCAATCTAGGTTATCTGAATAGTGATGCAGATGATGACGTGCAGGACATCGCTGTGGAAGATATGGTATCCGTGGAGATGCGGTTTGGCCCTGGATTGACGCAAATGGCACATCGTTACACGGTCCCCTCTAATAGAGGTACAGGAGTTTCCTTTCTGGAGTATATCTATGCAGATTATGTGGAGGTGCCCTTTCAAGTCTGGGATACCGACAATAATCGTCAATTGATGGTTTCGTTTCGGGATCAAGCAGCGGATGGGGCATGGAGCCTTATTCGAAGTAACACAAGTGGTCCTGGAAGCACGCACAGCAGAGAGTATATATTCATTTCTAAATATGACTACAATGCCTCTGCCCCGAAACCTGAATTTATGGAGAATGGGGGATTCAGAAAAGGTTTAATGTATTTTTATTGGCCATATTTGCGTGGAGGTACCACATGGGATCCAAGTGCTCCATCGACAGGAACTCTTGATATCAATTTCGTCAATGAAACGATAGTAAAGGAGACGTATGACATTGAGACTTGGGAGAATGATGTAGTTCATGTTGATCATCACGCTATGATTGCACTGCCTATTGACAGATCTGCCAATGAGTTTTATATTCTGAACGGAAATGATGGTGGGATCGCTTATTCGCGGAACGGTGGAGAGAATTGGAGAGAGGGAGACGCCTCGCCTGGGTTTAATACTTCCCAATTTTACGATGCAACCAAGCGTCAAGGCTTTGACGTGTATATGGGTGGCATGCAGGACAATGGTGTTTGGAGGTCTTACAATATGGCAAATAGTCGTAGAGGATGGAGATTCTTATTAGCGGGGGATGGCCTTGATGTAATATGGAAAGGGAGAGATTCTTTGCTCGTATCCAGTCAATATAATAATGTGTGGCGCTCCACTGATGGTTGGAAAAGTCGTGCACAAGCTGGCATAGATAACTGGCGCGGTGCAGGGGATAAGGGAGGGCAGTTTTTAACCTCCCTTTCATGGACACCCAAATCAGGTGAGGCAGTTTTCTCTATATCACCTAAAGGAGGGCCTCTTCGATCTCTTGATTTTGGGGCTACATGGCACAGAATGCATCGGCCTTGGATACCATTTAAGAAATTAAGTGGTAAAATACGCGTTTCTCTTGCAGATCCATCGGTTGTCTGGGGAGGCCATAGATTAAACGTCCGTGGTAATGAGAACCAGGGTTTGCTTCATGTATCTGAAAACGCTTTGGCGCCCCAGGCAGCACTTGGCGTTACGAATCCAGTGAAGATGCGACCGGTGAATGAAGCAACTTTTGCACCGCCGAATGTAACAATCTCCGGTCTAGCCACCCATCCCTCTGCTCGCGCCACCGCTTATGTAATGTTTTCAGCATACTGTTGGCCCAAGTTGATTCGGACAGAGGATATGGGGCAGACTTGGGAGGATCTTTCAGGATTTGCCGGGAGCACAAATTGTCAGAGCAGCAATGGCTTTCCCAATGCGAGGGTTTATGATATTGAGGTTTTTCCGGAAAGTCCAAGAATCATGTGGGTTGGGACCGATATGGGTATTTTTGAATCTCGCGATCATGGCGAAACTTGGTCATATGCGGATAATGGATTACCCGCAGTCAGTGTCTGGCGCCTCCGTATTGTTGATGATCAGGTTATTGTTGCCACCCATGGACGCGGAGTCTGGAGCCTCGATATTGCAGAGGTACAAACAGATATAGAACAGGATTTTGCGGCTTTACCTGAATCCTTTGAATTAACTGGAAATTATCCGAATCCCTTCAATCCGACTACAAACATCAACTTCAAAGTTGGAGACAACAGCCACATTCGGGTCACAGTATTTGATGTATTGGGCCGTAAAGTGGCTACATTGACGGATCAGCCTTACGCAAGAGGGACACATCAAATTCAATGGGATGCATCGGCATTAAGTAGCGGCCAATATATTTACAGGATGGAAGCCGATGGGAAGATAGTTGGTGCAAAATCTATGGCTTTGGTCAAATGATCTCACAGAAAGTATGATGTCTCCTAATTGTATCTTTCTGCGTTTTCATATTATCGGGTTTCTTTGTTCCGATTTGAGATCCATCGACGTATGCCAAAAGATTGTGGAAAGCGTTTAGGAATGAGCTGACTTTGATGTCAGAATTGTACTTCCCCTGAGCTGAAGTTTTTGGGGGAAGTACAAAAGGAACAAGGAATTTTAGAGCTCGACGCGACACCGCCTCAATGTACGAATTCCACGGATTTGAATTTATTGCGTCGTTGAGTTTCTCAGGAATTCCTCGAGATGTTCGTGGCCGGTCAGTTGCTCCAAGTATATGTATGCTTCGTTGTTATGAAGCACCCGGGACACAGCTCCAAATACTTCATCAAAGTGACGGACGATATCATCGGAGATCGTCTCGGTGTTGCATGGCTTACTCAACTCCTGGACCATAGAAGTGACCCCCCGGTCGGTAATCCCGCATGGCATGATTCGACTGAAGTAATTCAGATCCGGGTTCACGTTCAATGCTAAGCCATGCGTTGTCACCCAGCGACTCGCATGAATGCCGAAAGCACAAATTTTTCTTTCAAAACCCTCTGGACCAACCCAAACTCCCGTACGCCCTGGCACACGGAATCCTGTCAGGTTGTATTCGACAAGGGTGCGGAGGATGATTTCCTCAAGGTTACGCATAAATCGGTGGAGATCTCGGTAGAATCGAGCGAGATCCAGCAGGAAGTATACGACTAGTTGACCGGGCCCGTGATAGGTAACATCCCCACCTCGGTCAATATATACGACCTCGGCATTGCCAGGTGCGAGCAAATGTGTGTCGTCTCCACTTTTTCCCATTGTGAACACTGGCGGATGCTCAAGCAAAAGTAGTATATGAGGAAGGCGCTTATCGTCTTTTTTCGCCTGAATCAGGCGTCGTTTGATTGCCTCCTGAAGTTCCCAGGTTGGCCGATAAGCCACACACCCCAGATGACAGGCTACAACATGCTCCAGATGCAACACCTTAGTGAGAGAAATTCACGCGAAAATTAAATCCGCCGTTAATGGTAGTGTAAGGGAGTCTTCGACTGTCTCCAATGAAGTCTTCATACTGAACAAACATATCTGCTGAAACAACATTACTGAACTGGTAGGCAATCTTTGGTTGTATCTGAATTCGAGATGTACTGGTGAGCACATCTACGTAGGGCTCTTCAAGTACCAATGACACATCAAAGTCTGGATCAAGCGCAGCTACTTCCATAGCTCGACGAATGTAGAAACTCCTGTCATCGTTTGCAATTCGAGATAGTGAAAGTGAGAAATTGATACGATTGTTGAGCGTGCGCCGAAAAAATGGAAGCCTCAAACCTGATTTGGCCCAAGATGCCGTAATAGAGATTTCATTACTTCGGTTTTCGTTGACCACATTGTTCGTTGTACTCAATGAGTAGGAGTTTGTCTTGTTCCAGGCTATGCTTGTCTGGATATTTCCTTTAAGCGTGAGATCCACAGCAATCAATGGTTGAAACCGTTCATTGATACGTACGGCATCTACTTCCTCTCCGGGAACGACAAAAGAAATCACCTGGCCTCCTCCCAAACTGAAATTATCCAGCTCTCCACCACGGAGGTTTGACCTGAAATCAGCTGAAAAAGTACTGGAGTAGCCATGGCGCAAAGTGGCATTTTGGAAAAGCAATCGAATTAAGGGCCACTTTGATATCCCTGTATAGCTTATGTTCCAACTGGGGAGGGGGATGGGCATTCGGCCACGAGCTCCAAGCACAAGGTAGCTGGATTGGAAGCTGGAATATACCTGACGGTTAGTCAGAACTGTGGATTGCAAGGTATCAGGAAGTAAGATACCGGAAGAACATGCTTCCCCACAATCCAGACGATACTGATCAAGTTGCGATCTGAATAAATCTATGTAAGAGGCAGAAAAAGACCAGGCAGACACAGAGATGTCACCTGTCCGGGTAGTATCTGCCCCCGGCTGACCTGTTTCAAGAATGCGATACGTAAGATTTTCCTGCTGACTCTCCTCCATCCGCCAGTTGAAGGTCACCCGCAGTTGTTGGGATAGGGTCAGGGAAGCTCGACCAGACCATCGATCCGCATCGCTGAGCGCATCCGTGACCTGAAATCGATCATTGATTACACGTCCATCTTCAGGAGTAATCGTTCGATCTAATCCCAGTCGATATCTCAGGGATGGCCCTTCACCATTAATCAAGGCGTCGTATAAACTGTAGTGAACATTTACGTCTCCGGACTCATCAAGTACGCCGACATTGTTGGCTGAGCTTTGGCGTGTACC
>JAPOTE010000006.1:0-66573 GCA_026709335.1 Bacteroidota bacterium | reverse complement strand
GTGTACCATTATAGGTAATGGATACATCACTTAATCCTGTAAGTGCAAGCAGCAATCGTCGACTCATTGCCTTGGGAGTCAAGCCGGGAGGAAGTCGTCGCCTTCGAGTTTCTCTGGTAGTATCTTCCACTTCCACGAAAGGTATTTCTCCCACACCCGGCATTCCAGCTTCCGCTGGCTCTTCTGACACTTCGGGCACAGTTACATCAGTTACAGTGGTGTCGGTCTCTGCTTGTCTTTGTCGTTCTCGTTCCAGGCGCTTTTCTTCCCGGCGTAGTCGTTTTTCCTCCTGTTTTTGTGCCCGCCGAGACTGTGCGGCAGATTGAGCGGCGCGCTGGGCATTCTGCAATCGTTGATAAAAGCCAAATTTTTGAAACAGTTGTTGAGAGTTCAGAGTAAGTCCTGCACGATATGAGCCGGAAAGACTAGTCTGGGCTCCGGTACTGCTTCCTACCGATCCATTTGACCAGTTGAAATTTATTGAGTACCCGACATCCTGCACCTGTATCCAGGACAAGGCCGGATAGTTTTGGAGGCGGGGCCTGAAGGTGGCGTTGAATCGGGATGAGTAGGATTCGGGTCGGATGCCGGGTGCCCCGGCGACACTCCCACCAAGCGCCTGACGGAAGACCCGCCCAAAATTTCGATGCTGAAGGTCCGCCAACTCAAATGCATTCACACCGATCTGCGTGCTGTCAATAGATCCATCCTGAATCAAGGAGGATAATCTGGTATTATCCAGTACAGATTCTGCTCCGACTGAATCAATCAGAATGACCGAATAAAGCGTATCCACTCCAATTGCATTTAGGCTCTGGTCTGTATTGGATTCAATTCCCAGATCCAGAAAACTAAATGGGCTGTATCGGAAGTTGAAGCGCCGGCTATGCGAGAATTGATGCTGTGATCGAACTGGAAACTGCACATTCTCAGGTAACCCGGATGCACGCTGGCGAACCGGATCCGGACGCTGTTTTGAAGACGAGACCGTTCGATTTGCACTGAGGCTATAATCCAGCGAAGCAGGAAGATAATTCAGCC
Organism: Bacteroidota bacterium; assembly: GCA_026709335.1. Taxonomy (GTDB): domain Bacteria; phylum Bacteroidota; class Rhodothermia; order Rhodothermales; family Bin80; genus Bin80. The sequence continues at coordinate 65,532 of JAPOTE010000006.1, read as the reverse complement.
CTATATTACTCAGTAACCTCAGTACAGGAACTTCCTCCAACCAGCCAAATAATCGTAGAACACGAGGACTTCTAACCTGTAGTCGATAATCAATCGATGTATTCCATCGCCAGGAAGTTCGAAATTTCTGGGAAGGTGTACGTCCTTCTGAATTTGAGTAAGAATAGCTGAATGCCAGGCCGTCTACAGTATTTCGTAGTAATCGGGATCTGGATCCACTCTTGCCAATTCGTGCAGAATAAGAAGAAGTTCTGGAAAATGTCTGCGCTTCTTCACGGATTTCCTGTTGCAGGTTCGCAACTTCCTCGCTGGTCAAGGTTGAATCTGCTGCAATCGCGTTTTGGAGACTGGTAACGCGAATGTCTCCGCGGTTCGGGTCAAATCGTGGGATACTGGAATTTTCTTTCACTTCCATGCTGACAGGTAATCCCCAACCGAATCGTTCGGGGATAAACTTGTCAACACTAAATTGGGAATTGACAGTCCAGTTCTGGACATTGAGTTGCTCGCGGTCAGCTAGAGTACTGGAAAGGGCGCCAAATCCATCTGATTGAGCCCTCATAGAAAGCTTTACACGAGCTAAATCAGCTAACTTGACATCCGCTGTGCCATAGGCTGCATATCCGACTTCCTGATCATATCCAGACATTCGAAGCTCATTGACCCAGACATTCACGTCATCGAGAACCTCTCCTTCTTCTGATGTATTACGGACTCCAATCGCAATCGTTGTGATTCGATTCAGACTTGGAGTTCCGCGGACTCCGATTCGTGTTCCAGGGGGGGCGAATTCAGCAATAGCAGACTGAAAATTCGCATGCTCATCACTCCAGAAAACTTCATTGGGGTCAAACCCGGCTCCTGCCTCATCCTCATATGTATCTCGCAGGAATTTCATCTGGTTCAAGGAACTCAGTACGATGTTTACTGAATTCAGATCAATAAAGGCTTCTCCTTCAGCATCCGGGTTGGGCTGGTTAGTGCGCCACAGGTAATCCGCTCTCAGGTTGGACTCTGAAGGCATCTCGCTGAGAGGACTCGGGGTCAGTGGTTGTTCATATTCATAGTAATCAGTCTCTTCGTTTGCCCCTAGTCGGATGAAAAATTTCACTACTCCGCGATCTTCTGCCAAGAGCGGTCGATTATTGATCTGACCATTCATGTGGACAAACATGCGCAGGTTATTGTATCGGAGAAGGTCTTGGGATGAAGTATAGGTGCGATAGACGGCTAGATGTCGATTGGGGCGAAGCTGGCTCGCACGGATAACCATAGACTGTTCTCTGGCATCACGAATGGAGCCTGATTGAGCGTCACGAATGCGATTTCTGACAGCCCCCTTGGGGATTTCATAAGTAGGATTTTCCTCGTTATTCACGCTTTCAATGGTGATGCGTGCTCCCGTGATTGGATCTTCAGGGGGAATCATCTCCCCATTCGCATTGGTTGCATTAATGACTTCACTGGCTCTCCATTGACTTCCGACCAGTTCAAGGGTTGCAAAGCGTACAGTAATTGGGGATGTATGCCCGGTCGTCCAGACGCGAATTGATTCCATGAGTGTGAAATCCTGAATTCCTCCGACACGTCGGGTAAAACTCCTCACAGGAATTCGAACCAGGTACCATCCGGTTCCCCCGCTATTGGGAGATTCAATTTCGTTGATGATAAAATCATCAGTATTCTCGGGGCGGGCGAGTTCGTCAAGAATTGCAAGGTTGAGAGGAATTTCGTACTGAAAATAACTGTTGTCTGTATCAGAGGCCGAGTTCAGGTTAATATCTTCCGTATCTGGGACACGAGAATTACCTGTATTTTCCCCGGGAGGGCCGAGTTTACTGTGAGCATCGAATGTATTCAATTCATGTCCTGGAAAAAATCGGGTAAACCTTTCCTGAATGCTGGCTCCACCCGGGAAGAATTGACGATTGCCAAAGAAACTCTCGTTCAGAAAATAGTAGTAGTCATCTGCGGAGGGGTCCAGAAGTGCTTTTGCTTTTTCTCGGGCCAGGTATTCGGGATATCGGACACTGACGGTATTGTTCAGTGATGCGAGAAAATCAGCAAACACAAACTGTTCGGTCCCAGCTCCCCCTTCCTGTTCAAATTTATTGTTGGGGAACGAGGGGAGGCCGTCCAAACCAAGGTCTTCGGTAATTCGCTCATTACCGTCAATCGGATTGATACTTTGATTTTGTTGCCCGGTAGACAATCTTGCAAGCGTCCCGACGCTTCCAACCTCTGAGAGGGACAGGCCATCCTCTGTGTTCAGTTTGTTATCCGGGATAATATCTTCACTGATTCGTCCGATATCAATGAGTAACTTTGCATCTCGGTTCGTTTCACCCGCTTCCGGGAATGGCCGCATTACAAATTCCACAAACTCAATATTCTTTGCAGTGAAGTCAGTATTGCCTTCGGTGAGGCGTTGAGTCATGCCCCCCCAAGCTTCTTTTGGATTATCTAGAAAGCGACCAAGATCCCGGTTATAGTTGTACGGACCGCGTCCATGCGGAGAAAAATAGAGGTCAAGGGTTGTTAGAATCCGTTCACTTTGAAGTGTTTCCCTGTTCGGAAAGACTTGTTGTGGACTTACCAGCTGCACCGCAAGTGGGATGTCACCTGAAAACTGCTCTAACGAGGATGCATTGAGTGTGTACCAGCCCATCACTCCGCGCCCGTCATTGGTGAGATCTTTTTCGAGTCCACTTGACTCATCAGTGACGCCAATGACAGGTGCACTACTCAAGAGCCAAGCCCCTTGACGAGTGAGAGAAATCAGGTTTTCGAATCCTTCAAAGTCATCTACATACGAGATCCCTTGTGTTTCATCCGGATAAAAATCACGCCCATCTTTCCGTAGCAACCTCCGCTGATCCTTGAAGGCATTTGTCAGCACATGACTCGGACGTAGTTGTGCAAATTCTCCGGCAACTAAGAGGGAACTGGGTTCCTTCGTTTGGATGAGAGGGAGCCAGTCAATCATTCGGGTAAGCCACTGGGGTTCCAACTCAAGCCGTGAGTCGATCCCCCAGATCATATTCGAGATTGGTTCGTCACCAACACGGAATTTATCGGTAATGGATTTTTGATTGAGACGCATAATTGTTCCGCCTGCTGAAAACTCTTCACTTGGAAGATATTCCAGCCGGGCTCCCAGGAGTGTTTTCTGCTGGAGGTTGATAAATGCGTTTTCTTCATATTCAATTTCGATATCTCGTCCGGCAATGAGATAGGAATTATTAATGATCGTAACTGTTCCTCCCAAATAGTCAACAATATAATCGCTTCCCTCAATCAGTGTGTTTCCTCCCGAGGTCACCCGTACAGATCCCTCAATCAAGCCTGAATAGGCTTTAAGGTCATAAAAGGAAGGAATACCTCCTTTGTGAGAGCCTGCAATCAGGTATACATTTTTTGCCGTATTCCGGATTGCGTTCACGCGTTTTTGTGTATAAAGCTCATCAAACACGTAGAGATCTTTTGCCTCCGCCTTTTCCTGTTCATCAAGGCCACTGGCATCAATCAAGGCCTCCATTCGTCTCCCGAAGGGTTCCAGGTATGGGAAAATCAATAGCCCATCGCCAGGGATAATTGAATAATTCGGCAGAAAGTCAAACAGGTTATCCGGGTTTGAGGCACCGTCTTCATTGAGTCGGTCAAGTCCAAGTACCTGAAGCAGGGTCTGCTGTCCGGTAACCCCGGGAATTGTTTCTGTGGAAGCGCGGCCAGGCGGTTCAAAACTGATATTCAACTCAAATTCGGAAGGCAGAAGCCCACGACTCAACTCATAGATGTTCCGCATTTCCAGGTACCATGCTGCCGGATTGAGTTGATCCGGTTTGTCCAGGTTTGCCGGTTGCTGGAGATTGACGGGTTTAAGCAATTTCAAGACGAGCCGGTCTCCGGTCTGGCTGTTATCTCCACCACCAGTTTGACTAGAAAAATCACCAACCTGAACCTCTCTTCCCCCAGCAAGATAGCGGAAGGATACAGCGAGCGCCTCACTCTCCTGAATGGTCTGTTTCAATGTGATGTACCCCAGCCCCGCGTCCAGATCGTAATCGCGTCCAATCTCCAGCTTCTTGAACTGTCCGACCTGGTAGTCAACGATCGTGAGAGGTTGCTCCATCGCACCACTTTCCAGATAATCCTGTGGCACGGCGGCGCCCGCCCGCAACTCGTTTTGCAGTTCGGCCTGATCATACTGGTCTAGGTCACCGTTAGGATGACGCTCCTGGGTATAGCGGTCCGCCTCCTGAATCAATTGCGGGGGTTCCCCCAAATCTACAACGGCAACCACTTGCCGAACATTTTGCTCTTCGGGGCCTACGGGAGTCAACTTCCAGACCTCAATATCAGTGATATGTGAAAAAATTGCGTCAAGGATGATGTTCGGAGGGTTGCTTAACGCATCATTCCATCGATTGCGAAAGTAATAACTCAGAAAATAATATTTTCGCTGACTATAGTCTGTTGGTCGTCGACTAAAAGTAGATGTCTCTGCACCACCATCTAGTGAAAGGCTGTTAGATTGCCCTTCCTGCTGACTGACCACAGTTGTGAGTCGCAAGGTCCCCAACTGAAATTCAGATTTGATTCCAAACAGGCTTTGCCCGCCTCGAATCAGGGTGGAAGGGGTCTGAAGGAAGACATTTCCAGCTTCAATACTCTGGATAATTTCGTCCTCGTATCCGGTATACGCCAATTCAAGTTGGTTCTGAAAGTCAAAGTCGCGGTTTGTATCCCAATCTACATTGACTTTCATTTTGTCGCCGATGGTGCCCGTCACTCCCAGTCGTAAATCCATACGAAATTCTGGCGTCACCTGTGCGCCCTGGCCCAGGATTGCCTGCTGAGCATTCTTTTCGTAGATGAATGCGGGTCGGATATCTGCACTACCATTGACACGGAGGTCCACTTCATTCTTGCCAAAAATAGTCGAGAACCCACTTTCGCGTCCTCCCGGTACAGAAATTGATAATCCCAGTCCTCTGCGTTGTCGATCCTGCAGGCTTCTTCTCCGATCAAGAAGCTGGCGCCAGTTTCGATCAAGGCTTTGCGAAAGTTTTTCAGCTCGATATTGTTCTCGAGTGACACGAATGGTATGTCGAACATCTTTTTCCGCGACCTGCTCTCTGATTCTATAGAATGATCCCGAGGTACTGTCAAGCTCAATTTGATGATTCCAACCGTTAAATGGTTCAGCCCCTAGCGACCGTCGTTGTTGGGGAAAGATACTGGTGCTAAGTCTGGGGCGTGTCAGGGCTGAGAAGTATCGTTTTGCACGTTCGTTCGTATCGATTGGCGCAAGTGAATCAATCTGGACGAGAAGAAGGCTGTCCAGGCCCAAGTTCAGGACCATGTTTCGGACCGAATCACGACCCAAACGGGAAAGTAATGCCCGAAGCGAATCCACCTGATGCAGTGTGACGCTGTCGGTGTCTGCGGGTACATTCCCATGAAATCCATTTCGGGAATGATCTCCCTGGGCGGCAGCATGTGCCAGGAGAACCCAAACCAGCAGGGTACCAACGGAGTATACCACCAGTTGGGGTATCACAGAAATTTGGCGTACGTTCAGGTGCATTTATCCTGTTGACGAGCCATGCATGCTCTGTTGTTCGTAGCTTTTGCTCTTTGTGCTCGTATCAATAAATGCAGATATAAGGGTTCTTTTTTGTAGGTTAAAGGCACTCAGTGTTCTTTGCGGTGCAACGTAATGTAAATAACCATGTTCAGATTTATGTACTTTTTGACAGCTATCCTCTTCACTGGAGTGTTCAGTAGCTGTACAACTCCTCCCCAAGAGGAACTCCGACATATCTTGCAGAAGCAGCAGAATGCATGGAATGCCGGAGACATCGAAACGTTTATGCAGGGATATCTCAACAGTGACAGCCTTCGTTTTGTGGGATCAGGAGGGGAAGTGCGGGGCTGGCAATCCACTCTGGAGAGATATCGCAGAACTTATCCTGATCTTGAAGCAATGGGGCACCTTTCATTTGATCTCCGAGAAATCCGCATGCTTGGATCTCGGCATGCAATGGTATTCGGTGCTTACACATTGGAACGATCCGATGATCAACTCTCAGGTTTATTTACGTTGATTGCCGAGCATACAGAGGACGGATGGCGGATTGTGCACGATCATACATCGGCCGATTCAATTCCCGAGACAGGTGGAGACACAAATGACATGTAACCGTTCTAACTTGGAGAATAAGGTTGTCGTGATTACCGGTGGGGGTGGTCGTTTGGGCCAGAGATTGATTACACGATTTGCAGAAGCTAATGCTCGTGTGGTGTCGGTTGGCAATGAAGGGACGGAGGATCTGACTCTGGATTTGTCCAGCGAGGTTGAGGTTGTCAACGCATTTGAACATATCCAGCGCGAGTACCATCAACTGGATGTTCTGGTTCATGCAGTTGGGATGTGGAATGAGTGGCCGTTTCTGGATACGAAGCTGGAGGATTGGGAGCGTATGATGCGTGTTAATCTCACCACCAGTTTTTTATGTTTTCGGGAGGCAACAAGGCATATGATTCAGAACGGTGGTACGATCATCGGCATTTGTGCCCAATCAGGTCTTGAAGCCGCAGTTGCGCGGGGAGGAGCGTATGCAGCCAGCAAGGCAGGGCTACTTCGGTTGATTGAGGCGGTTGCAGCAGAATATTCAACACTGAATACGTATGCTTTAGCTCCATCCGTTATTCAATACCGAGACAGAAACGGTCCAGGTGTTCATGCTGAAGACTTGGCGGAGATGGCAGTTCAGTTATGTTTTGAATCTGCTCAGGCGTTGCGTGGAACTGCATTACATGCATACGGCAGACATTAATGCAATGCTCATGGCTTTGACATGGTGTCACGTCCGGCAATTGCCCGTGAAAGTGTTGCTTCATCTGCATAGGTCAGGGTTAAGCCAACTGGAATTCCACGTGCCAAACGGGTAATCTTCACGGAAAAAGGTGTCAGCAACTGAGTCAAGTAGAGTGCTGTTGTATCTCCTTCTACAGTAGGACTCAAGGCAAGAATGATTTCGGTGACGCTGGTGTTGGGTGTACCGATGCGTTCAATCAGCGGACGAATATGCAGGTCGTCGGGGCCAACTCCGTCCAATGGAGAAATCACGCCGCCAAGGACATGATACAAGCCTCGGTATTCGCCGGTGCGTTCCAGAGCTACAATATCCTCGGGATCTTGTACCACACAGATGATAGTCGATTCGCGTTTGGTGGAGCTACAGATCACACAAATTTCTGTGTCGGTCACGTTCCGGCAGATACTACACTCCCGTACACGTTCTTTGGCTTCCAGCAATGCATTCGCCAGCCTGGACACCTCCGATGTGGGCATCTTTAGCACGTGTGCGGCAAGACGTTGGGCGCTTTTGCGTCCGATCGTAGGCAGCTTCGAAAATTGCTCAATCAAATTTTCGACAGATTCCGAAGCAAATTGCATGGGTCAAAGACCGAGTTTAGATAGATCCATATCTTGCGGGAGGAGGCTATTGGTGTGGTTGCGTAGTTCGTTCTGTCCAGCTTCAGTGGCCTCGTCAAGTGCCTTGTTCACACCTGCAACAATCAGGTCGTGTAACATCGTCATGTCACTGCGGTCAACGATCTCAGGGTCCAATTCAATCTTTGTGATTCGCTGATTCCCGGTGGCAGTAACTTTCACCAATCCACCACCAGCTTCTGCGGTGGCAGTGACACGTTGCATGATTTCCTGCACTTTTGCGATATGATTTTTTATGTCGGCAACCTGTTTGAGCATATTGAGCATTTTGTCTCCAATTTGAGATTAAGGTGAATTAACTAGTTTAAGTCCGAACGCGGAATCAAGTAATTTGAGCGCCGGGATTTTTTCTTTAAGTTTTTGAAATTCAGCATCCCAATCTACTTCTACTACTGGAAACAAATCTGGTCTAACTACAAATTTTACATCTACATTTGAGAATTGGGGGAAAGATTGCATTGTACTCTTAATCAGGTTTTTCAGTGCGGGATTTTGTGCAACCATAATGACCACCTCATTGGGTACTGCAACTTCCAGAGATTGGTTATGTATTTCAATGGCGATAGAATTTTTCAATGTACTGCTCCCTTGGACATCAGGATTCTGTCCTATGATTTTCTGTACATGCTCCCAAGTTTCTTGGAGAGTTCCTTTGGGATTGGCAGATTCTTTTCCTGGGTTTTGTGAAGTCTGATTCTGTTTTGGCAGGCTTGTCTGTTCGGTGGAGTTTGTAGGATTCAAGGCCGGTTGTCCGAATGCCAACGAAGCAGTACGAGTTTTTTGTCTCGGAGGCTGCTGAGTGGTTGCAGGGTGGACAGGAATATCTTGACTAGGAGGGTGGTGCACAGGCGAGGGAGATGTTTGACCAGGTGGAACCTGGTTAACAGGTTCTTGGCTCCGCCGCATCTGCTGCTGTGAATTTCCATTCATGGTTTGCTCGATGCGGCGAATCTGTTCCAAAGCTTCCGAAAGATCAGAGCTCTCGCTCATATGCGTCATTTTAATGAGTGCGAGTTCAACGGTCAGCCGTGGTGAAGAAGAGGCAGGCAGTCGAGCCTGAGTTTCATCCATGACCATCAGGAGGCGGAGCAGTGTCGTTTCGGAGAATAATGTAGCGGCTTTTGTATAACGTTCTCTAAGGCTTTTGCTGACATCCACCAGCGCAGTTGGGCCAAGGGTGGTCGTAACGAGTAGATGCCTTACATGCTCTGCAAGGCCATTCAGGAATTCCCTGATATCATATCCATCTGAAATCACTTTCTCGGCAAGGCTGAGGATGGGGCCTGTTGCACGTTCGGCTATATGGCGGGTTGCTTCAAAATATAAATCTGCATCCACGACCCGCAAGGCATCTGTTAGTGTAGAGTATTTTAACTCTGATCCACATAGCGCGACTGCTTGATCAAAGACACTCAAAGCATCACGCATTGCACCATCTCCTTTGTCGGCAATCAGGTGGAGTGCGTCTTCATCTGCCGTGATTTTTTCCTTGTCACATATTTCAATCAGATGCGTAACAATCTCGCCTGAGGGGATACGTCGAAAATCAAAGCGCTGGCATCGGGAAAGGATAGTTGGAAGCACCTTGTGTGGTTCCGTGGTTGCAAAAATAAACAGCACATGTGGGGGCGGTTCTTCCAAAGTTTTCAGGAGTGCATTGAAAGCTGCATTACTGAGCATATGAACCTCATCAACGATGTAAACCTTGCGACGCCCTCCCTGTGGTGGGATCCGAACATTATCACGTAATTCTCGAATATCTTCCACTTTGTTATTTGACGCTGCATCAATCTCAAAAATGCTTAGGCTTCGTTGTGTCTCAAAGTCGTCGCACGAAGGGCATGTCAGACAGGGTTCCACTTCGCCGTTTTCATTCCCTGTGCAATTAATTGCTTTTGCCAGAATTCTAGCTGCAGTCGTCTTTCCGACACCGCGTGGACCCGTAAAGAGATACGCATGAGCAATTCGTTCCAGTTTGAGGGCGTTCATGAGAGCTTGTGCGACATGCCCCTGAGCCACAAGGTCGGCAAAACGTTGTGGACGATATTTGCGTGCAGTAACCAAGTACTGGGACCTGCTCATTTATATAGATCTCTTACTGATTCAACAGGCTTTAATTATACTACAATGCAACAAAGGTTTGCCTTGAGGGTTCAAGGCTCAGATCACCAAAATACAGAATTTTGACAGTATCCTGATTGATAAGTCAGAAACTTCTGGGAGACATGAAAGATATTGTTTTACCCACTAACATCTTTGAGTATATCTAAAAATGAGTCTCAATATAACTTGGGAATTTGAGGATAGTATCAGGACAGCCATCCTGAGTGGTCGAATTGACAGTCGCAATGCATTGTTGTTTAAAGAGACAATTTCCGCGGGAATTGCAGAATCTGATATTGCATTAATTCTTAATTTCGCTCACATTGAATATATTAGCAGTGCAGGTTTGAGAATTGTACTTCAATTGGCAAAAATTTATCGAGGCAATAAGCGCTTTGCCATCTGTGGGTTATCTACTGAAGTGCGGGAGGTTTTCGAAATAAGTGGATTTGATCAGATCATTACAATCTACGGTAAGCTCGATCAGGCGAAAGAAGGCGTCAAAGCTTAATTCGCGTCCTTGAAAACATTCACGCTTGCACGGGTGAAAGCGCTGGTTTCATCACAGAAAATCTCATCATGATGCCCAATGGTGTAGGTGTGCTTCAGGGAACTCGTTGGAAAATTCCCGAGAATGACGTGATTGATGAGCCGGATCTGACGGTCCTTTCTATCGAGGATCAAGCATCTGTCCTACACCCCTTCACATCGTTGGGGTCGCATCGCCCCGTGATCATTACCCATGGAGAGGGAGTTTGGGTCTACGATGAGCATGGAAATCGTTATTTAGAAGGAGTTGCCGGGTTGTGGTCAGCTTCTCTTGGATTTAGCGAACAACGACTGGCAGATGCTGCATTTGAGCAATTGCAGAAATTGCCGTATATGCACATGTTTGCCTCCGCAAGTCATCCTGCTGGCATTTCTCTGGCGAAAGAATTGCTCAGGATTGCTCCAGTTCCGATGGCTAAGGTCTTCTTTGCAAATTCCGGATCGGAGGCAGTGGATTCGGCCGTGAAGATGGTGTGGTATTATAACAATGCACTTGGACGTACAGAGAAGAAAAAGATCATTGCTCGTCGAGATGCATATCATGGTTCACTGATCGCATCTGCAAGCCTGACGGGGTTGCCACGTAATCATAAGCTTTTTGATCTTCCACTTTCTCGTTTCCTTCATACTTCGAAGCCGCATTACTTCCGTTTTGCAGAGGAGGGAGAATCTGAGAAGGAATTTAGTGAACGTTTAGCGGCAGAACTGGAAGATCAGATCATAGATGAAGGGCCAGAAACGGTTGCTGCATTTATTGCCGAGCCAATCATGGGGGTTGGAGGTGTTATTATCCCGCCTGAGGGTTATTTCGATGCAATCCAGCGTGTATTGAAGAAATACGATGTACTTTTGCTGGCAGATGAGGTGATCTGCGGATTTGGCAGGACGGGTAATATGTGGGGGAGTCAGACTGTCGGAATGGAGCCTGATATCTTGATTACAGCCAAAGCTCTATCTGCTTCCTATCTTCCGATTTCAGCAGTCATGGTTAATCAAAAGATATATGATACGCTGGAATCTGGAAGTGATCAGGTTGGATTTTTCGCACATGGGATGACCTATTCCGGACATCCTGTATCTGCTGCAGTCGCGCTGAAATGTTTGAATATCTATGAGGAGGATGATATCCTGGAGAATGTGCGTACCATTGGGGCTCAGCTTCAGGAAAAATTGAGACAGCGTGTAGCACCACATGCGCTTGTAGGCGAAGTGCGTGGTTCAGGAATGGTTGCAGGAGTAGAACTCGTTGCCGTCAAGGGCGAGGAATACATCCCCTTTCCTTCTTCGTTCAAGATGGGCATGAGAGTTCGTGCGGAGGCTATGCGCAGAGGACTCATTCTTCGGGCAATGGGGGATACTCTTGGGATTTCTCCGCCCTTGATTATAAATGAGAAAGAGGTGGAGTTTTTGGTCAGCACGCTTTGTGAATCGTTGGATGCTTTGAAGGATAGGCTAGCAGTTTATTAACCAAGCTTGCCTCCTAAATTCGGAATTTTTGGGAATAAACTCAGCCGTAAATTCCGCTGAGTACACATGTGTACGAGAATTCCGAAATAAAGAACGATTTACAAATGCAATCTACTCCTCGGAGGACTGAACCTCTATCCAGAAGACTCCCCCAAAATAGCCTACCCATTCATAAAAAGAAGATTCTGTTTTTTTTGTATACTTGAAATCCAAATACGCGCCCAATGGGTAAGGTGGGCCTAACTAATAGGAGCGGCGTGACTGTCAAATGGAATCATTGGTCTTAAACGCTGTCAAACCAAATTATGGAAGATCAGCAATCTAATTCTGGTATATTCACTCGAATTTCGGTTTTTTTCGTAGGGCCGGACTTGAGCCAGACGATGCAAACAATCTCACAGAAGATATCTACAACATGGCATCAGCAAACGTACTAGATCGGATCGATACCAGCAACGCTCAGGTGAGATTGGAAATGAAGACGATCAGCAAAACTCTGGAATCCAAGATTGATTCCCAGAATTCCAAGATTGACTCTCAGAATTCCAAGATTGATTCTCAGAATTCCAAGTATAACCTACTGATTGGTTTGGTGACCGGCGGGTTAACGGTGATCGTAGCTTTATTAATCGCCATCATAGGCTGGCTACTGAATAACGGTAGTGCCTAAAACCTAAAACAGTCAGGTACAATACCTTGATTGTACTCCTGGGGATTATGAACAACATGGCATCTGCAAATGAAGATGCTTTTTTGGGTAAGACAGGGAATCCACCCAGTTTCATTTGTTCTAAACTTCGTCTGATCGCATCATAGTTCAACAAAAGGATGTGAAATTTGCCTTAAAGAGGTACAGAAGCAGAAAAACGCTTCTCTCGCAAAAACTCCCTCCCGCACACAGAAAATCCATCAGGCAGTGTAGACTTCTCGCAGAATCTGGCTTCCGCCGCTTTGTTAGGCCTCTCCGCAGTCATTAATCTCAAGGCAGCATGCGGATCACATCAGAAAGAAATGCACATAGGATTGCACAGTAGTTATATCAATCGATTGACTAGAAATCTCCCAGAACGTCCGGATCTACATAACCTTGGACACCATTCGGGAGTCGTATCTGAACACCTTCCATCGTCTTCTCAACGAGAGTAACCTTTATTCCTTCAGGTATATCAATACTCTCTGTTTCGGTTGTCAGTATTGTATCCTCTAGAATGGCCGCCCCACGAATTGAACTCTTTTCAGCCGAAATGGAAATAGTGATGAGAATGAGTAGCATCCCGAGACTAAGGGTTCCTATGCGAAATCTCCGATGCCAATTACTTCGCGTTTTTGTCCAGAGTAGTTGACCGAACAGGAAGCAGGCAATCAAATACAGGCTACCCCCCGCAATCAAAAAGAGAAGCGTATCAGATCGCCCAAATAATTGATCCCACCAAGAACGCCAGAACGGTCTGGGAAGTTCTGAGAAAGGATTCTGGATCCGAGATTCCACAATTTGAATGTTGTGGATGAGTTGAGGATCATCACCAAGTAAGCGGCGGGCACGTTCATAATAGCGAACTGCTTCTCCGATTTTGTCAAGACGGTAGTAGGCACTGGCAAGGTTATGGTAGAGGGGGCCACTAACATAGCCTGTTTCAAGAACTGAGAGATATCGATCTATCGCTTCTTCGTAGATACCAGATTCAACCAGAAGATTTGCTTCATCAAAGATGCGAAGTGCATCCTCCAGTTGCTGCGCCTGTGTCAGGCCTGAACCAGTTATCAGAGTTAGAAAGAATAAGATGGTTCGTCTCATTAAGCTGCAGATTCTATATCGTGAGCAAGTGTGCTTAATATTTGGCCTGCTTGGGCAAAATGCTCTTTCATATGGGGTTTTTCCGGTGGAATAGGAGCAAATCTTGCTGCGTCACAGAGATCAAGAAATCGTATCAAATTCTGCTGTTTTTCCTGAGAAATTCCTTCATCTGCCAATAAAGCTGTGAGTTGAGGTCTTGTTAGTCCACGCTCATGGATATTCATGCGGTTTCCGAGAAAACCAAGTATAGCCTGATCCAGTGCGGCATAAAACTCGTCAGGCATTCCTTTTGAAAGAGATTTTTTTGCATATTTCAAGTGTTTTCTGGCAAGAGGATGCGCCTTCCGGTTTCTGGCCCAAGCAATGTCCGTGGCAAGGCGAGTTCTTCGTTGACTCAAAATTGCTGTAGTACCAATTCCTAGTAGGGGGAGGAGTACGAGGAGAACATAAAACCAGGGTTGAGAGTGTAGGGCCCTCCGATTGGTGTTAATCCATCGGGGATCTCTTTTCAGAGGTGCTATATCATCTATTGGAAATCCAGAAGCCGTAGAAGTTGCAGCGATCGGGCCGGTTGCCGTACCCGTAATTGTAACGGGATCCAGTTCAATAGAGCGTACAACATAGTCCGATCGGGAAGGATCAAAGAAAACAAATTGAATAGGTGGAATCTGAAATATCCCATTGGAGCGAGGAACCAAAAGCCACGTAAAAACCTTTCGTCCACCGATTAAATTTCCATTTTCGATTTTTGAAGTATTCACTTCAGGCTCATATACTTCAAAGATACCAGGCAGATCAAGTTCGGGAGCTTCGATCAATGCAATATTCCCCATTCCTTCAATGGCTACTGTGAGTTGTAATGCTTCCCCAATTTCCAGTTCAGTTTGATTCAGTTCGACATTCAGCGAATATTGTCCCACTGCGCCAGTAAACCCATCGGGTGCACTGTCGGGGAGTTCTTTAGACAGAATGCTTATCGTGGGGGAGGCGCGTTCGATCGTCAAATATGAGCGTGAAAATAAAGGGCTACTGAAGGGGTCTAAATCAGGAGGTTGTACTTCGGCAGCAATTTTCAGTGGATCAATAGAAAGTTCTCCTGGCCGTGTGGGGAAAACAGCCACACGGCGAATTGAAACCACTTGATAACGGATTCCGTTTTCGATGACTAGATCAGGGACAGGAGTCTCAGAAAGATCCAATTCTTCACGCCAGAATCCTTCAGCATCCCAAGAATCGGCCTGGCGGCTATTTCGAGGCACTGTTTCCGGGCGAAAATACAACTTGTAATCAAGTGTGACCTGTTCATTCTGGTATGCCTCTTGGCTACTCTGGACGGCACGAATGAAGATGTCCTGTTCAGTCACATCTGGAGGAGAGGCGGGAGTTGGGTCATCAAATAAACTAAATGCTCCGAAAGGAGAACGTCGCTGAGGTCGTGGTCGCTGTACTTGTGGGACAACTGTGATTGTGATCGAAGGTGCAGTGTAGATTTGGCCACCAATGTTAACACTGGCTTCTTGGATGCGGACTTGCCCTTCTTGCTCAGGCCGGTAATGCCAGGTAAAGCTGAGGCTACGGCTTACACGTCCATTCGTAATGGAAACACTGGAGGCTCGGGAAGCAGTCGTAGAAACCAGGATCAGGCCTTCCGCGTCCGGTGGAGTTGGAGAACTTATATCAGAAGCATCTGCATCGGAGATCTCCAGTGTGTAGGCAACCGTTTCTTCGGTGCCGATCGTGGGAGAGGACACCAGTCCAGTGACAGTCTGAGCGAGTGTATAATGGGCTGTGACAATTAGTCCAGTCAAAAGAAGCAAGCACCGCATTCAGTCTACCAATCTTTGGCCACTCGTTTGGGGCGGCCTTCTACTTTTTGTATTTCCCGCAAGAGTTGTTCTTCTTCGTTTTCAAGGGCTTCTAGAATACGTTCGGCCTGCTCTCGGGTCAGAGGAGTTTCCTGCTGTTTGGTGCTTTCTGTGGATTGTTCTTGCGGTGATTCTTCTTCGGTTTGTTCAGATTCGTTTTGCTCCGAAGCCTGCTCTTGCTCATTTTCTTGTTGTTCGCTCTGTTGCTCATTTGACTCCCCATCCTGATTTTCTTGATCATTTTGCTCACTCTCCTCTTGATCACTTTGCTCTTCTTGCTGATTGTCACTTTCTGATTGCTGATCTTGATTTTCCTGTTCTTGCAACTGTCGGCTCACAAATTCAAAATTGAATTTGGCGTCTTCGTTATCTGGGTCTGCCATCAAAGCAGTCCGATAGTGTTCCAGAGCCCTTTCCAATTGCTGATGCGTAAAAGCATTATTCCCGGCATTAAAGGCTGCCATGGTAGTGGCTTCTAGGTTCGGAGCAGAGGCAAGAGCCTCATCAAAGGCTCTTTCGGCATCTTCAAAATTTTCTTGTCGGTGCAAGGTCAACCCTAGGTTGTTCTGGAGTCCATGGTAGACCGGGCCAGTTTTTTCCTGATCTTGGTAAGAGGATAACCCCTTCCGATAAGCTTCGGCTGCCTCCTCGTACTTTTCTTGCTTCAGGTAATCGTTGCCAGCTCTACCACGTTGATTTGGGCCAGTCCCGGGAATTACCTGGGTCGCTGCAAAGAAGCCGCCAATAATTGCGGTGAGGATCATCATGAGATCTTTTGTCTGTTAGATAAGTGATTGCTTCTGCGGACAACTATCAGTCCGTCGATACATAACAACGATAGTGCCAACGCTAATGGCCACTGGTATTTTAGATCATAATCCTCAAATTCTTCCTCGGCAAGGAGTGCCTGATCTAGTTGTTCAAGTGCCGGAATTAGTTGAGAGAGGGAGCTGGATGTTCGGGCAACCTGAAAATAGGCTCCGTCGGTACTCAATGCTTTGAGGCCGGCTTCTTCCAGCCTGGAGTATACAATCTGCCCTCCGAGGTCACGCTTGTATCCGGTCCGCTGGCCACTCGAGTTGTATATGGGAATGGGAGCACCATTGATGTCTCCTACTCCTGCCGTGAATATTGTAATCCCAGCATCTCGTGCGGTTGACAAAATTTCATCCAGTGCGGCCACATGGTTTTCACCATCGGATACAATCAGGAGGGCCTTAGATCTTATAGCATCCGGATCAGTGCTGGGTGATGACGCATCAAAGGCTTGGGTTGCCATTTTGATTGCAGCACCAAAGTCCGTGCCGGGGACAGCAAGCAGGTCAGGGTTCGCTACATCAAGAAATAATCGCACTGCACTGTAATCCGTTGTTAAGGGGCACTGGATAAATGCATCTCCGGCGAAGATAATTAAGCCTACACGGTCTCCCCGGAGCTCGCCCAATATCTTTTTGATTTCGTTACGTGCTCGTCCCAGTCGATTTGGTGCAACATCCTCGGCCAGCATTGAAGTGGAGACATCAAGTGCAATGACCAAGTCAATTCCTTCTCGTTTGATCTCACGAAGTTGAGTGCCAATCTGAGGGCCTGCAAGTGAAAGGGCTAACAAACCAATTGATGCAACCATGATGGAGGATTTAAAACGTCGTCGCCGTCCACATACACTCTTGGAAAGTTTTTGAACGAGTGTGATGTCACCAAAACGGGTCTGCAGAGAACGACGCTTCCGGGCAGCATAAAGGCTTAATGCAAGCGCCATGGGGGCAGCCCAGAGAGTCCACAAATATGATTCAAAGAGCCAAGCCATCAGGGAAAGCGTCGTAGCAAGGTTGTGGATAGAAGGATTTCAAGAAGTACAAGAATCAGACCAGGAAATAAAAAACGAATGTAACGTTCTTCATAGTCTGTGTAAATACGCGTTTCAATCTCAGTTTTTTCCAATTCTCCAATCTGTGTATAGATTTCACGGAGTGCCTCTTCATTGGTGGCTCGAAAATAGCGCCCACCCGTGCCTTGGGAGATAGAGCGGAGCATATCTTCATCAATTTCGACGGGAACCATTTGGCGCTGTCTTCCACCGAAAGGTCGGTCAACTACAAATGGGGCTTCCCCATAGGTGCCTACGCCGATTGCGTAGATTCGCACTCCCAGAGTTGCAGCAACTTCGGAAGCTGTAACAGGATCAATTTCTCCACGATTGTTTTGTCCATCGGTCAGAAGGATTATGACCTTACTTTCTGCTACGGTATCCTTGAGCCGATTTACTGCCGTTGCCAATGCAGTACCAATCGCGGTGCCATCTTGGATTACTCCGACTTCAACCTCGGCCAACATCCGTTGCAGGAATTGATAGTCAAGGGTTAAGGGTGCTTGGGTGTAGGCTTTGGCAGCAAATACAATCAATCCAATTCGATCAGATATTCGCCCATCAATGAATTCAGAAGCAACTTCACGGGCTGCTTCAAAACGATTCGGCCGAAAATCCTCCGCACGCATGCTGGTGGATGTATCCAGTACCAAGACAATATCTAATCCCTCTGCATATCGTTCTTGGGTGACCTCACGCACCTGTGGCCGTGCCAGTGCCAGTATACAAAGTGTCATAGCTCCCATCCGAATCAGGGGTGGTAGGAATAAGGCATACACCCGAAAACCGCGCGGGCCGTTCTCCGCGGCTTTTGTGTTACTGAATATCAGTCCGGGGTTTCTTCGTCTGTGAAACCAACTCAATAGTCCGTAGCCAGGAACTAGGATTAAGAGAAATAACCACTGAGGTTGGGAAAACTCCATAACACTAGCTTGATGGTGCGAGTTTCTCGCTCGCAGCACGCTGATCAAATTTGATTTCAACGCGACGAATTATAGTGATCGCTTCTTCTAATGAAGAACGCCCCTCAGGAATTGAAGGAGTTACATCAGCAAATTTTACCAAATCAGCAAGGGACAGAATCTGCTCTAGTTGTCCGGGAACCCCGGAAGGGATTTGATGCTGGATATCCGGGGAGACCAAATTCTGAATCAATTCTTGAGTTGTAGATTCCAGGGCGGGGATCCTAAGGCGATGTTCAATATAGCAACGCAAAGCCTCGGAGAGTTCCACATAATAGGCTTCAACTTGTGGCCGGTTTGTAAGTGGAGTATTTTCAAGAGCATGCAAGCGTTCCAATGCTATTGTTGCAGGGGATGGCGTATCAAGGTTTTCCGTCTCATCTGGTGGGAAGATATCCGGTTTACGTCGCCGCCTGATCATATACCAAATCAGTAAACCTGCGATGACAGCAGCCAATCCGAGGAAAACATATGGCCATAATGGCCGTCCAAAATCTATGGGTGGCGCCATGTCACGAATGCCTTCAGCATCCTGGGAAACCAGTGAGTTTACAAGCAAATCCCGTTCAGAGGTCAGTGCAGTCACCGAATCATTCGCAAAACCAATTACCATCGGTGTTAAACGGGCAGTATCCAAAGCAAAAGTAGTTACTTCGTATACAACGCTGTCCAAGCGTGCATCAGATTCCAGATATTTAGTTCCCGCGTAGAGTGGAAGCGAATTAACAGGTATGAAATCACCAAAGTTAGAGTCAGGGCTTGGGAATGACGGGATTTGATCAAATCCGTGCATGGCGATGAATGTGAGAGTGAAGCGGTCTCCCACATAGGCACTATCCTCAGACAGATAGGCGTCTACGCGTTGCGCCTGAACCGGATCAGAACCAATCATAAGGACTGCAGCTACAGCCAGTATGATATACAGATACAATCTGTTCATCAGGTAATTTGTGCGCGTGCTCGGAAAAATTTTGCCAGCGGATCCACAAAATCTTCACCGCATTTGATGGTAACATGATCAACACGTACTCTGCGGAGGAGGGATTTGAGTTGACTGTCAGTATCTGATGAAGATTTCTCAAATGTATCACGTACCCTCCTGCTACTTGTGTCCAGCAATTGGGATTGCCCCGTTTCCGGATTAAATAAAGTTACGAGGCCAAGTGAGGGGAGGGAGGACTCTCTTGGATCTGTGAGTTGCACTGCGACAGTATCATGTCTGCGGGATACCATCCTCAGAGGGCGTTCAAAATCTTTGTCAAGGAAATCACTTACGATCAGCACGATGGATCTACGGCGAATCACTCGGAGAATATGATCTAGTGCGATTTGAAGGTTAGTACCGGAGGATTGAGGTTCATGTGCAAAGAGGTCACGGATGAGGCGGAGTACATGCCGGCGGCCACTCTTTGGAGGAACAAAGAGTTCTACTCGATCGGAGAAGAGCAGGAGACCGACCTTATCATTGTTTTTGATCGCACTAAAGCCCAGAACTGCACAAATCTCAGCTGCAATTTCCCGCTTAAATTTATCCCGAGTACCAAAATCGCTGGATCCTGAAATATCCACAACGAGCAATAATGTCTGTTCCCGTTCTTCTTCAAAAATCTTGACAAACGTCTCTCCAGTCCTCGCGGTGACGTTCCAGTCAATGCTCCGAATATCATCTCCAACCTGATAGGGGCGTACTTCAGAAAATTCAATACCGCGCCCCTTGAAGGCAGAATGGTACTCACCGCCAAAAACGTTGTTGACCAGTCCTTTCGTACGTATTTCAATTCGCCGAATTTTGGCGAATAATTCGCGTGGAATCATGGAAATCAAAATATCCGGACAGAAAACGATTATACGGGCAAAATGTTGACAGAATTAGGGAATCCTATATACCGCATCTGAGTTTCAACAGTTAAATCGTAGATCAATATCATCAACTATACACTATCATGAGAACTTTTTCTTTGTTTTTTGCTATCCTGTTCTTTGTGGGTTTTTCAATTCCCACAGAGAAGCACTCATCTTGGTCAATTGACGTTGCCCACTCAAGTATTTCGTTTAAGGTGCGCCATCTTGGCATTTCCAATGTTCGTGGCGAGTTTCTAAGTTATGATGCGCGCATCGAGATGGATGAGAGCGATCTGAGTTCGCTCACCGTAGAAGCGACGATCGAAACCGCGAGTGTAGATACAGGAAATGAACGTCGGGACGGACATTTGCGTTCAGATGACTTCTTTGGAGCCGAGGAGTTTCCAACCATGACCTTTGTCAGCACCGGGGTTCCCGAAGTTGACGGGGAAAATTTTCAGTTGGAGGGAGATTTGACAATCAGGGGTGTCACGAAATCAATTGTTCTGGAGGGCGAATTCCTCGGTACTGCCATGATGCGGGATACTGAACGTGCCGGATTTGAGGCAACTACAACGGTGAATCGAAAAGATTTCAATCTTTCCTGGGATCAATTGACAGAGGCAGGAGGCTTGATTGTGGGCCATGAAGTTGAGATCAGTCTGGATTTGGAGCTCATCAAGGTTGAAGAACTAGATTAAATGAAGGCCATGCGTGTAGGCGTCATAGTATTTCCGGGTTCAAATTGTGACCATGACGCCTATCACGTTGCCAGGCATGTATTTGGTCTTGAGACGAGCTTTATCTGGCATAAAGAGCGAGAGTTACCACCTGTAGATCTGGTGATCGTTCCCGGCGGATTCTCCTATGGGGATTATCTGCGCGCGGGGGCGGTTGCCCGATTTTCTTCCATTATGGATAGCGTCATCCGTTTTGCAGAGCAAGGCGGGCTCGTTCTTGGAATATGTAATGGATTTCAGGTTTTGTGTGAATGTGGACTTCTACCAGGAGTACTGCTTCGTAATTCGTCCGTTCGATTTGTATGTAAATGGGTTCACTTGCGAACAGATAATGTAGAGAATCCATTTACTGATTCCGCTGACCCGGGGCAGATTCTGCGTCTTCCTGTTGCACATGGTGAGGGAAATTATTTTGCAGAATCATCCGAGTTAGCTGAATTAGAGCACAATGGGCAGGTAGTTTTTCGTTACACCACACCGGATGGTGAGGCCACCCTTGAAGCGAATCCAAATGGGTCAGCGAATAATATCGCTGGCATTGTGAATCGGGGCGGAAATGTGCTTGGCATGATGCCTCATCCAGAGCGTGCCGCCGAACATGCCTTGGGAGGTCAAGATGGGGCAGTATTATTCCGAAGCCTCATGGGAGTAGTACATTAATGTTTCTTGCACTCAACGCCCCTGTTACCGTATTGCTGCTGTTTTCGATCGTAATGGTGAGCGGGTTTACTCTCTTTGGAAACCCGCAACTGATTGATCGTTTGGGGTTTCGGCCAATCCTGATCTCCCAAGAGCCTTATCGCTATATCACGGGAGGATTTGTACATGTATCTCTCCCGCATCTGTTGTTCAATGCGGTCACGTTGTACTTCTTCGGTCCACTATTGGAATTCCAACTTGGGAGCATAAAGTATTTGATTTTATATGTGGGTTCACTGTTTTGTGCACATGCATTGACACATGTGCAGCACCGCGGAAATCATGGATATAATGCCGTCGGAGCAAGTGGGGCCATCAGCGGTGTATTGTTCGCGTACGTATTATTCGCTCCGTACGAATTCATTTATTTTTTCGGGGTCCTGCCGATTCCTGCGATTCTGTTTGCATTCCTGTTTGTGGGAGGTAGTATCTATGCCATGAGAAGTGGACGTTCATTTGGCATTGCCCATGAAGCTCATCTCGGCGGTGCCATTGGCGGGACACTATTGACTATCATTCTGGAGCCGAGAGTATTTCCTTCCTTTCTTGACAGGCTTCTGTGAATACAAGATGTCTAGACATTTTATCGCTTGGCACAGGACATGATGTCCTGTTTGGTCGTGGGAAAACAGCTGAGTTTATTAGAAGAACTTATTGACCTCAACGCTTCCTATATTTTGACAATCTGAATTCCAATGGACAAACTTGGTTTCAAGATTGAAATATTTGTGGTAAATGGAAATCCACAGGGGCTACGCCTGGTTGAGAAGTCAAACTGGATAGGACTTGGGATCGTATGCCCGAGAGGCACGTACCCTCAAGCCAAGAAGCGAGAAGAGTTTTCTGGTAGTGGTGTATACATATTGATCGGTGACGATGGAGGCAATGTACCTACCCTGTATGTAGGCGAGTCTGTACAGATCAGGAGCCGTCTTGATTCCCACCACACCAACAAAGACTTCTGGCAACAAGTGATTGTATTCACCACCAATGGAACACAGTTAAACAAGGCACAAGTAAAGTATCTTGAATCTCGTCTGATAGATCTTGCGGTTAAGGCTGGGCGGTCAAATTTGCATAACGATGTTATTAAGTCAAAAACATCTCTGAGCGAAGTCGACCAAACCGTACTGGAAGGTTATTTGCGTGAGGCGCTTTCGCTTCTGCCGATCCTGGGAGTTCCGTTTTTTGAGCCTGAAAATTTATCTGACAATATCTCCGAAAATCACTACATTCTCAAGGGAAAGGAATGGGATGCAAGAGGTCGTGAGGAGAATATGGGATTCACGATTCTAAAGGGGTCAATAGCACGCTTAAAAGAAAGACACTCCATGAAAAAGGGAGCCCCCAGTTTCTATAACCTGCGCCAAAAACTCATTGCGGACAACACATTACAAAAGACAGAGGAGGGCTACATTTTCTCCCGAGATATGCACTTTAACTCCTCCTCAGCTGCTGCAGCAATATGTTGCGGAGGGGCCGCAAACGGTCCCGCTCAATGGAAAGACAGGAGCGGTAATTCCTTAAGGGACAACCGTAAGAAAGCAGTTGACGAATAAAAATGAGGGATCATTGCGCAAGGGAAGCGCAAATGTTTTGGATCATTTAATTTTCAGCCCCCGGCTGATCCATTGGACAATTCTTGGAAGATCTTATCGTTCGCACAGGCACAGATTTTGACATCTCATCTGATCGCACTTCGTCCTCCAACAGTGATTATTTCCACAGGAATGAAATGCGTTGTTCTTTTATTGTTCGGTTATCTTTCAGCGTGCACCAGCTCAGTTTCATATAGGGTATATTCTTGATTTCAGTTGCGCGAAAAAAAATCAATATCATCAAACCGTGCTAATACAATTGTGAGATAGCACTCAAATGGATCCATCAGATGAAATTTGTTTCCACGCGTGAAAAACGCTTGTGGCTGAGCGTATTTTCCATAATAGCAGCTATCTATTCTACCCTCGGCATGGTAAGAAATTGGCTTCTATTCCTGGAAAACAGTGCTTGGGGAACAGGAATCTTTTCATTTGGATGCTGTCTCATTCTTGTACTTCTTGTTACTCGGGGAATGACTACGCTCCCCCGGTGGAGGGAAATACTGACTGCATTGGGGATAGGTCTTGTCTACTTGTTAATACTTGTAAATATTGAACGCCCTGATGAACGGATACATGTGATTATGTATGGGGTAGTAGCCTTGCTGATATATGAAGCCCTCACGGAGCGCTCTATTCATGGCTACCGAGTTCTTTCAAGTTATCTGATTGCCATAGCTACTACCGCCGGTCTTGGTACGATAGATGAGCTGATTCAGTTAACGCTGCCGAGCCGAGTATTTGATGTGCACGATATCCTGTATGATATTGTGGCTGCAATTATGGCTGTTACGGCGAATGCATCTCTGATGTGGGCAAGAAAAAAGGCGAATTGAATATAGCCAATCAGGAAGCAGAGATGTTCACGGGATCAACTGAGGGGCGCTTCCAGAATCGCGTATTCTTTATCTACCACAGCGTTGATTGAATCCAGAAGGTTTTTCATTACGTGATTGTCATCTAGGATCCAGCTTGTTTCGCTTGCAGGGTATCCATAGGGTATCGATTTTTCAATGAGTTCAAGAACAGGAAGCACATCCATCGCACGGCCTTGATACACCTTACGTACTCCCATCAACAAAGTGCGTACCTCTCGCATTTGAGCAAACTTTGTCAGAAGTATTAATTTAGCAAGACCGAAAGGAAGGAGTTTCCCATTTGGAAGTCTCTGTAGTGCAGGATTGATATCTGGAAGACTCACAGAAAATCCCACAGGGTCCCCATTCAATTCTAAAATAAAACAGATTCTAGGATCAACGATTTGTTTCATTGACTTTGCCATGTGCGCAAACTCGCTGTCCGTTACCGGCACGAATCCCCAGTTGTCAGACCAGGCATCATTGAAGATCTCCCGTATTGTATTGGCTTCCTCGTCATAGCGTGACATATCTAATGTTCGAAGTGAGAGGCCCGGATTACGGAGGCGTACAATCGCTGCTCCACGTCTGAGGCGATTAAGAGAGACGTGTTTTCGATGAACATAGTAGGCCCATAGCGTCATGACGCGAGTAAATCCCCAGCGATGGAGATATTCTTCATAGTAAGGGAGGTTATAGGTCATCATGATCGCAGGTACTCTGTCAAATCCGTCTACCAAAAGGCCGGATGGATCATTCAAAGAGGGATTCACTGGTCCACGAATTATTTTCATTCCCTGTTCCCGAAGCCAAGACGCCGCGGCCTCCAACAATGCTTCAGCGATTTCATATCGTTCTTCGGT
The DNA here is from genome assembly GCA_026709335.1 of Bacteroidota bacterium. Taxonomy (GTDB): domain Bacteria; phylum Bacteroidota; class Rhodothermia; order Rhodothermales; family Bin80; genus Bin80. The sequence continues at coordinate 40,803 of JAPOTE010000006.1, read as the reverse complement.
TTCAAAGAAGCCAAAAAATCCTGCATCATCGACATGTGTTTTCAAATGCATCCCGTTGATAATCGCCGCAATTCGTCCCACAACCCTATCCGTCTGATCAAATGCGAGAAAGAGTTGCATTTGACCATGTTCAAAGAATGGATGTTTACGGGGGTTTAATACCTCAAACTGCTCTACACGGAGAGGAGGCACCCAAAACAAGTTTCCTTGATAGAGATCATATGGAAACTGAATGAACCGTTTCAGGTCTCGTCGTGAATCTATGGGTCGTACAACACACCTAGGGGAAACTGGCATGGTTGCTGTACTACATGGTATGATTGTTATTCAGCACCCCATGTTTTCGCCCCACAAGATAGAAGGTCTCAAGAACCCTGTCCAAGTCTTCATCAGTATGGGTGGCCATGTATGATGTACGCATTATGGATAAGCCTCTCGGAACGGCTCCCCGCCAGGGGACAACCGGGTTTACAAATACTCCTTCCTCCAGTAGGTCAGTCCAGAATTGAAATGCCAGCATCATGTCATTACCGATCACTACAGGGATAATGGGTGCTTCACTGGTCCAGACATCAAAACCTGCATTACGAAATCCGTTTCGCATATAATTCGAAATCTGCCATAGGCGATCAAGTCGCCAGGTTTCTTCCTGCAGGATCTCCAGACATTTCAGTACTGTAGCAACAGTACTGGGAGGCATAGAAGCGCTGAAGATATGAGCACGGGCCATATGTCGGATAAATTCAATCACATCAGAATCCCCCGTTACAAATCCTCCCACAGAGGAAAAACTTTTCGAAAAAGTCCCAGTTGTGAGAGGTACTTCGCTGTCTAGTCCAAAATATGCTGCAGATCCTCTGCCACCTGGGCCAATCACTCCTACTGCATGCGCATCATCGAGCACCAGAGCTGCGTCAAATTCTTGAGCAAGCTTAGTGAGCTCGGGGATTGGGGCAATCCGCCCACTCATTGAGAAAACCCCGTCGGTAACAATAAGTCTGTCAGATTCAGGTTGTTCTGTTTCTGCTTTTTCCAGAAGCCGCCGCAGGTGATTCATATCAAAATGCCGGTATCGCCAGCAGTTTGCCTCGCTGACCTGAGTTCCTGCTACAATACAGGCATGATTGTCCTTGTCCGAAAAAATTAAGTCATTTTTAGAAGTAAGCCCTTGCAGTACACCCATATTTGTCATGTACCCGGTTGAGAAAAGAACACATGCCTCCTTTTGCATAAATGCGGCAAGTCGCGCTTCTAGCTCGAGATGGATGTCCAGTGTTCCATTCAAAAAGCGGCTTCCTGTGCAACCTGTACCGTATCGGGCCGTAGCCTGATTGGCCGCTTCTTTAACACGTGGATCGCTGGTTAATCCGAGGTAATTATTTGATCCAGCCATGATAAGCTCGCGGCCGTCAATGAATGCGCGTGTACCTTCACTCCGCGAAATTGCACGAAAATATGGGTAGAGGCCTGCACTTTTAGCTTCGCTGAATAACGTACCTGGCGCCGTGAAAGCACGCGCCTTTTCAAATATTGGGGGCTCAGCCGGGAGAGTGTTGCTATCCAGATTATTCATTGAAGATATGAACATGTCAAGAAATGCAATAACCTGGAATTGATTCTTGACAAATCAAATCGTTCAGGAGTCAGGTAAATGAGGTTGGACATGACCAGAACCGGGATTACCAAGTAAGAGTGAGTCCTAGCCGTTCGGGTCCTCCGGTCATTTGGACCGTTAAGGATTCGTTAACGTCAAATTCCGATAAATGTGCACTGACGAAGGCATCAATAACCGTAAATCCATACCATGCTATCGACCCGAAGTACAGTAAATCCCTGTTTCGGCGGAGGGCATCTCGCTGTGCTCGGATCTGAGGTTCCAGTCTGTTACGGCGCGCTTCTACTTCATCGGGCATAAGATTTGATTCAGGCCTTAAGCCTAAGTCGCCGAGAAGTTCGAAATAGTCACTTTCGTACTCAGAAAATACTGGTGTCCCGTCCTGATTCGCCCGTGCGGTAAAAAGATAGGCATGTCGATAGAGTTGATATCGTCGATTTACCAGAATGGCAGATCCGATAAAAGCCGCGAACCCTACATATACAATCGGTACCTTGTAGTAGTCTCGATTATATAATTGTCCCCATCCTGGAACAAATGCACGTCTCAGCGCAGCCTGAGGATCCAGTTGCTTGACTATAGAAGAACCAGTTATGGTCGTATCTGTTTGTTGCCCACTTGCCTGCAGTGTAATGAGGACGTATAACGAGAGACATACATACAGGAATACCTTCAGGGATTGACATGTCATGGTCAATCTGATCGCGCAAGCAGTTCAATGAGGCGTGACAGGTCTTCTTGGGAGTAGTAATGGATAACAATTCTACCGGATCCTTTTATTGTGTTTTTGACTCGGACTTTAGTTCCTAAGGTTTTTCGGAGCTTGCTTTCAGTTTGAGTGATGTACACTGCGGGATCAGCCGTCGTTTTTTTAGTTTTTTTCGGTTGCTTAGAAAGAATCCTTGTTCGCTGTTCAACCTCGCGCACACTCAGGTGGTCTTGTTGGATTTCAACAAATAGTCGATTTTTGGTTCGATCATCGGGAAGCGAAAGTAATGCACGGGCATGGCCAGGGGTAATAGCGCCTTCTCGAAGTCCTACCTGAATTCTCGGAGGAAGGTGCAGGAGGCGCAAAAAATTTGTGATCGTAGATCGTTTTTTGCCGACTCGTAGAGCAACATCTTCTTGTGTGAGATTGTATTCATCGACAAGTCTCTGATAACCAAGAGCAACCTCAATAGGGTTTAGTTCTTCACGTTGGACATTTTCAACCAAGGCCATCTCCAGCATTTGTGCATTCTTGGCGGGGCGGATGTATGCAGGAATTTCTTCTAGTCCAGCCAATTTTGCAGCTTTGAGTCGTCGTTCACCACTGATCAATTCAAACTCATTTCCCTTTGTAGCCCGAACGGTAATAGGTTGGATCACCCCTAGCTGTTCAATCGACTGAGCAAGTGATTCAAGAGCTTCTGTATGAAATTCCTGTCGGGGTTGAAATGGGTTTGGTTTGATTACACTTACATGTAACTCAAAAATACCTCCAACGAGTGCACGGGCGTCTTCCTCAGACCGTAGTTGTCCGTCCGTGCCAAGGAGTGCGTTCAGTCCGCGTCCAAGTGCAGGCTTCTGTTTCGGCATGTATGTATGAAGAGATGATAGGTCGAGAGGGACTTCTCAGTGGAAAATACTGAGAAATTCGTAATCAGCTATGCGATGGTGGGGTAAAGCGAGAGGCTTTGGTATTGGAAGAGGTAGTACGTTGGATCATTTCTCTCGCAAGTGCCAGATAATTGCGAGCTCCAGTGCTGGTCGCACTATACAGAAGGACAGGTTTACCAAAGCTGGGAGCTTCTGCAACCGTTACGTTTCGCTTGATCACAGTCTTAAATACCTGATCACCAAAATAGCTCTTAACCTCCGCAGCAACTTGTCTGGAGAGTCGCAGACGTGAATCAAAAAGTGTTAACAGTACTCCAAAAATTTGAAGATCAGGGTTGAGACCATCCCGTATAATTTTGATTGTATTGAGCAGTAGTCCCAGTCCCTCGAGAGCAAAATATTCCACCTGAACGGGGATGATAACCCCATCAGCGGCAGTCAGAGCATTGACGGTCAATAATCCCAAAGAAGGGGGGCAATCAATAATGATATAATCATATTTTTCTGACATACCCTCCAAGGTATGCTTGAGAAGTTGTTCACGATTGATGACACTGATAAGCTCAATTTCAGCCCCTACAAGGTTAATATTCGCGGGAAGTAAATCCAGATGAGGGATTTCTTCGGGAGTACATATCACATCAACTGGAGGGGTTTTTCCGACAATAACTTCATAAATTGATTGCCTGATTTCCTTAACATTATATCCCAAGCTGGATGTGCAATTAGCTTGAGGGTCCATATCTACCAGTAATGTGGGATATTCCAGAACAGCCAGAGAAACTGCGAGATTGGCTGCAGTGGTAGTCTTTCCGACTCCTCCTTTCTGATTCGTAATTGCGATTATCTGGCCCATTTAGCAGTATAGATCGGTATACTCCTGTTTGTACATGCAACAATAATGCCTAAAACAGAGAATAAATGAAAGGAGCTAGCGCTGACCCTTGCGTCAGAACGATCAGGATGCTCAAAAATAGTAAAACTACAACAATAGGTGTTAGCCAATATTTCTTCCGGATTCTTAGAAACCGCAGAAATTCAACGGAAATTTTCAGCTTGCTCATAAGGAATTTTTGAACCGGACATACTTCTACACATTACCAGACTCAAGTATACAAATGTTCATGGAATTCTCATTAACCACAACAGAGAGCAAGCCAAACCGGATTGGATTCGCAACCCGGCTGTTCTTCCTCCGTAGGCACATAAAGACCAAAGTGTGAGGTATTAGTTTGATCCGTTTTTTCGTAGAGACCTGGGAGAGTTTCAGTATTGCATTGCGTGCTCTGAGTACAAATCGAATGCGCAGCGCATTGACGATGCTGGGGATTATCATAGGCATTGTTACTGTGACTGCCATGATCACTGTCATCAACGGTCTGGAAAATGCAATGGATCGCTCTTTGGCTCTCTTAGGTACAAACGCAATCTATATTCAGAAGAACAGTTGGTTTACGGAGCCGTCAGAGAGGATGCGCCAGTGGTCCCGACCAGATTTAAGGGAAGATTTGGCAGAATACATTCGTGATCGCTCGGAATATGCGCTTGCGGTGGCACCACTTGTCCAAACAGGGCGTCCGATTCGTTATCGTGATCGTGTATTACGCGGTGTATTTATTCAAGGATCAACGCCAGAAATTACAGTTGGCGATGAGATTGAGCTTTCGCAAGGTCGCTGGTATAATCACTTCGACAACCTGGTAGGTCGGAATGTTGCCGTGATTGGTCACGCCGTAAACGAATCTCTGTTTCCCGCTGAACAAGCTGTTGGGAAGACAATCAGAATTGGAGGGAAAAGATTTGAGGTAATCGGAGTTCTGGCGGAGCAGGGTAAGTTTTTTGGGTTGTTTTCGTTTGATGAGCAGGCTCAGATCCCGCTCAGTACATTTGAGAGGCATTTTGGGCGTTTCAGGAGCATCACAGTCAAGGTAAATTCGCCATCTTCGGAGGTTGTACCACTACTTGAGGAGGAATTAACAGGAATTATGAGGTCTGCCCGGGGATTGGATGCGATGGAGGAAGATAACTTCTCAATTAACAAAACCGAGGCTTTCCAGGAGCAGTTGGCAGGTGTAAAGACTGTCGTCTATGCCATTGGCATCTTCTTGACGAGTCTTGCATTGGTCGTCGGGGGGATTGGGGTAATGAATATTATGTTCGTTACCGTTAAAGAACGTACTCGAGAAATCGGAGTTCGAAAAGCTGTGGGAGCGAGCCGACGAGCGATACTGTCTCAGTTCTTGATAGAAGCCGTACTCGTATGTGTTGCCGCAGGAGCGATTGGAATTCTGATTTCTCTGGGCGTAACAGCAATTGTTGATCAATTTGTTCCCGCGTCATTTGCAATGGGTACAGTGTTTCTTGCATTTGGAATCTGTGTGGGGGTCGGTGTGATCTTCGGTGTGGTTCCCGCTTGGAATGCTGCCAGAATGAACCCTATCGACGCACTACGTTACAGTTGAATGATTAACCTTGAATTTGTCCGCCTGGCATGGGAAATCATACGTAGCCATAAGCTACGTTCAATGCTCACGTTATTGGGGATTGTGATTGGTGTTTTTGCCATTATTGTAGCGGTGACTGCAGTGCAAGTCATGGAAACGCAACTGGTGAGTACAATCGAATCTTTCGGGGCGACGAACTTCACGATTTCAAGGGCAGATGGTTTCAGTCGTTCTGCCTCCAGATATCGAGCGCGGCGTAACCTGACGTATGATGATATGGTTCGATATGCAGAAAAGGCACGGCTCCCCTCTGCAATCAGCCCGCGAATGCAAGTGACAGGTCCTGTAGATGCCCGCTATGGAAGTCGAGCAACAGAAAATGTGATTACCATGATAGGAGTAAACGAGTATTGGCTTTCTACAAATGGATTTGATATTGAACAGGGGCGGAACATCACGGAACTGGATGTAGAACTCGGGCGTGATATTGTGGTGATTGGACATGATATTTCCCTGAGGCTTTTCCCGAATATCAACCCTGTTGGTAAACCCGTCATCATTGGTGGGAACCGTTATCAGGTTGCCGGAGTCATGGCTGAAAAAGGAGATGTGTTTGGGGAGAACCTCGATCTTCAGGCATTGATCCCAATTACCAGTATGATTCGGACATATAGTGCTGCAAAGCGAAATATCTCAATCGAAGTGGAAACTCGAAGTATGGAGGCTCTAGACGAGGCAATGGAAGAGGCGATTGGAATTCTCAGAGTGATCCGCAATGTAGATCCGGGTGATGAAAATAATTTCGAAATTCAGAGCTCAGAATCTATAGTTAATGAGATCACAAGCTTTACAGGTCAGGTAAAATTAGGGGGTGCCATTGTAGGGCTAATTACATTGCTTTCGGCCGGAGTTGGCGTCATGAATATCATGCTCGTTTCTGTTGCCGAACGTACTCGAGAGATTGGAGTCCGTAAGGCTGTTGGAGCACGCCGCCGGGATGTTCTTATTCAGTTTCTATATGAAGCCATCTTTCTTTGCCAGATCGGTGGAATTACCGGTATATTGATCGGGGTATTGAGTGGGAATATTGTGGGTCGGTTTGTTGATGTATCATTCGTGTTTCCATGGACATGGGCGATTGGTGCTGTACTTGGTGTCACAGCAATTGCATTAACATTTGGTGTATATCCCGCATATAAAGCAGCAAGTATGGATCCGATTGAATCTCTACGTCACGAGTAATGGATCAAGACATGGCCAAGAGGCGGGCTGGTGAAGAAGCTGCCCGTTACTTGGAAGATGGTATGACCATTGGGCTTGGAACCGGCTCAACGACCGCTTATGCACTTGCTGCCATTGGAAAGAAGATCCGGGAGGACGGTCTACAAATTCGAGGTATTCCGACGTCCAGTTCGGCGGAGATCATCGCACGCAATCATGGAATTCCTATCTGCACCTTTGATGATGTGAGTGAAAAACTCGATATTGCATTTGATGGTGCAGATGAGGTAAGCCCGAAACTTGATTTGATTAAGGGGCGCGGTGCGGCGCATACACGGGAAAAACTCATCGCCAGTCAATCCAAGCGATTTCTTGTACTGGTAGATCCTTCCAAACTAGTTAGTCAATTGGGTAAAAAGGCATCAGTGCCAATTGAGATCCTTCCCGTCGCTGCACCAGTTATTTTGCGTACACTTTGTGCCATGGAAGTTCATGCGTCCCTGCGTATAGGGGTGCAAAAAGATGGTCCAGTAGTAACGGATCAGGGATTCTGGATCGTCGATGCAGCCTTTCCTTCAATCAGTAATCCGGGTCAACTCAGTCGTACGCTCTTAGAAATGCCTGGGGTTCTGGAGCATGGGCTGTTTGTTAATCTCGTGACAGATGTGATTGTAGGGACAGAATCTGGTGTGGATATAATTCGCCGTTGAGTATCGGCTTGACCTGTTTGATCAAGGAGATGCGTGCAAAATAGTTACATTGCCCGCCTCTCTTCAACAAATAGCTGGATTTGCTATTCGCCAGATAATCCCCAAAATAATCTATCATGGGATAGAGTTGGCCCGGTATGCCGAACAAAGTAGACTATAAAACATGCATTAACTTGATTGAAATATCTCCAAGTCAACCAAATCTGACTTATAAAGAAGCAATCATCCGGCAATTCATATTAAAATCAGACCTGAGGTATACGCGCGCTTGGCCCCGTAGGACTGTAACGCATGATTTTGTTGATATAGAGTCACCACAATTAAAGGCGTGAGTTCTTCAACCAACCAAGTCACCTCTCACGCCAAGAAGTATGTGGATTCCCTAACCGTGACCATCATTCCTTTCATAAGTCTGGCACAATGTACCAAAGCCCAACGACCCGCTGAAATTGGTTTATGTTTCGGGATCTTCAAACATGTTGTCTGCAAACTCTGTTATTAGATACAATAAACAACAGAATGGTATGAGTACTTTCAACTTGTCTCCGAGTTCTTCCCATGGGAGGATTGATCTGCGGTTTCACGGCAGTTACTTTTTGTCCAAAAATTCACGCAGGACATAGTGCAAAATCCCACCGTTACGGTAGTATTCAACCTCTACAGGCGTATCTAGGCGAGATTGTGTCCCGAAAGAGGTTTTCTTTCCGTCTGCGCCCACTGCCAATACATCGACGATCGTCCCTGCCTCCTGAGGCACATGGAGGCTATAGGACTCGTTTCCCACCAGGCCAAGTGATTCAGCATCCTCACCAGCCATGAATTCCAGAGGCAAAACTCCCATTCCAATAAGATTGGAACGGTGAATCCGTTCGAAACTTTCTGCAATCACTGCTCGGACCCCGAGCAAAATAGTTCCTTTGGCTGCCCAATCCCGGCTTGAGCCCATTCCATAATCTTTTCCTCCCAAAACGATCAATGGGATGCCAGCTTTTTGGTAACGCATCGCTGCATCGTAAATGGGCATGATTTCGTCATTACTGGCAAAGCATTTGGTGACCCCACCTTCGGTGCCTGACACGAGTTTGTTTTTGATGCGAATATTGGCAAACGTGCCTCGCATCATCACTTCGTGATTTCCGCGTCGAGCTCCAAACGAGTTGAAGTCACGTGGAAGGATGTCGTTAGCACTTAAATAGACACCTGCCGGAGATTCTCGTGGGATTGCACCTGCAGGTGAAATATGGTCTGTAGTGGTGGAATCGCCCAGTTTGGCCAGTACACGTGCATTCTCGATTACAGGCACAGTTGAAGCTTCATGAGTTAGGCCAACAAAGAATGGAGGTTCCTGTATATAAGTTGAATCGGGGTTCCAATCATATAAGGATCCGCTGGGGATTTCAATTGCATTCCATGTTTCATTTGACGTTTCGATGCCGCCATATTCTTCCAGAAACAGATCTGGAGTGATAGAGGCTTCAACAACATCAGAAATTTCTTCAGCAGTTGGCCAAATATCTTGCAGATAAACATTTTCGCCGGCAAGATCTTTCCCCAGTGGTTCACTGGTAAGATCAATATCAACAGTTCCTGCCAAGGCGTACGCGACTACCAAGGGAGGAGAAGCTAGGTAATTTGCCTGGACCAGTGCATGTATACGACCTTCGAAATTGCGATTGCCGCTCAGTACTCCTGCGACTACGAGATCTCCTTTTTGGATAGAGTTGCTGACAGCTTCGAGTAAGGGGCCCGAGTTTCCGATACAGGTTGTGCAACCATATCCAACGAGATCGAAGCCTAGTTGTGCAAGGTATGGCATGAGGTTGGCATTCTGGAGATATTCAGTCACCACACGCGATCCTGGTGCTAAACTGGTCTTGACATAAGGGGGCACGTTTAGTCCACGTTCGACAGCTTTTTTGGCGACCAGTCCTGCACCGATCATCACACTGGGGTTACTCGTGTTGGTACAACTTGTAATTGCCGCGATCGCGACATCTCCATTATGGAGTGGATCTGGAAGTTCAGATGATTCTATACTGTTTTTCAGGTCAGAATTCTGTCGCCCAAATCCTTGCGGACCAGCCGGTGCGCTAAAAGATTTTCGAAATGATGTGCCCAGTTCAGGAATTGGAATGCGGTCTTGCGGTCTCTTGGGTCCAGCAACACTTGGAACTACATCCCCCAAATCCAGTGATAAGATGTTCAGATATTCAGGCTCGGGAGATTCGGGATTCAAAAATAGCCCCTGCTCCTTCGTATAACGTTCCACCAATTGAATCAAGTCCTCATCTCTACCTGTCCGCCGGAGGAATTGCAAGGTCACCTCGTCAATGGGGAAGAACCCCATGGTTGCCCCATACTCAGGGGACATATTGCTGATTGTGGCGCGATCCGGTACAGAGAGTGCCTGAATTCCTGGTCCGAAAAATTCTACAAAACGACCAACAACACCATATTCACGAAGTATTTGGGTAACTGCAAGAACCATATCGGTAGCCGTTGCGCCCTCAGGGAGTGTACCTGTGAGTCGAAACCCAATGACTTCTGGCATCAGCATGTAGATTGGCTGACCAAGCATGACGGCTTCTGCTTCAATTCCGCCAACCCCCCATCCTACGACTCCAAGACCGTTAATCATGGTAGTGTGTGAATCTGTACCAACCAGTGAGTCGGGAAATGCAACAATATCATGATCCTCTTTTCTCGTCCACACACACCGGGCAACATATTCAAGGTTCACCTGATGACAGATGCCGCTGGCTGGGGGAACGACGTAGAAATTATCAAATGCCTGCTGCCCCCAGCGCAAAAATTCGTATCGCTCCCGATTACGCCGAAATTCATGATCAGAATTCAGCTGCAGTGCTTCCGGAATGCCATAATAATCTACTTGAACACTGTGATCTATGATCAGATGAACAGGGACACGCGGATTGATTGCGGCAGGATCCCCGCCAGCTCGTGCCATTGCACTGCGCATTGCCGCAAGGTCAACCACCGCGGGTACACCGGTGAAATCCTGTAACAATACCCGCGCAGGTGAGAATGGCACCTCTGCACGTAATGGGGCTTTGGGGTTATACAGGGCGAGTTGTTCCACATTCTCTGGGATTACGGTAAAACCGTCACAGCCACGAAGGACGGCCTCAAGCATGACTCGAATTGAATAGGGTAGTTTATCAATAGTATAGCCAGCAATATCAATCGAATCTAGACGATACATCCATGCAGTTCCCTGAGGTGTTTCAAAAGAGGCTCTGGTTCCAAAATAATCTTTTTTCTTGGTCTGGACGGGTGTGTTCATGGTCGGTATAACGTATGGTATAACAGCAATAGAAGTACCTTGGGTGAACGATTTTCATGGCATATTGTTTGTCTGATTATGGTAAACATGGCAAATCTGATTTCCATCAAATAATTCAGAGGTTTTCCAAGGAAATAATGGTGCAATTTAATCTGCCGATGCGTGTACGTCTAATCGTGTCCTGAGAATTTTTTTCAAAGGACCTTTAGAGCATGGGAAACGTACACATGCCCTAAACTAATGGGGCTATAGCTCAGTTGGTAGAGCGCCTGAATCGCACTCAGGAGGTCAGCGGTTCGACTCCGCTTAGCTCCACTTCTTAGCTTGTGGATCACTACAAGCGAGTGGCATGGCAGTTATCTTTCCAGTGGCAAGGCTTTTGTCGAGCCATCCGCACATTTTTCCAATTGGATCAGCCCTTTTTTGACGAAAATTCTCATTCGGGAAGCACGATCAGGACTGATGTATTTCTGTCTCGTTGAGATTGAACAGAAGGCCTCTGCTGATTGCACTGATAAGAGTTACAGGAAATGGAACGTACGTTTTGAAGTCCAATTACCAAATTAATTCAGATTAGGGTATGTTTCAGGAAGAGGCATAAAATGGATTGGAGAGGCAGAAAATTTGATGCTTGTGTTGATCCTCTCATGGGCATATTCGTGATAATCTCACTCCCTCATACTCTTCAGTTGAAGACCTGATATTAAATTGCTATCTTACTTCTGTAGCCACGAATTCTGAAAAATGTTACCGAATCAAGCATTACGAGTCCTTGTGGGACTTGCCGCATTAACTCTGATCTCTCCGCCAGAAGCTAAAACGCAATCACATTACTCGCTCCACTATAGCGGGTTGGAATTTCGAAGTGTTGGGCCTTACAGAGGTGGGCGTTCGGCGGCCGTTTCAGGGGTTTTCGGTGAGCCAATGAAAGCATATTTTGGGGCAACGGGTGGAGGCGTATGGCGATCAACAACGGGAGGAAGTTCATGGGAAAATATTTCGGATGGTTACTTTGGGGGGAGTATTGGTTCGGTTGCAGTTAGTGCGTGGGACCCAAATGTAATCTATGTGGGTGGTGGAGAAAAGACTGTAAGAGGAAATGTATCCCATGGCTACGGTGTCTACAAGTCGGTTGATGCAGGCCGTACATGGGAACACAAGGGATTGTCTGATAGCCATCGCATTCCACGAATCCGGATTCATCCCCGCAACCCAGATCATCTTTATGCCGCAGTGATGGGGCACCTTTCTGGCCCCAATGACGAGCGTGGTATCTACAGGTCAATGGATGGTGGCGATACCTGGACAAATATATTGTTCATCAATGACGAAGTCGGGTTTGTTGATCTTGCTATGGATCCAACAAACCCCAGAATCCTTTACGCGAGTGCTTGGCGTGTCATTCGAACGCCATACAGTCTGGAAAGTGGAGGAGAGGGGAGTGGTATCTGGAAATCTACCGATGGCGGTGATACCTGGACAGAGATTACAGGCCGGGAAAACGGGCTTCCCCGCGGGCCACTCGGGATCAGTGGTATTGCTATCTCACCAGTAAACTCTGATCGGATCTGGGTGATTATTGAAGCTCCTCAAGGTGGTGTATTCCGCTCTGATGATAGCGGAGAAACATGGCAGAGGATCAATGAAGATCGAAATTTACGACAGCGAGCATGGTATTATACACGCATCTATGCAGACACCGCGAATGAAGATATCGTATATGTCCTGAATGTCCAGTTTTGGAGATCCAAGGATGGCGGACGTACATTCTCAAGTATAGATACCCCTCATGGGGATCATCATGACTTGTGGATTGACCCGGATGACTCCAGCCATCTTATCATTGCGGATGATGGAGGTGCCCAAGTCAGTTTTGATGCCGGAGAAAACTGGAGTACATATTACAATCAACCCACGGCTCAATTTTACAGGGTCACCACAGACAATTATTTTCCTTATCGCATTCTCGGCGCACAACAGGATAATTCGACCGTACGCATCTTACATACCTCTGAGGGTCTGAACGAGCGAGAATGGGAACCAACAGCAGGAGGTGAAAGCGGTTGGCTTGCTCCCAAGCCAGATAATCCACAAATTGTCTATGGAGGTTCGTACGGTGGTTACCTGACTCGCGTCAATCATGATACAGGTGAACGTAGAGCTATAAATGTGTACCCGGATAATCCTATGGGGCATGGCGCAGAGGGCATGAAGTATCGCTTCCAGTGGAATTTTCCAATCCTGTTCTCTCAGCACAACTCAAATATTCTATATGCGGCAGGGAATCACCTTTTCAGAACTACCAATGAGGGGCAATCATGGGAAATGATCAGTCCGGATCTAACCCGGGCAGATTCGACCAAGCTTGGTCCAAGCGGAGGCCCGATTACCAAGGATAATACTGGAGTAGAATATTATGCTACCATATTTACAGTTGCCGAAAGTCCACAGGACCCGCAAATAATTTGGGTGGGTTCAGACGATGGGCTGGTTCATATCACTCGTGACGGTGGAGATACCTGGACAGATATTACACCCTCAGGAATGCCGGAATGGATGCAGATCAATGATCTGATTGCTCATCCAACGATGGAGGGAGCAGCTTATTTTGCTGGTACGCGTTATAAACTTGACGATTTTTCCCCATACATCTACAAAACGATCAATTATGGTATGGACTGGGAGCTGATAGTCAATGGAATTGATTCTCAACACTTTGCCCGTGCAATTCAGACAGATCAGATTTATCCTGGCCTGTTATGGGCTGGAACAGAATCAGGTTTATACATCTCTTTTGATGATGGTGCAAGTTGGAATCCATTTCAACAAAATTTGCCAATCGTTCCAATCACGGATCTTGATTGGAAAGAGAATGATCTAATTGTAGCCACGCAAGGACGTTCTTTCTGGATCATGGAAGATGTTACTCCATTGCATCAATTGTCAGACATAGATGCAACCTCATCCAAATGGATTTATGATTCAGCGCCCACATGGCGGACAGGCGAAACTGTGAATGTACGATACTGGTTTGCAGAAGCGCCAGATTCAAGTGCCACGAGACTGGAAATCCTTGAAATGGACGGTACCCTGATCAAAAGTTTCACTGCAGAAGAAGACGATCTTGAAATAGAGATGGGGTTGAATACTTTTCGGTGGAATACACGCTATGAAGATGCAGAATCGTTTGAGGGATTGGTTATGTGGGCGGGGAGTGTTCGGGGACCAAGGGCCGTACCAGGAACCTATCGCGCGAGGCTTATTGTGGGAGACGATTCACTCGAGACAAGATTTGAATTGCTCAAAAATCCGCGTTCAAGTTCCAGTCAAGCGGATCTAGAGGCTCAATTTGATTTTTTGATCGGAATACGAGACAAACTTAGCGAAACTCATATCGCAATCAGGAAAATTCGTGGACTACGTGATCAGATTCGTACGATCACTGACAATTTAGAAGAAGAACATGTTGAGATTAAAATATCTGCTGAGGCTTTCATTGAGAAGATTACCAAAATAGAGGAAACGCTCTATCAGACAAAAAATCAAAGCCGCCAAGATCCGCTGAATTTCCCGATTCGCTTGAATAATAAGTTGGCAGCAGTGGCAACCAATGTCTCTATCGGGGATTTTGCTCCAACGGATCAGGCTATTGAAGTGCGCGAAGATCTTGTAAGCAGGATTGATGGAGAGTTGAGAGCACTGCAGATCATGTTGGATACAGAGATTCCGATCCTGAATGCCATGATCCGGGAGAAAAACATTCCGGCGATCAACGTTAAATTGAACTGATAGACCAAGAATTCTACTCGATCGGATTCATACGGAATCCGTCACTGCGAGCCAACGATCTCGGGCGCTTATGTGCTGGTTTGCATATTTGCACGGCGTTTCCAAAAAAAGTATGCGGCCGCAGGAAGTCCGGAAAGGACAAATGACAGGTCAATCAGAGAGTTTTGCCAATCCAATATCCCCCGAACGAGAATGAGACCGAGAAGCAAAAACAGATACAATGCGGGGAGAACCGGAAATCCGGGTATTTTGAAAATTTCATGGTCTTCCCCTGTTTTACGATGTCGGAGTACGAATAAGGCAGCTGTTGATACGGCATAAAAGATCAAAATAACGAATACCATACCCGTTACAATCGATTCAAAAGATCCCCGAACGAGTAAAATCACTGCTCCCCATCCACACTGTAGTAGAATTGCACGGGATGGAGTGAGATATTTTGGATGGACATAGTTGAGCCACCGAAAAAAGAGGCCGTTTTTTGCCATGGCATAGTAGACTCTCGGTGCTGCAATGATCGTTCCATTCATGCTGCCAGTCGCCGAAATCATCACCAATATTGCAAAAGTGCCAGCTCCGATAGAGCCCAGAAGCACTGTAGCCACTTCTGCTCCCACACGATTTGTTTCCCGAATTCCTTCCAATCCTAGCACAGAGTGGTAAACCACATTCACAGTAATGTAAACGGTGAAAATTACGAGAAACCCAAGCAGGAGTGCGCGTGGGAGTGAACGATTGGGGTTTTTCATCTCGCCGGCAGCATATCCCAGCCGTTCCCATCCAACCATGGTGAAGAGAATCAGGAGAATTGAGTCAGCGATGTTGCCAGTAAACCCTAATCTACCTTGACTGGCCGCCGTTTCTGCGAGTTTACTTTCACTTTCAGGTAATGCAATAAGTCCAATAGCTATCAAGATGAGTAAGCCAGCAACTTTGACAATGGTAGAGAAATTCTGATAGGTTTTGGCATGCTGGATTCCTGAATAGTTCAGGTAGCAAAGAGCAGCAATGATGCAGAGTGCTAAAACAGTTTCCTGCCAAGGAAGGAGATCCACAAAAAATTCGAAATAGGCAACGGTTACCAGTGACAGGCTTGCCATTGGGCTGGATCGGATAATAAATACCTGGGCCCATCCAAAAAGAAATCCGGCCAGTGGGCCAAAGGCCTGGTGGATGTAAATGTATTCTCCGCCTGTGATCGGTAGGCGTGTCCCAAGCTCAGCATAAATCAGATAGCCAATGAATGCAAATATGCTACAACCCGCCCAAAGCCAGAAGATCTGGCTGAATGAGGTCATATTCAGCGCAATTTGCTGAGGTACAGCAAAAATGCCTGCTCCAATTGTAATGCCAATCAAAATTGCAGATGTGTCCAAAGTAGTCAGGACACGTCTGAGTTTGGGGGGCGTAGGCCCGGGTTTAGAATCCAATGGCTTGTCCATCATAGCTGCGAGAATCAGCTGCACCATAAAATAGGCCATCTTTGATCATGATGCAATGCGCGCGTCCCTGTGAGCTTCTATAGCGTACTTGATGCCCCTTGGCTTCATAGAGGGTTTTTGTGTCGGGCGATATTCCCCATGATTCAAAACTCGTGATGTCGGGTAGCCACTGGTGATGGATACGGGGAGCTTCTACTGCCTGGGCTATATTCATTCCAAACGTGGTCACGTTCAGGATGATCTGGAGGACGGTATTGATAATCGTACGACCTCCGGGGCTTCCCACTACCATAAATGGTTTGCCATCCTTTGCTACAATGGTAGGTGTCATGCTGCTCAGCATACGTTTCTGTGGAGCAATAAGGTTGGGAGGGGTACCAATAGTTCCATTTGAATTCGTGTAACCCGGGATGGGGTTAAAATCTCCCATTTCATTGTTGAGCAAAAATCCAGTCCCGTCGGCTACAATTTGGGATCCGTAACTGTGTTCAAGTGTGTAGGTCAACGAGACCGCATTTCCCTCTGCATCAACTACGGAGAGATGAGTCGTCTCTTCACTTTCTTTTGCGAGATAAAGCGCACTGAGTGTCTTGGCGTCACTTCGAGATGCACGCTCCGCATCAATGGAGTTTCGTAGTCGATCAGCGTGTGCTTTGCTAGTCAACCGTTTGACTGGCATATTTGGATTGAAAGATGGATCTCCCAAATGTTCTGCACGGTCAGCGAACGCGCGCCGCATTGATTCGGTAAGTAGATGCAGGTATTCAGCAGAATTATGTCCCAGGGATTCGAGATCATATGCTTCAAGGATATTTAACATGGTAATCAATGCAACACCTCCTGAGCTCGGCGGGCTCATTGAATAGATCTCGTAGTCCCCAAAACTTCCATGTATCGGATTCACCTCTTCAGCAGTATATAAGGCAAGATCTTCCAGGGTAATCAGGCCGTCATGTTCCAGCATAAATTCGCTCAGAAGTTGTGCTGTCTCCCCAGAGTAAAAACCATCGTGTCCATGATCCCGAATGCGGATCAGCGAGGCGGCCAAGTCCGGTTGTTTCCAGATTTCTCCAGGTTGGAAAATATCTGTTCCATCTTTTAGAAATGCGCGGCGGGTCCCAGCATATAATGGATCAGATGTCTGTGCAAGTCGTGTCAGAAATGATTGCATCGCACGCGTGGAAGGAAATCCCTCTTGTGCCAGTTTAACTGCTGGCTCAACGAGGTCTCTCCAGTTTGCCGAGCCAAGGCGTTGGTGGGCAAGCCAGAGTCCAGCAACGGTCCCCGGTACACCAACGGAAAGGGGCCCCTCGTGATTAGAGTTATCCCTGATCTGCCCATCAGACCCGAGGAACATTTTTTCCGAGGAAGCCAAGGGAGCTTTTTCTCTGAAATTAAACGCGGTCACATAACCATCTGCGCCGTGGTAGACCAGAAATCCTCCTCCCCCGATATTTCCGGCAGACGGGAGCGTCACCGCGAGTGCAAAGGCCGTGGCAATGGCGGCATCTACGGCATTGCCACCATTCTTCAGAACTTCCATACCGGCTTCGGAAGCCAGATAATGACTGGAGACGACCATACCGCTGTCAGCGGTGACCGGGATTCGGCCCGCTTGGGCTTGGACGGATTCAGTACACGTAAGTAATGTGAGAAATATTAATATTACTGTGCAATAGTGAACCATCTCATTCGGCCTAGAGATTCGGGAAATACACATATTCAGAGAAAATATCTACGAATCGGATAAGGGTGATCTACATTGAAAATATTCTTGGAGCGATGAATCCGGTATTCACTTGGGAATCCAGCGAGTGCCTGATTTCATTGGAATGATTGTATTCAGCAGCAAAACAGGCGTTAACGGGGAAAGTGCATTTGTGATCATTGATATCCTATTGAAGTCCAAACTTATTTGTCAAAGGGTAGATTTTTGGCCGTACGGTTGGTCTATATGAAATGAACGAAGATAGCTGTTTTTAATTCGATCTGTTTCAAGCAAATCATTGTTCAGATACTCCTCATGCAGGCTCGGGATTTCCATAGAAATACTTCGGCATTCACTCTGAATCATAGGATGTTTCACGAACAATTCAACAAAACTATAAAGATCTAAGGGCGCAAAGTTTTATTCGGGATTATTTCAAGATCATGGAGTATCGAACAGCGGGTGAACTTCCATATGTGTGAGGTTCGATGGGATAAATTGTTTCCATTTGAATGCTTAGTCGTCCAAGAATACGATATTCCGCTCCTACTTGTGTGATGATACCTTGACCGAGATCAAATCCAGTATATGGTGACACTGTTCCAGCAGTGGTGGTAAATCCATAGCTCATCCGTGACTGAAGTCGGGTATTCATAACTCTGTGCTTTTCTTGACCGAGCCATTTGGCTTCATGCCAGACTCGCTGGCCATATTGAAACTGATCGCCAGTCATTGATCGTAACTCCAGGGCTGGTCCAGAATTACCGCCGGGCGCAAAACGTACCATTCCGCCAAATCCCCACTCATTGATATCTCCTCCGTGTAGAACCAGTACATGTCCATGGCCTGCCATCCGAAGGCCAACAGAGGGTAGAAAGAGCCTAACACCGCCTCCCATTTCCAGGCCAGTCCCCGTTTGTCCATCCCCAAGATCCCCGCGCAGGCCAGTCTCAATAAATGGCTGAAACATGCCCTGGCTTGCCATACGAATTTGATAAGCTCCTTCAAGCGAGACTTGAAAGCGATACACGCCTACATCAAGCTCATTAATGCGGGCACCATTTTCATCTAGGTTCATTTGTCCTCCCCAGGCAGCACCTTTTACTGTCAGAGAAAAATCATGAGGCGCTTTGATCAGTTTCAGATCAATCCCCGTTGCATAAGAGATCATGGAGGTGTTACTTTCTTCGGGGTTTGTTTCAGGATCAGAAACTACCACATCCCCCAATCCGAGACTTCCCATCGCCCAAATTTTGGATAGTGAATTCGACGACCAGACGACGTATGGAGTTAATGTGCGAGTGTTGATCTGATAGATCCCGTCAATCGGAGTCATCAAAGTCAATCCATTTGTTCCTCCATGATGTTCGTAATCGAAATCACCCCCAAACTGTGCGACCGACACACCCACCAGAAATTTATCGAAAAACATATCCACTCCCAGATGGATGGCACCCATTCCGCCATCGTAGTTAAGTGGATAATCATCATCATTGCCGGAGAGTGCGCGGTAATCCGCATGCCCCCAAATGGTAATGCGTTCTGTTAGCCCGGTAGTCAGTGTGGCATTCCGAAGTGAGGGAATTTGTACAGATTGCAATGGATTTCTATATGCGTGATTATTTTGCAATCTCGAAGCAATTCTGGATAATCCATTTGCCAAGTCCGTCTTCTGGAGGGATAAATCATTCCCGAAGGCTTGAGTACGCTCACTGATTACTCTAACAGTGCTGGCGATGATAGCTCTGGTTGCTTCGGGTATTAGAACCGCATTTACGTCTGCTATTCGTTCGGTAGATTGATCATCATCCTGAAGAAGAATCGTCGCACGGGAAGTCACTCCTCTATGAAGAGCAGTAATGACTATAATTGCATCTGTTTCACGAATTCTATTCTGAAACGGAGTCAGAATAAAACTGTTGGTAGCGGCGTCTCCACCGGCAGGCACTTCAATGGTGAAGTCAGGTACACTTTCAAAGCCGACACCCCCATTCGTTCCTTCAGATACTGAAATATTCAGCGTTTGTGAACTAGCATATCTTGAATCACCTATAATCGTTGCCGTTACATCTACGGTCGTAGCCCCAGCCCCTTCAACAACGATCTCAGGTGTCACCGAAAGCACAAATCCTGACGGCTCGGCATCATCATCTATGAGGGTGAGCTCAGCACTGGATCTGACTTGATCATCACTGGCAGTAATGGTTAGGATTTCATCTCCTTCATCGAGAAGGTTGTCTTCGGGAGATACAGTGATTGTGGTAGAAACGAGTTCATGGCCTGCCGGGAGCATAATTGTTGTTGGGGCAGTGAGCGTATAGCGAACTACATGTGGTATACCTGAGCCTGTTACTGTTAGATTCAGTAATTTGTCTGTGGCGTATCGGGTACTCCCATTGACATGAGCCATTACAGAAATTTTAGTTTCTCCGGCATCTTCAGCAATCTCAGTTGGATTCAAGGAAATATTAATTCCCTCAGGCTCTGCATCATCGTCAACGATCGTTAGGGTAGCAGATTCGGAAACGAGGGGAGCACTGAAGGTCACGATTTCATCCTGCTCATCCAGAAGATCATTTTCGGGAATTAGTTCGATCACAGTAGTTGCACTCAATGATTGGGCCGGAATTTTGAGTTGAAAATCTGGTATGGGGGTAAAGTCGACCGCAGAGGGTTCCCCTGAGCTTCGAGTTGAAACCGTCAGTACATTCTCTGTAATGAATGTAGTTCCGCCTTGCACCAATGCTTCAATCGTAAGTGGAATTGTACCGTCGCCTTCTGAAATTGATGAAGGCGTAACTTTGAGAGCGATGCCTGTTGGAGGGGCATCATCATTCTCCAGGATGATTTGGGCAGTCTCCAACAACAGAGGACTGGTGCTACCAATGTGAACTATCCCATTGGGTTGGTGCGAGGTATTGTTTTTGGGTAAAATCTCAAATTCAACGCTCCCCTTGGAGGTGCCGGCGGGAATTGTTAGTGAAACTCCTTGAACTTGCTGGAATCTAACGGCGGTTGGATCACTGTCCGCAGTGATGGTTAAGTCAATTTCTTGGTTGGTTGTGTATCGAGTTGTTCCCTGTACAGTAGCAGATACGGTAACTTTTGTGGCTCCTGCATCTTCTCGTATTTTGTTTGGAGAGGCAGTGAAAATCACTCCATCAGGTTTAATATCGTCGTTGATAAGGCGTAAGTTAACCGGTGCATTGACATGCTCATCCGTGCTGGATATTGTAATCGTTTCATCCAATTCAAACTCGAGATCATCAATTGGCGTGATTTCAAAGGTTGTGGAGACTTCAAGAACACCTCGTGTAAACCGGAGTGCACCATCCGGGATAGGTTCAAAATCAACGGCAGTTAATTCGCCGCTTCCGCGAATTGAAAGAGGAACAGTGTGATTGTGGGGAAAGGGACTGCCATTGATGATCGTGCCAGTAACCATGATTGTTTGCACACCGCGTTCTTCATGGGCAACATCAGGCTTCAGAGAAAGCTGGATCTCTGCGGGATCATCATCGTCAATGATTGAAACAGTTGCATCTTTAGTGATGAGAATGCTGGTACTTTGAATGGTCAGGAGTTCATCGATCTCATTTTCGATGTCATTTACTGGCGTGAGGATAAAATTGGCGCTACCACTTGAACTGCCTGCTGAAACTGTGAGATTGAAGTCGTCCACGGAGATAAAATCAACTGCTTCTTCTATGCCAGATCCAGTAACTGTGATTGGGAAAACTTGTGCAGTGCTAAATTGGACTGATTCGTTTATCGTTGCAGTCACGACAATCTCTGTTGCACCATCTTCTTCACCAATTAAATTCGGGGCTGCTGTCAGGCTCAAAGTCGGTGTTTCATCGTCATCCAGTAGGTCAATCGTTGGGGAGTTGATCACGAACGCCTGTGAACTTGCTAGGGTAATGACTTCATCAGCTTCGTCGTAGTTATCATTTATCGGAGAGAGAATAAAGGAGGCAGAACCCGTCATTCTGCCTGCCTCCAGGGTCAGATCAAAATCGGCTACGGGGACAAAGTCAACTGCTTCTTCTATACCGGATCCAGATACAGAAATAGGAATAATCAGATCGTCCGAAGACTCTGAGGAATTTTCAAGGGATGCCGTGACGGTTACGGTTGTGGCACCATCGTTTTCTGAAATAGAAACTGGAGTAGCACTCAACTCAACGGATGGTGGAGAATCATCATTTAACAACGTGATTACGGCGAACCCAATCACGGATGGATCGCTACTCGAAAGAGTAATGGTTTCATCTTCAGTGACCAAGTCATCGTTAATGGGCTCAATAATCACTGTACCTTCTCCGATAGTTTCGCCGCGAGCGAAGATAACGGAGAAGCTGGATACAGATGAAAAATCAACTACATTGGAATTCCCGGACCCTGTCACTGTCATGAGGATGGATGTAGATTCACCGAAAGTTGATTCTGTCCCAATTGTTGCTGTCACGATGACAGAAGTAGGTCCATCCTCTTCTCCAATCACAGTTGGGGCAGCAGAAAATCTAATGTTCCCGGGCGGGGCATCATCATCTTCAAGGTTGATGGTAGCTGGTCCGGTGACTTGGGGGGCGGAGCTGGATATGGTAATTGTTTCATTCCTCTCGTCAAGTTGATTGTTTATAGGAAAGATTGAAAACGTCGAACTTGCATTGGATGCTCCTGCGGGAAGTGTGATGTTGAGACCTGCAACAGGTGCAAAGCCAACAACTCCGGGAGCACCAGTTCCCGAAACCGTAATTGGAATCACTTGGTCTGTGGCGTAGGTTGTAGATCCGAATATTTCCAGGATGACCTCAATTTTCTGCGTTCCACCGTCTTCATAGACTGCTCCACTACTGGCGCGTAGATTAATTCCGCGGGGCGGATCATCGTCATCTTGCACGAGAAATGTGGGGGAATTGACGACTAGAGGATTGGAACTGCTGATCGTAATCGTCTCATCGGATTCATCTATAGAATTATCCACAGGTGTGATGCTAAAATCTGCACTTCCAGATTGTTTACCGGCAGGGATTTCAATGCTAAAGTCAGGTACAGCACCAAAACCAACCACGCCGGGTGCAAGTGTACCCTGAACTGAGACAGGAATAGACTGAGTAGTTCCAAAGGTAGTACGTCCATTCACTGTAGCCCTGACCGTGAATGTTTGTGATCCTCCATCCTCTTGAGCGCCAAACAGGGGGCCACCAAAACCGAGACTGATTCCTCTTGGTGCAGGGTCGTCATCTAGGATCAAAATGGAGGCTGTCCCACTAACTAAGGAACTTGTACTGGAGATCGTTACCGTTTCTGATGTCTCATGCACATTGTCATTTTCAGGTGTAAGGGTAAAAGATGCCGATCCACTGTTCGCGTTTGCAGGGACGGTAATTTCGAAGCTGGGAACAGGTGTAAAATCTACTGCGGAGGCAATACCAGAGCCACTTACGTTGATGGTAAGCGTTTGAATTGTAGAGAATGTTGCCCCTCCATCAAGGTCAGCAGTTACCGTGATTGAAGCCGCCCCTTCACTTTCGGATAGGGCGGTTCTGTTTACAGAAAGATTGAATCTGCGAAGCTGCTTTTCGGATTTAATGCTAGTGGTATCCACTAAGCTATGGCTCATGAGCTTTTTTGCAGATTCAGGAAATATGTTGGCATCTGCGATTACAGAGGGTGCAGCATCTGCTAACGGAATCACGGCAGATATGAAAAGAGCCAATAGGGTCAGTAAGGAAGAAAATCGACGTTTTAATCCAGCAAAGTCATTTCTTCCTGATGGATTTGAATGAATGTGTATGGGCTTAAGCATGTAGCTTTGAAATAGTTTGGGGTTTGAGTGGATTGAAGGAGAGGCGAATAATTTGGATAGTTTGCAAACTCAATACTATTCACTGCTTCTAAAGAGTGAATAAGAGTAATCCAGTAGGTACAGATGAAATTCATGAACAGAAAAAAAGTCAGGAATCCTGCATAACAGCTTGCCGCTATTTGACGCAACCAAGCATGGTGCCTGCTACAAAATAAGAAAATCGGTTTTGTTATCGATTCAACGTTGTGCATTCCACTTTTGCCTTGGTTCTAAATCCATAGTGAAGACTTTCCAGTTCAGGTGAATTGAGTGTTCAGGTTCACTGGTGCAATATTCAGTTTATTTCGATCCAAATAAAACCTATGGGCCTAGGTTTCTCGAGAAGTTGCATGTGAATGTTGCTCGGAGTGCCCCCGATTTGATACGTTAATTAAATTAAAAAAAGAAATCTTGCGGGCTCCTGAGTCTCACTGCCGCTTCCGAGACCGAGTTGCAGCCTCACGTATAATTCCCCGTAATTCCCATAATTATATGGACTCTACTCAGCGGTTTTCCAATTACGTTGTTCTAACTTAAGCTGTTCGACACGTCCTGTAGAGATATGGTGAATGATCTGCGTAGCATGAAAGCGTCCGTTCTCAATGAACCAGCGACTCGTACGTAAGCCACCACACACCGTACCAGCCATGTACAAGCCTGGACGATTCGTTTCGAATGTTTCCGGGTGATGACCCGGTGTTCGGAATGGATCATCCGAAATGGTAATTCCCAGTGTTTCCAGGAAAGCGTAATCAGGACGATAGCCGGTCATTGCAATTACGAAGTCATTGCTGAGCGAAAACATGCCTTCGGGGCCATTCAGGATCAGCTCATTTGGTTTGATGGATTGTATTTGAGTATTAAAATGAGCTACAATACTACCTTCTTTTATGCGATTTTGAATATCTGGCCTGATCCAGTATTTTATCTTCTCGGACAGAGAATCGCCGCGATGAATCAGTGTTACCTTCGCTCCATAGTGATGGCATTCCAGTGCGGCTTTGGCCGCCGAGTTTTTTGCTCCAATTATGGCTACTCTTTGTCCGGCATAGGCATAGGGTTCGTGGTAGTAATGTGTAACTTTGGGAAGCTCTTCACCAGGAACGTCAAGCGGATTGGGAATATCAAAAAATCCAGTCGCCACAATGACTTTACGGCATAGATGGGTGCCCTTAGTGGTCACAACCGTAAAGTTGTTATCAGAACCTTCTACGTGCTGAACGCGCTCATAAAGTTGGAGATTCAGAGATTCAGCAACGGCAACCTGACGGTAGTATTTGAGAGCTTCGGGGCGGGTAGGTTTTGTAGAGAGAGTAGGGAAGGGGTGACCACCAATTTCAAGAAGTTCTGCGGTGGAAAAAAACTCCATATGAGTGGGGTAGCCGACCAGTGAATTCACAATGGTCCCTTTATCAATGACAGTGGCGCGAAGGTTGCTTCTTGCTGCTTCAATCCCACAAGCCAGACCGACCGGGCCAGCTCCAATGATCACTATATCTGTCATATAGAATTTATCAGATCAGATTTGCTATGGAGAGCGATCAAGATGTGTCCCTGAGTTCCTGAAAAAAACCGCGGAGCAATTCTTCTGCCCTGTCCGCCTCGATACCACTGACTATATCAACCTGATGATTCAAGCGTGGATCTTGAGGAATATTGTATAAGGTGGAAGCACTCCCCGCTTTCGCGTCAAATGCACCAAAACATAAACGATCCAGCTTGGACAGTACAATTGCGCCCGCACACATCGGGCAGGGTTCAAGAGTAACGTACATGGTACAGCCAGTTAGTGTCTTGGATTGGAGAGTTTCGCATGCAGCAGTGATAGCGATCATCTCGGCATGGGCGGTAGGGTCTCTGAGAGATTCAACCAAGTTGTGTCCTCTTCCAACAATCTGCCCTCTCTGAACAATGACGGCGCCAACAGGCACTTCTCCCTTTTCTTTTGCCAGTTCAGCCTGTTGCAGAGCCGATCGCATATAGCGGCGATCAGGTTCAAGAAGTTGGGAAAGGGCCATGCTCCTTCTCAAGCACGCCGCGCACCAATGAATCGCAAGATGAAGCCAATCACAAAGAGAATGATTAGAATTGGGAGTGCAATTTTGGCCAGTCCAATAACTAGTCCAAGAATGATATCAAGCAGCACGATCACGACGACAGCCACGATCGCAATCACAATCCAGTTGAGAATCCGGTCAAGTCTCATGGATCAACAGTTTAGAAATTACCTTGAGGAAAAAAGAACAAACTCGGATACAGGGGTAGCTGTTCCGTTCTGATTGAATCCTCCAACCAGAAGTATAGCTCTTAGTCCGGTTGAAGTTGCGGTATGATCGTAGCGGGTAACCATCGGCTGGGAAGGACGTAGCGTAAAGAACTGATCGGTAGATTCGTGAAAGATTTCGATTTGCAATGAGATGTCGGAAGATTCAAGCCTGCCTCCGAATAGTCCAAAAATTCCGCCGAATATTGAAGCAGTTGCATGGTATGTACGTGGAATCCGTAATCCGGGTAGTGGAGAAAAATCTACCCTGGATCCTCCTGGATAATGTATTCGCATATTTCCGTTAATAGCATCTCCATTCATGAATTGACTTCCAAGTATAAAGTACGAATCAGGTTGGGATTGGGTTACAGTATGACCGGCAACAGGTTCATATATAAATGGTGCAGAAGCTCTGGTATTCAAAGCAATCACTTCATCGGATTCAATCCGGAAGGTTCGCAGATCCTGTCGTACACCAAAAAATGGGTTCGCACCATAATTAAGATCCCCATAGCCTCCTGCAAGATCAAGCAGCAATTCACCATTATCCTCATGAATGATTGCCGTATGATGCGTCCTTCGGATTGCCTGTCCACGGACAGGCAGCTCAATGAATCCAGGTTGGGAAGCAGTGGGATCAATAATTTCTACTGTTTCAATCAGATCACTCACCTCGGAAGGTGAATCAATTCTGCTGCCACCAACAATGAGTACTTTGCCATCCGGCAGGAGACTGGCTGTATGCCCGGTTCTTGGCGTAAGCAGGCGCGCTTCCATTTGGATGAAGCGATCAGATGTAGGATCGAGCAGAAATGATTCTGATTGAGCAAGATTTCCTTGTTGGCGGGCTCCTCCTGTAACCATAACGCTTCCGTCACGAAGGCGAATCGTGGAGTGGCCTCCTCTCCCTTCTGGAAGGGCGGGAGCATTTCTGGAAATCTGATGAGGCAGGTAGACCGCATAGGCGGTATCTCTGCGGGATACTCCTTCTTCATCGGTTGCATCGAGGTAAAATCTGTTAATGCCATGCCTTAACCCAAGTGAGGTTGTCCAGTGGCCAGGGCCGGGGGGAGCAGGTTTCATCTGAACACCATTGAGGGATACTTCTTTTAAAATTCGAAAGTGCGTGGATTTGACCAGGATCGTAATGACCTGAGAGGTTTGTACTTCGGTCAGATCAGGTTCGATCACCTGGAGTTCAGGTTGGGTAGTTTCTACGAACGGCCGCTCACATGCAACGAGCAACAAGACCAGCAACCAGCAGATTCGCATGAGTGGCTCAAATTTCAAAAAGAGGGGTGGCGTAGGTCACGTGATCAAGAAGAAGTGCAAAAGCAGCGGCAGATGGGCCTGCCTCGCGTCTATCCTTCGTTGCCAGAATGCGTTCCAAATCCCGAGAAGACCTTTGGCCGCGTCCGATCTCCAGCAAGGTTCCTACCAGAGAGCGAACCATACCATGTAAAAAACGATCCGCTTCAATCACAAACCTCCAGTATCCGTCGGAGGTTTCGGGTTGCCATTGAGCATAGTATACGGTGCAGACGCGATTAATTGTCGCACTGCTTGTTCGACAGAATGCGCCAAAATGCTGAGTTCCAATCAATTGGTGACATGCATGATTCATGCGTTCAAAATCTAATCTGTGCGATACAACGAGGCGGCGATTGCGTTCAATTGACAAGGGTTTGCGGGAAATATAATAATGATAGGTACGTCGTTTTGCATCATAACGTGCGTGAAAATCTTCCGGAGCATTTATTGCGGCGAGGACTGCAATAGATGGGGGGAGTAAACCATTTAATCCATGAACAAGCCGTCTCCATAGACCCTCCGCGATTGGGCCACATTCAAAATGGGCAACCTGACCTCTTGCATGCACCCCTGCATCTGTCCGCCCAGATCCTGTAATTCGGATTGGATCACAGCGCAGAAAAGTCTGAAGAGCTTCCTCTACAGCTGCTTGGATTGTGGGTTGAGTATCTTGTCGCTGCCATCCGCTATACTCAGATCCATCATATTCCAGAAGTAATGCGTATACAGGCATGATACTTGATGCCAATATAAAGCTAGAAGGATCAGATGTGAAATGTTGGATCCTTGTACACGAGATATACTATGCTGTTTATTGGATTTGAAAAATGTTTGTTGCGACATGATCTATCAGAGGGAAATTCAAAACAGGATAGAGACTTGAATCCCGTCTGGATGTATCTTGAGGAGGAAAGTTATCTCACGAGTTCATAAAATCGATGTGCAGAGTTTTATTGACGGGTTTTATGGGGTCTGGCAAGAGTGTAACGGGCGAGAAGCTCGCAGCTCTACTTTCAGTTGAATTTATTGACTTGGATGAACGTGTTACCCATTTGGCGGGGAGGAGCATCGAAGAAATTTTTTCGACGCAAGGGGAGAATGTATTTCGGAAACTGGAGTCTAAAGCTCTGACTTCGCTACCGGATCACAGTGTCTGCGCATTAGGTGGTGGCACCCTCATGAGATCCGAAAACCTTGCTTGGGCATTGAAAGAGTCATGGCTAATATATCTACGTGTGGGTGTAAAAGAGTTGGTACGCAGACTCCACGCAGATCAAGCGATCCGGCCATTGTTATTGGACTCCAATGGTGCTCGATTGTCAATTGAGCAGATGGAAATAAAGGTGCGCAACCTGCTCAGACAGCGCGAGTCAATCTATCATCAGGCTCACAAGGTTCTGGATATGACGGGAGTCACACCAGAATTAGCGGCGGCAAAATGCCGGGAGGCCTATTTGAGTCGGAACGATTGACGATGATGGGTGCATGGTCCAATTTCATGCAGTGCAGCGTAATGGCCTTTCGTAGGATACCCTACGTTTTGACTCCAGCCATATTGAGGATAGTTATTGTGGAGCTGTTGCATGAATTGATCACGTGTAACCTTTGCCACAATGGAAGCTGCAGCGATGGACTGGCTTCGCTGATCCCCTTTAACGAGGGCTAGTTGGGAACAATGCATGTCCGGAATGGAACGCCTGCCGTCCACCAAGATGGCTTGGGGTATGCAGTCCAGTGAAGTCACAGCGCGATGCATGGCTAGTAAAGATGCATGAAGAACATTGAGTTTGTCAATTTCCCGGGGAGTAGCAAATCCAACGCCGAGATCAATTGCTGAGTGGCAGATTTTTTTTAACCCATCTTTGCGGGCACGCTTCGTTAATATTTTACTGTCCTGAATTCCATCAATTGCAGTGTGAGGAGGGAAGACAACAGCCACAGCGACAACCGGTCCGGCAAGGGCGCCACGGCCAACTTCGTCAACCCCCGCCAAGTAGGTCAGATTTTGGCTCCATAAAACCGATTCATACCTCAGCATAGCACTATTGGAACAAGAAGGAGATTACAGTGTAAGATACTACGAATCAACCTCTCTAAACGCGCACGATACGGCCTAGCGCGAATTCGTCACACCTGATACGCATTACTGTGCAACGGTGATGCTGAAACAGTGAGTTATGGCTTCCAAAAAGAAGCGCCCTGAGCGACCCTTCACGGGAATGCTTGAAATTATTGGAGATCGCAAGTTCGGTTTTGTTCGAGAATTAAGGTCGGGCATGCCGAAGAGTGACAATGATCCATTCTGTCCGCCATCCCTCATCAGTCGATACAGACTGCGTGATGGTGTCGTACTGGAGGGTTTCCTGCGCCCTGGCAAGAAAGGTGATTTACAGGTATCCCGCTTAACGAAGGTGATGAATATCGCTCCAGATGAATGGTCACGCCTTCATGAGTTTGAAGAAGGGCGAATCATATATCCGGATACGAAGCTGAATTTGGTCAAGAGCTCAAATGATATTACAATGCGGGTAGTTGACCTTGCCTGCCCGATCGGAAAAGGACAGCGATCTTTGATTGTGGCACCTCCTCGAACCGGTAAAACATTGATTCTCAAGGAGATTGCATCCTCTCTGACTATGAATCATCCTGACATTCATCTCGTTGCGTTATTGGTTGATGAGCGTCCTGAGGAAGTAACAGATTTCCGGCGTAGCACCAAAGCAACGGTTTTTGCGAGCTCCAGTGATCAGGAGGAATTCAATCATGTACGAGTATCTGTATTGGCATTTGAATATGCTAAACGTCTGGTTGAATTGGGAGATGATGTAGTTCTGTTATTGGATTCGCTCACACGGCTTGGACGCACGTTCAATCTCTGGGGAGAGGGTTCAGGAAGAACTATGTCGGGTGGGCTGGACTCGGGGGCCATGAGGATTCCCCGTCGCCTGTTTGGGAGTGCACGAAATATAGAGAATGGGGGTTCGCTGACACTCATTGCTACGGCCTTGATCGAAACGGGAAGCCGGATGGATGAAGTGATTTTCGAGGAATTCAAAGGAACAGGGAACGCAGAAATTGTTCTTGATCGTGAAATGGCTCACCGGCGCGTATGGCCCGCAATCAACCTTCGAAAATCTGGAACACGAAATGAAGATCTGCTCTTAGGGGACTCAATTCAGAGGCATAATCGATTGTTTCAGGTCCTGAACAGTCGCCCTCCTATGGAAGCCATGCAGGCCTTGACACGTCATATGAGAACCTTTCCGACCAATGACGCACTCCTTACGGCTCTGGTTCGTGACTATTGATCACAATTCGTCGGGAAACGCCCACTTTGACTAATCAAACAACGATATAACAGCTCATGAGCAGTAAGCGATTTGATGAAATTACGGCACTGTGTAAGCGTCGAGGCTTTGTATTCCAATCTTCGGAAATTTATGGAGGACTCGGAGCCACGTATGATTATGGTCCACTGGGGGTAGAACTTAAGCGGAACGTACAGAGAAGGTGGTGGCACGAGATGGTATATACGAATGATAACATTGAGGGTATAGACGCTGCAATTCTGATGCATCCGAAAGTCTGGAAGGCGTCCGGGCATGTAGATGCATTTCATGATCCACTCATTGACGATAAAGTGTCGAAACGACGCTATCGGGCAGATCAGCTCATTGAACAGCACATTGATCGCCTGAGAGCAAAAGGAAAAACAGAGCATGCAGATGCGGTCCATAAGCAGTTTACTCAGGCGCTTAATGCAGAAGACATGCCCAAGGCGCTTCATTCGCTGATCTTGGCCGAGGAAATTCGGGGACCCGATTCGGGGGCATTTGACTGGACGGATGTGCGGCAATTCAACATGATGTTTGAAACAAAAGTGGGTGCGCTCGCGGGAGAAGATTCTTCGATCTTTCTTCGCCCCGAAACGGCCCAGGGAATTTTCGTGAATTTTCAGAATGTACTGGCTACCTCGCGTGTGCAGATCCCGTTCGGGATTGCCCAGATTGGCAAAGCATTCCGTAATGAAATCGTTGCCCGCCAATTCATTTTTCGAATGCGGGAATTTGAACAAATGGAAATGCAGTATTTTGTTCAGCCGGGAGCACAGTCAGAAGCTTATGAACTATGGCGTTCGCGGAGATGGGATTGGCATCTTCAGAATGGTATTCCATCCTCTAAACTACGCTGGCATGTCCACGAAAAGCCTGCTCATTATGCAGACGCTGCGGTAGATATCCAGTATGAGTTCCCGATTGGGTGGCAAGAGATTGAAGGAATTCATTCTCGTACGGACTATGATCTTCGAAGGCATCAGGAATATTCTGGCAAGAAGATGCAAATCTTCCATCAGCCCTCGGGAACCAGATTTATTCCATTTGTGGTGGAAACCTCGGCTGGACTGGATCGAACAGTTCTGATGTTGCTTTGCGAAGCTTACAGGAAAGATGAAGTCGATGGAGGCAGCCGTGTCGTCATGGCATTTGAACCGTCAATTGCGCCCATCAAGGCTGGAGTTTTTCCGTTACTTCGTAAAGAGGGAATGCCGGAGCGTGCAGCTGCAATAACGAAAGCTCTTCGACGTCAATGGAATGTGTTTTACGATGAAAAAGGATCCATTGGTAAGCGCTATCGCAGAATGGATGAAGCAGGCACACCTTTATGCATCACGATTGATAGTGAAACTTTGAATGGAAAGGGGGTCACGATTCGAAATCGTGATACTTTAGAGCAACTTCGGGTTGCGGAGGATCAGGTTTCCTCGTTTGTATCCGATTCCGTACGCGGTACATAATTTGAAGCCACTTTTTCGACTTCTTTCCACACTCTGAGCGCATTGTCTCCAAGGATTTTAGCGATATCTTCTTCAGAATATCCTCGGCGTATCAGTTCAGCAATCAGGTTGGGATACGTGGAAGCGTCTTGCAGGCCCTCCGGGAGTCCAGTAACTCCGTCGTAGTCGCTACCAAGTCCTACATGGTCAATCCCAACAAGACCAACAATATGATCAATATGGTCAACCACTTCCGAAAGGGTTCCAATCGGATTTGATTTACGTTGAGATTCTCGGTACCGCACTCCTTCTTCGGTGCGAAGATTAATGTTATTCTCTTCCAGGTAAGCTTCAATTGCACCGGCCAGTGCGTCATTCCGTTCCCGATATTCATTGCTGATAAATGAAGCGCCAAAGCCGATCATTACAACCCCGCCTTTGGCAGCAGTAGATCGGATTAGCTCATCACTCAGGTTTCGCTCCCATCCGGGAGTGAAGTGGCGGGCAGATGAATGGGTAGCGAGGACTGGAGCCTGGGTACGACGCAATACCTGAGCTATGGTGCTATCGGTCAAATGAGAAATATCAATGATGATCCCCAGTCGATTCATGTGATCAACGACCTTTTCCCCAAACGGACTAAGACCGCCCCATGTTCGTGTCGAGTCATAGGAAGAATCACATATGTGATTATCTCTTCCGTGCGTGAGG
The DNA here is from genome assembly GCA_026709335.1 of Bacteroidota bacterium. Taxonomy (GTDB): domain Bacteria; phylum Bacteroidota; class Rhodothermia; order Rhodothermales; family Bin80; genus Bin80. Next base: position 8,058 of record JAPOTE010000006.1, on the reverse strand, counting down.
GTGATGTAACGAATTCCACGTTCAAAGAAGTGTTCCAGATCCTCTATGCTACCAACTGGTGCACCATTTTCCATGCCAAGTGGAAGCGAGATCAAGCCGTTATTTTTATGAGCAAGTAGTTCCGATGAGTGGGTAGCAATTGCAAACTTGTCCGGTGCATGCTCTACAATCTCTTCCACTACGTCAATCAGTGAATCAGCCAGAAGCTTTGCAGAGCCGGGTACATCCTGGCGTGCAGGCGGAATATAGATGGACATAAATGGAGCATTGAGGCCCCCTGCAGCTGCCTTTGGGTAGTCAAAATCGCCTCCGAAAGTTTCTTGACTGACATCTTCAGGTAGTCGAGTCAAGCGGTAAGGGAGGTCAATATGAGCGTCAATGATCAGGTGCTCTTCTGCGAGTCTGTGTGCCTCGTCCATGGTTTGATCTTGGGTACATCCCATCATTAACAGGAACAGGCAGAGGATAAAAAACTTGGTCATTATCTGGCGATGGATGTTTTACGGATCTCTCGGATCACAGTGACATTTACCTGACCAGGATAGGTCAGTTCATTTTGAATACGAGAAGAAATTTTTACAGCGATTTCATGTATTCCTTCATCGGATACCTTGGAGTATTGAACAATGACACGGAGTTCCCTGCCTCCCTGAATCGCATAAGCCATAGTAACGCCATCAAATGACATAGCAATGGCTTCCATATCCTGAAGGCGTTCAATGTATTCATCCCTGCGAATGTGTCGTGCACCCGGGCGAGCTCCACTGATCGCATCGCACACCTGTACAATTGGAGCATAGAGCGAGTTCATTTCGATCTCATTATGATGGGATCCCACGGCATTATAAATGGGGAGGCGCTCCTGGTAGCGTTTACAATATTCCATACCTACAATCGCATGGGAGCGATCATCAGATTCTTGCAGAACTTTACCGATATCGTGCAATAATCCTGCGCGTCGGGCCATGTGAGGATCAAGCCCCATTTCGGACGCCATGATTGAACAGAGGCGTGCAACCTGAATGCTGTGGTTCAGCAAATTCTGGCCATAACTCGTACGATATTTCATCTTGCCGACGATGGCTACGAGCTCTCGATGCATGCCGCGCAATTTCAGATCAATGAGAGTTCGTTCACCAACACTTCTGATTTCTTCTTCTATGGTTTTCTGAGCTTTTTCAACAAAGCGTTCGATACTTCCAGGGTGAATGCGACCATCTCGAATCAGCTTTTCCAGTGCCATTCGTGCAATTTCACGTCGGTAAGGATCGAAGGAACTGATTACAATTGCACCAGGGGTGTCATCAACCAGCAGATCTACGCCCGTTGCAGCTTCAAATGCGTGAATGTTCCGTCCCTCCCTCCCGATCACACGCCCCTTAATATCGTCAGATGTAATCGAAACAACTGACACGGAGTGCGATTCAGCTTCATCAGAGGCGACTCGCTGCATCGTAGTGAGGATAATTTTATGCGCCTCCTGTTTCGCCTCTGCAGCAGCTTTATCCTTCAACTCCAGTAATTCAAGAGCAATATCTTCCTGGGCCTTGTCGAGAAGCTCTTCTCGCAGATGTCTTCGAGCTTCATCCCGTGTGAGATCTGCAATAATCTCCAGCTTTTGGACACGGTCACGGATGAGGGAATCAAGGTGACTTTGCTTGGAATCCAGCTGTTGTCTCTGGGAATTAACATCCGCAAGATGGCTGGATGCCTTCTTGGAGAGTCGATCGGCTTCGGAGCGAAGCTTTTCGGCCCGCTGATTAGCCTTTCTGCTTTGTGCGTGAAGCAATTCAATGGTTTGAGTTGCTTCAACGAGTGCTTGTTGTTTTTTTGTTAAGCGCCGATTCCTGTTGTTGAATTTTGCTCGCTGCCGGTCATTTTTTTGTTTTAGCCGTCGTTTATTCTGTTCTATAGTCTCTTGCTCTCGTTCCAGAGCAGCGCGCTTGGAGTTCAGTTCAGTTCGTTCACGATCAAGTGTTGCTCTTGCATTATTTACTACTTCTAATTTTAAGGCTTCGGATTCTTTTTTCGCCAAATTTACGATAGAGGAAGCCTCCTCACGAGCTTTACTAAGTACACTGCGGGAATTGACGGAGGAGATCCACCAAGCAACTCCAAGTCCTGCCCCAAATGCTACAACGGAGACAGACAACAACAGGACGGCTTGTATGCCGTCCATGAATTTATTGGTCTATAATGGGAGAGATACGAACTGCTTTAAAAAGGGTTCCTTTTGGAGATGCGAGCGTCCGTAGCGGCGGGTGTGAACCCTTATCTACAGGATTGGGCTCTGCCCAAATCCTTCCGCAATCCTCTGCGTGATAACGACCCGAGGCCGGGTTGAGGTCAGACGTCCAGATTTGAAGTCAGCGCCCTTTAGGCAATATTGACGGTTCACGTGCCTAACCGCTACGGACGCTCGCAGATGAAGGAAACAGAGTTGAATCAAGGTGGTTCCGCTATTTGTTTGCAGCAGGCACATGTTTTAAGGCCTCTGACAGTTCACGCCCAACGTATTCGGTCTCTCGATCAATGGCAGACAACAGAAAATTGGAAGTTTCCCTGGCGCCAATTAATTCTTCTGCAAGTTCCAATGCGGTCAGTACGGCGGCGACCATATCAGGCTGATCTGGATACTGTTCTTTAAATGCTTTCATCCTGTAATTTACATTTTCCGCGACGCCAATGATCGTTGTAACATCTTCATTATTCACTCGAAGAGGATATTCTCGTCCCAGAATCTGTACCCGAATTGTTTCCTGCTTCATGATCTCATTTATTCTCTTCAAGGATCAAATAATCATCGATGGCCTTGATAAAACTGTTGATCCGGGCTAATAGTTTTTCTTTATCGTTATCAAATGTGAGCGTAACACTATTCGGGTTCTTTTTTCCAGGCGATTCAAGCTCGGTGATTCGCTCAGCAAACTCTTGATTGATTTTTCTTAGGCGGTCAAGTTCATTCACAAGAGCCTGTACGCGATCCCGTAATTGCCTGAGTGAGGTAGCCCCACGTAAAACAGTAGCCGAGGGAATACTCAACTCGTGTTCAAGTGGAGATCCGCCTGATGCATGTGTTTGTTGATCAGCAGTCATGAGAGAAGCATCCTAGAAATGGATTCAACGATAAAAACTAAGGTAATGGTTCAAGTTTAGATACCAACAGTCGACTAATTACGCAGAGTGGCATCAAATTGTTCAAAAAGAACATTAACAAATTTTTTCATGAACTGATCAACTTCATGATCACGTAAGGTTCGATTAGTTCCGAAGCGGAGTGCAAATGCAATGCTCTTCTGATTTTTGGGAATCCGGTTGCCAGTATATACATCAAAGATTTTTATGTCCTTGAGCAGCGGTATTCCAGCTTTTTGGAGGGCCGTGATCATTGGGGCAACGGGCTGCGATCGATCCACAGATACTGCAAGATCTCGCTCTACCACCGGAAAAGGTGAAACAGGCTCATATGTTGGATCGGGTGCGTTTTCATGTAAGAGGGTCAGTCGAGTCCAGTTGAATTCTGCAAAAAAGACAGGATCGGGAAGATCATAGGATGCCTGAATTTCTCTGGATAATTTTGCAATGGCTCCCAAACGAATTTCGTTGGAGTAGAGGGTAATATGGTACTCCGTGATTTTTGATGCCTGGTTGTTGAATTGCATTTCCAATGTGTTGAGCCGCAATGTATCCAAGAGTTGGCTAACCTCCCCCTTTAGGTCAAAGAAATCTGTGATCCGAGTATTACCGTCCCAGTTTTCAGGTTGCACAGGACCACTGATTCCGAGCAGGAGTCCATCATACTCGGAGTAATTCTCAATAAATGTTGCCTGATCTGTGCTTTGGTGAAATAAATGACCGAATTCGTAAAATCTTAGTACTCGCTGGGAATGATGTGTATTGTGCTGCATGACCATCAGCATTCCGGGCACCAGTGACGGTCGAAGGGTTGCCATAGATGATGAGGCTGCATTCAGGGTACGAACCGGGGGGTAGTTGGTCTCAAGAACTTCATGACTGAATTGTTCGGCTAAATCGTTCGGCAGTAAACTGTTTGTATAGATTTCGCGAAATCCATGTCCGGTCAGGTGGCTATGTGCCTGTTCGCGCAATCTATCTTCAGATCGTGGAAGTGGGATGGAGAGTTGCAGAGTGGAGTATTTGCTAATACCTATGTTTTCCAAACCATGAATTCGAACAATTTCCTCAATCAAATCAATCTCAAGTTGAACATCCGGACGATAAGCGGGGATGGTGCAAGAGATGACTCCAGTGTCCTGTTGCTTTGGTTGAAAGCCTAAAGATGCAAGGATCTGGGTAACCCGGAAATCGTCAATCTTTGTACCCAGAATTTTCCTGATTCGTGAGATTCGCAGATCAATGGTTTGGGCCGGTTTTGGGCGTGGATGTATATCAACAATTCCCGGAACGATTGTGCCCCCGCCTAACTCGGCAATCAATTGTGCAGCTCTCATTGCTGCCCAGGGTTGGAGTGTCGAATCTACACCACGTTCGAATCTGTAGGACGCATCCGTTGAAATGCCCAGCGCTTTAGCAGAACGTCTCGTCCGGGAGGTATCAAACCATGCGCTTTCAATCAATATGTTTGTGGTTGAATTACTGACCTCTGAGTTTTTACCTCCCATGATGCCCCCAAGTGCCACAGGTTGCTCTCCGTCACAAATCAGGATGATTCCATCGTTCAGTGAATGTTCTTTGCCGTCGAGGGTGACAAATTTTTCTCCTGCCCTAGATTCGCGAACAATAATTTTCTTCTGGGCAATTTGGTCATAGTTAAAAGCGTGCAATGGCTGGCCACACTCAAACATCACAAAATTGGTGACGTCTACAATATTATTGACGGGACGTAGTCCAATCGATTCCAAGCGTTGTTTCAGCCAGACGGGAGAATCTGTAACGGTGACATCCTGGACAATCATTGCAGAATATCGGGCACATTTATCAGGGCATTGAATTTTGACATCAATCCATTCTACTGCTTCATCTCCATCGGCATGAAGAGTGATGTCAGGGAATTTTGGAGGTATATTTAGAAGAGCAGAAAGGTCTCGTGCAATGCCCATATGGCATGTGGCATCAGGTCGATTTGGTGTGATTGCCAGGTCAAAGGAGGCATCACTGACTATCCCACGCTCTCGGTGCAGATACTCTTCTATGGACTCGCCAATGTTGGATGTGCCAGTGAGAACCATGATCCCTTGGTGGTTATCTGATAAACCCAATTCATCCTCGGCACAGATCATTCCCATGGATTGCTGCCCACGAATTTTTGCCTTTTTGATCTCGAGAGTTTTTCCGTTTTCGGTGGTCAATTTGGCACCGACAGTTGCAACGGGTACTCGTTGATTCATGGCAACATTCGAGGCACCGCAGATAATCTGTACGATCTCATGATTGCCAAGATCAACTTGGCAGATTTTCAGACGATCCGCATTGGGGTGTTGGCTAACTGACTGTACATGCCCGACGATGACCCCGTCCAGTGACAGAATACTCCGTTCTGTCTTCTCAACCTCGAGCCCAAACATGGTCAAGGAGTCAGCGAGATCATCGGGGGATAATCCGTGGTCAATGTATTCAGACAACCAGTTATATGAGATCTTCATTTATCTAGAACTGTGCCAGAAAGCGCACATCATTTTCATAGAAGATTCGGATATCCTTAATGTCATAGTGAAGCATGGCAGGGCGTTCTACGCCCATACCAAAGGCATATCCGGTATAGCGTTCGGAGTCAATTCCGACAGCTTTCAGGACGTTGGGATGTACCATCCCGCTGCCAAGAATTTCCATCCATCGACCTCCGTCTGGATGCTCGGGGATTTCCCACCATATATCGAGTTCAGCACTGGGTTCTGTGAAAGGAAAAAAGCTGGAACGATACCTCAGTTTTACATCTTCACCAAAAAATGCGCACGCAAACGAGTAGATTGTGGTTTTCAAATCAGACATCGTAATCCCTTCATCAATGACCAGTCCCTCGACCTGATGGAAAAGGCAGTAGGATTTATAGGTAATGGTTTCGTTTCGATAGACGCGTCCGGGTGCAATCATGCGAAATGGTGGCTTACCGGCGATCATCATTCGAATCTGTACTGGTGAAGTATGGGTTCGCATCAAGGTCCGGGATTTCTGTTGATCCCCCTCATCAATAAAAAGTGTGTCCTGCATGTCTCTTGCAGGATGATCTTCGGGAAAATTGAGTGCAGTGAAATTATGCCAGTCATCCTCAATTTCAGGTCCTTTAGCAATCCTGAATCCCATTCGATGAAAAATATCAGTGATCTTTTCAAGAGCCAGCGTAATGGGATGACGGGATCCTCTCCATTGATTCTGGCGACCTGGTAGCGTCAGATCAATCTCAGGAAGATCAGTAGAGTGCGAACGGGTCTGCTCCTTTGCTGCATCAAGTGTGGACTGGGCTTTTTTTCGGAGAGCATTCAGAAGTTGTCCGGCGTCACGTCGATCTTCTTTTGGCAGATTAGGAATCGTTTTGAATAGTTGCGTGATCAAGCCACGCTTTTGTCCCAGGAATTTAATTCGAAATTCCTCGGCTTCGGAAGTAGAACTCAGTTGCACGGAAGCAATTTCCTGTGTCAGGTCTGTTACGATCGATCGGAGCGTCTCTAAATTTGTGTCCATTTCATCAAATAAAAAAACCCGCCAGTCCTGCATAAGCAGGGGCGGGAATGCGTTCACCGTCCTACATTCGGCCCCTATCCAAGTAAGGCGCCGAGAAAGAAAAATGGATTAGGCATATATTCAGTTATCGGATTGATGAGCTTCTTCGATCACGCGAGCAAAAGTTGTTGGCTCATTCATGGCTAGATCTGCGAGAACCTTTCGATTCAACGCAATTTCTTGTTTGCGAAGTGCACCAGCCAAGCGAGAATATGTAGTACCGTGAAGCCGAGCACCGGCATTGATACGAGCAATCCACAGGCGTCTGAAATGCTGTTTGCGTTTACGGCGATCTCGGTAAGAATATTGGAGTCCTTTTTCAACCGCATGTTTTGCTACGGTATAAACCTTGCTTCGACTCCCCCAGTATCCTTTGGCCATGCCAAGGATTTTTTTTCTCCGCTGACGAGAAGCTACTCTGTTACGTGCGCGTGGCATAAATTCAAGAATTTATCAATTACTTGGAGGATCCCAACAGACGATTGATCCGAGGTTCGTCCCTGATATCGATTAGCGTCTTCTTCCCCAGTTCCCGCTTGCGTTTACGGCTCTTTTTTGTCAGGATGTGACTCTTATAGGCGTGTGCACGCTTCAGTCGTCCGGAGGCTGTACGGAAAAATCGTTTTTTGGCACCACTATTGGATTTAGTCTTCGGCATCGTTCCCGAAATATTCAAAACAAGCGTAAACCAAAATAAAACATTTGGGTTCCGATTACTTTGGTTTTATGGGAGACAGGATGGCCGTCATACGTCGGCCTTCCATGCGTGGCTCTTGGTCCAGCTTCGAAACCTCCTTCAGTGAATCCACAAGGCGAGCCAAGATCACCATTCCCTGATCCTTATAGATAATGTCACGTCCCCTGAATTGAACGTAGGCACGCACTTTATGTCCATCAGAAAGAAATTCACGGGCATGTTTTGCTTTGAATTCAAAATCATGCGTATCCGTGCGGGGTCGAAACCGGATTTCTTTCAATTGAGTCTGATGCTGCTTTTTTCGGGCATCGCGCTCCTTTTTGTTTTTTTCATAGAGGAACTTCCCATAGTCCATAATTTTGCAGACAGGGGGATTAGCATTCGGGGCAATTTCAACCAGATCCAAGGATTGGTCATATGCCATCTCCAGCGCTTTTTCAAGGGGATAGATCCCATGTTTACCTTGTGGGTCAACAACTCGGACCGACGGTGCATCAATGGCATCATTGATACGCGTTTGTATATCTTTTGCGATGATGATAAGTGGTTAACTGAATAATTAAGTGGTGTCAGAGCAAAAGCCCCGATCAGTGGGTCCTAATGGATTCGAACCATCGACCTCTACGATGTCAACGTAGCGCTCTAACCAACTGAGCTAAGGA
>JAPOTE010000048.1 GCA_026709335.1 Bacteroidota bacterium | reverse complement strand
GATCAAAACCATCGGAAGAGGATACAGAAGGTTTGAAAACTTCAGAGTCGCAATTCTCTTCTTCTGCGGAGGTCTAGATCTCAAACCACACAAAGCCCAGTAGAACCATCTCGATTAATAGATCTACATAACGCACAGTGAAACCCTGGTGAATTAATGCATTAGCAATGACTTCTCTGACCGCAGCGACCGGAAATTTTGGCTCCTGTTTCCTGATTCCACCGTTGAATGTCTCACTCGTTAGAGCAAGAAAAACTACGCGATCAACAATGTTAGTGAATCCCGATGCATAACTCACCGACAACTCTTCTTGATAGATCTGGTTTTTGAAAGATCCTGAATATCGGGCAATCCTTACTGATTTATGACGGAATGCATCTACCTCTGATAGATTTCGCGCAAATGTAAGATATCCTAGGTTTAAAATATTCCAAGCTCTGTCATCTCGCTGACGTATTAATTGCTCATCCTGAAATACCTTTAATATACCTGATGTATTTGGGGGTATAGGGACCTGCATTAAAGTGAAATAAGATTCATAATCCAGTAAACTTAGCACATCGTCATCCTGTACTCCTCCTATCGCAACCTCCGTTTCAAAAGAAGTACTCTCTGATAGGTGCCAGAGTAATTTCTCCTTTTCAGGATAGCTTTTCAGTTTTGTGGTATGAGGTCCAATACGAATGTATGCTTCATTGTCAAAACGGACAGGACGATCAAATGCACGGGGAATTTCAAGCACAACGACCAGTTTTCCATCTATATGTTCTTTTGTAAAGAAGAAGTTCACCTCCGGATCTAGGTTACGATTACGATGTAATCAGAACCTAAGATCTTGATTTTGCACCTTTCTCGAGTCAGGGTTGAATCTGGTCCCAATGATTTGATGACTTTCATCGTGAATCCCCCATACGATATAGCCGAGGTTCCTGCCTGCAAGTGCAGTTGCATCTGCGATCGCTGAAATATTTTGCCCAATCTTACTTGGTTCAGCATCGCTTGACTTGAATTCAAGCCATTCTGTTTCCTGGGGCTGCCTAATTAATCGCCTTACGAGATCAGGCATATTGGTTTGTACAGCCATTCACTCTATACAGATGGTTTAGGCACTGAGTAACCTAAAATATTTCCACTATCTCATCTAGTTCAAGGCCAGAGTCTTGAACTATTCATTACGCCAATACTCACCCTGCGACCACCGATTTCTCAGGCTTAAATATAACCCGAAAAGCCATTCAATACCCAGGCTCAGTGTCTGACCGAGAGAATGTTAGAAAGCCACAATGTGCGACCACAGGAAAACAAGTGGTTCCTTTGGTGGCGAGCTCGCTACCCTGCAGCGGCGGCAAAATTCTGGGCAACCTGATCCCAGTTTACTACATTCCAAAATGCAGCTACATAGTCGGGTCGACGATTTTGGTAATTCAGGTAATAGGCGTGTTCCCACACGTCCAAACCAAGAATAGGGGTATGCCCCTGCATATAAGGGCTGTCCTGATTTGCAGTTGAATACACCTGCAGCGCATCATTACCATCCACAACAAGCCAAGCCCAACCACTACCAAACCTCGTCCCGGCAGCACTAGAAAACTTTGCCTTAAAATCCTCCAAGGAACCAAAGGTGCCATTGATCGCAGCAGATAGATCGCCAGCCGGCGCACCGCCTCCTGAAGGGCTGAGAATCATCCAAAAAATATTGTGGTTACTAAATCCACCTCCATTGTTACGAACCGCCGTCTGAATCCCCTCAGGTAAATCAGCAATGCTCCGCAAGATATCCTCAATTGATTTGCCTTGCAAGTCTGCATGACCCTCCAAGGCTTTATTCAGGTTCGTGGTATATGCCTGATGATGTTTTCCATGGTGAATTTCCATGGTTCGTGCGTCAATGTAAGGCTCGAGTGCAGCGTGAGTATACGGAAGGTTTGGAAGTTCAAAGGCCATTTTCATGAATTATAGTTGATCCTAATGCTACCTCAGTACCTGCAAATTGTTCAAAGTAAACAAGATTTGCTCAAGGGCATCTTTTCGAATTGATGGATTTTTTTTTCAGGTCAAGAATTTTGAATTTTTCCTGTTGATGATTTGCATCTGATTTGAATGATCACATCCATTTACATCCAGAAATATCCCGGATGCCCAGTGGCAAAACATTTTATGAACGGAAACTCATCAGCCTTTGATAATCGGACTCGGTCAAGCTGCCGCTGGATCGCAAGCTCTCAAGAGCCTTTGAAACTGCACTCCAGTCTGTTTCCTTGGATTCCGTCGAATCTGGGAGGAGCATGACCTTGGAAAGCAACTTCTCGATGAATTCAAGGCTATCAGGATGTTTTGACAGATCAAGCTTCACCGAAAACGTCGCCCGTCCTCGATTTACCTCCATCGCAATATGTGTTCCGCGCAACCTGGATCGACTGGACTCAACAAATACGATGTCGCGATAGTGCACGGTCTGGGATGGTTCAAGGTCTGAGTTCTGGAAAATCAAGCGATCCTCCAGAAAAACGATTCCGTCTCTGCCATTGCCGAGAAATGTACCATCATAGAGTGCAAGAATATCTTCGGGATGAGCATCTTTTGCATAATCTCGAGTGGCTCCCCGTAATCTTTTCGAGGGAATTCCCGGAGCAACATATAACCCTATCTTGGGAGCATGAGGTAAAAGATCCTCAATCAGCGTGCGCATTTCAAGCCACTATGGAAGAGCAGTATATACGCCCTGTGTGAAGAAGGAAAGGGTTAAATCCCGGACTCCAGGAACTAGGCCAATGACTAAAAGCAGGATTGCACAGATGACGAGCACAAACGAAGATGACCTAGAAACAGGAAATGAAGAAGATTGAACGGATGGATCGGCTTCAGTTGCAGGTTTCATCCAGAATACATATAAGACACGCAAATAGTAGTACCCTGAGAATACACTTGCCAACACACCTACAATCGCCAACCAGGTAAGTCCTGCATCGATAGCAGGAGCAAAGACTGCAAGTTTCCCAAAGAATCCTCCCAAAGGAGGAAATCCTGTCAAACTGAACATAAAAACTCCCATGGTCACACCGATCAGAGGCTTCTTGAAGCCAATGCCAGCAAGAGAATTCAGAGTCTGGAGTCGACCCTCCTTGCCATCCCATTCCAGCAATGAAATTGCACCAAACGCACCAATATTCATCAAAGCATAAATTAACAGATAATACACCGCTCCCGCATATGCTGCACTAGTTCCAGCAGCAAGCGCAATGAGTACATACCCGGCATGAGCAATCGATGAATATGCGAGCATTCGCTTCACATTATCTTGCGTGAGTGCAAGAAGATTCCCAACGACAACTGTAACCAGTGCAACGAGCGATAGAGCCAACTGCCAGTCTGCACCTCCAAGCTGCACGGTTCCAATACCATGGTATAGAACAAGAATCAGAGCCGCAAATGCTGCAGTCTTGGATGCCGTAGCCATAAACCCGGCTAACGGTGTAGGGGCTCCCTGATATACATCCGGAGTCCACATATGAAATGGCACTGCACCAACCTTAAACATGAAGCCTACCAGAAAAAGTGCGACACCAACCCAGAACAAGGGGCGTAATTCACTGGCAGAATATCCAATAGCCATCTCTGTGAAATACATTGTCCCTGTTGCTCCATAAATGAGGGCAATTCCATACAAGAAGAAACCTGTCGAAAATGCTCCCAATAGAAAATACTTGAGTGCACTCTCCAATGCGCCCTCGTCACTGCGAACAATTCCTGTCAGGATATAGAGTGCGATTGACATGGTTTCTAAACCAACAAAAACCGTCACCATGTTGTTAGCTGTCCCCAGCATGACCATCCCGCTTGTGGCAAACAGTATGAGAGCATAAATTTCCCCATAACTACGCTGAATTCCTTTCAGATAAGGAACAGATAGTACAATGGAAAAAAATGAACTGGTCAGGATGACAATGTTGACAAACGAAGCGACACCACCCGTCTGAATGAGTGAAAAGAATACGGTTGACGACGGATCCCCGACTTTGTACAATTCATATCCGAGAGCAACAACTACCGAAGCGCCTGCAATCCAGGGCACCGCAGGTGCGTCATTGCGAAAAATATCCCAGACAATTACAATGATACCAATCAGTGACAGCCAGAGAATAGACGCTCCTCCGGCTAAGTCCACAAGAATAGTATCAAACGCAGATGAAAGCTCCATTCGTAAAGCTTACTTGCTGGCTACTTGATCAATCGCTCGCGCCAGAACTACATCCAAGTGAGTCACCTTATTGCCTACGCTATGAGTGGTGAGTTCAATGCGGACCTGATTGTACACATTGTAGAGAATTGGATGGTGATCTATATGATCTGCATGAAACGAAATCTCAACAATAAATGCAATTGCTTCGCGAAAATCTGCAAATTTGAAGGTCTTGGTGAGACGATCCTTTTGATAGTCCCAGTTCTCGAGTGACTTAAGAGCTTTCTCAAGTTCTGATTTTCCCAGAGCAGATTGATCCATTAGTTCAAGCTTTATTTATTGTAATTATTCGTTACTGAAAAACCCAGCCACTATAAAAAACCAGCCATACCACTGTATAAACCGGCAACAAGATCGTTAATCCATACTTGACGAGGTAACCGACAAACGATGGTACATCCACATTGTTGGATTCGGCAATCGCCTTGACCATAAAGTTGGGGGCGTTGCCAATGTACGTCATTGCACCAAAGAATACGGCTGCAATCGAAATAGCCGACAGATAGAGTGCCTCCTTCCTAGCAAATTCTTTTACATCCGCCGCAACGTTCACATCTAGGTTGAATTTACCCATCGCCGCAGCAAGAAAATTCAGATAGGTGGGAGCATTGTCCAAAAAACCAGACAATATACCGGTTCCCCAATAGAATGTAGTCGCATTAAGAGCAGATGCATTCACGGCGGCATAATTCGAAATCAATGCCAGTGCCGGCACCATACAGGCAAAAATTCCAAGGAACAACCAAGCCACTTCCCGTATGGGTTCAAATGTGAATTCATTCTTTTTCAGGGCATCCTTGTCACAATACAGGAAAGCAAGCGCGCACATTGAGAACATGATAATCTCTCGAATTCCAAACGGGAGATGATAGGTTCCGACCAAATCCCATTGTGTCCCCTTTAGTTGTGTGATTACATTCGGATCGATAAACACAGATATGATAATGATCGCCACAAAAATGAAGCTCCTTGTGCCCTGAAGTTCTATCGTTTTTCCGGAAGAAATATCCGTTGTCGACTTTTCTTTATTACGACTATCTATTACATAAAAGATGGCTAGAAGTATGAGCAAGGTGGGCGCCCAGATGTACCATAAATGAGCAGCGGTCCAGAAAAATGGCACACCACGCAAGAACCCGAGAAAAAGCGGTGGATCTCCAATCGGCGTCATCGCACCACCCACATTGGCAACAATGAAAATGAAAAAAACAATATGATATGCTTTTAAGCGTCCCTTATTGAGCCGCATGTAGGGGCGAATAAAGAGCATTGCTGCGCCGGTAGTTGCAATCAAGTTTGCTATGATTGCACCCACAGAAAGGAGTGAAACGTTCGCCAGAGGAGTCCCCCTTGCATTGACTTTCAAAAATATTCCACTAGCCGCTATAAAGAGCGAAGCGACCAACGCGATAAACGAGAGATACTCCTGCAGGGCATGTAACATGGAAATCCCATCCTGGAGTACGAAGAGATAATACACCGTTACAAACAATCCCAAGGCTACCGCATATTTGGGATAGTGGCTATGCCAATGATGCGCGTAAAAGAGTGGGCCCGTGGCAATCAAAAGTAAAAGCAGTATGAAGGGAATAACCAGCCACAGGGGAGGGAGCACCTTCTTATGCCCTCCATAGCCCTCTTCATGATCTCCATCAGCATGGGACTCCTGATCCTCATGACCCGCATCTTCGGAGTCCTCCATCATTTCATCGCTGCTCTGTATTTCCTGAACTGTGTCAGGGGTAACTTCAGAGTCTTGGGCAAGAGCCCGGTGACTGTTCCCCAACAGAAGGAGTACAAACAATACATATAAGATTCTTGGAAAAGTCATGAAATAATATCAATTATGGTTCAGAACCAGAAGGAGTTGCGGGAGCCGTGGATTGCATCATTTTTCGTTGTAAGTCGAACATGCGCTGAGAATCAGGATCATCAATCTCCGCAATCGTGCGTTTTTCTTCAATTACTTCCAAGAGTCGCTCTGCTGCAGGTTCACTCACCTTTAAGAAAGGCTGTGGCATTAAGCCAAGCAAAATCATCAGAAGAGCCATTGGAACCATGATCACCAACTCCCGCCCATTCAAGTCAGGCATATTTCGGTTCGCGTCGGATGTCAGTGGGCCAAAAAACATTCGACTTAACATCCAGAGCAGGTAGATTGCAGCAAGAATTACACCCGTCGTTGCAAGAATGGTCAGCACCTGCATCCCCGGTATCCCGCTACCAAATGCGCCGACCAAGATCAAAAATTCTCCAACAAAACCATTCAAACCAGGAAGTCCCGCACTTGCAAGTGCAGTGAGTACCATAAAAAAAGTCAAAACAGGTACAGATTTAGCAATACCACCATAGTCAGCCATCAAGCGTGTGTGCCTTCTCTCGTACAACATCCCGACAATCAAAAATAACGCACCTGTCGAAATACCATGATTAATCATCTGAATCATTGCACCTTGAATACTCTGGAGTGTCAACGCAAATATTCCAAGCACGACAAACCCCAAATGGCTTACACTTGAATAGGCCACCAGTTTTTTTGCGTCACTCTGTGCACGCGAAACCAATGCACCATATACAATCCCGATCACAGCCAAAATACCAATCAGTTGTGTATGTTCGGCAGATGCACTAGGAAAAAAGGGAAGACAAAAGCGAATTAATCCATAGGTCCCCATCTTAAGCAAAACTCCTGCAAGAACAACAGATCCCCCTGTTGGTGCCTGTACGTGAGCATCCGGCAACCAGGTGTGGAATGGGAAAATTGGGACTTTGATTGCGAAGGCAAATGCAAAAAGCACAAATAACCAAGTCTGCATTCCAAGGGGAACATGAAATGACAACAGCTTAAAGTAATTCGTCGTGAAAACCCCATCATTGATCGCATTGCCCGCTGCATACCCCAAGTATATAATTGCAACCAACATCAGCAGAGAACCGACCATTGTATATATCACGAACTTGATCGCTGCGTAGATACGTCTCTCCCCTCCCCAGATCCCAATGAGGAAGTACATCGGAATCAATGTCAATTCAAAGAAAATGTAGAAAAGAAGCACATCAAATGCGCAAAATACCCCTGTCATTCCCGTCTGCAGAATGAGCAGAAGAACATGATAGCCCTTGGTATTTTCTGTGATATAGGTCCAGGAGCACAAAACAATGATTGGCCCCAGAAAAGTCGTCAAAAGCACAAGCAGCAAACTGAATCCGTCAACACCAATGAGATAGCGTACATCCAAGCTCTCTGAAATCAACGAAAAATCCACACTCTGAAACTGAAGTTCTGCGGCAGCAGCAGCATCAAATCCGAACCACAGTGGTAGCGATAATAGAAATGCCGCAAACGTTACAAAAAGAGCAAACCACCGAACGGAGCGATCACTCGGTGCAAAAAGCATTACGAGCGCTCCTGCCAAAGGCAAGAAAATCACAGCAGTCAAGAGGTTTGACAGTTCCATTGGATGTTTGCGAGGTTAAAACAAAAAGAGAGCAATCATCAAAATTGATCCCAGTACAATGGCAAGCGCATAATTCTGTACAACCCCTGTCTGGAAACGCCCAAATAACCAACTAAACGCCATGGATACCCGTCCTGCCGCGTTGACCAATCCGTCTACAACATGCTGATCAAAAGGAGCAAATGTTTTCTCTGCACCTCCGATCACTGGCCGCACAATCGTGCGCTCATAAAATTTATCCCAATAATAGCTTGACTGCCACCAGCGGTAGAGTTTGCCGAACCTAGCTCGAATCAGTTCATCTCCACCGAGCTCATATTTGGCAAAAAATCGCCATGCCCACAGAACTCCGACGACTGCAATGACAGCTCCCAGCAGGATTAATCCAATTTCGACGGAAACACTGATATGAGCATGAATCTCGGGCTCACCAACAGGCCCTGGATGATCTCCATGCCCGACTAGATAGTCATGAATCCAATTGGACAACCCGATCTTTTCCGCAATCTTTGGAAACCCAATTGCTCCACCGATCATCGATAGACCTGCGAGTATGATCAATGGCAAAGTCATGGAGGAAGGAGACTCATGAGGATGCACTTCATTCTGCATCGGCCATCTGGCTTTTCCCTCGAAAGTCAGCATGTATGAGCGTGTCATATAGAACGCGGTGAGCAGTGCCGTGAGGATCCCAACCCCCCAAACAAACCACGCGTATCCATTCCCGTCATATCCGTACTCAAATGCCTTGAAGAGAATCTCATCTTTGGAAAAGAACCCCGCAGTCAAGGGAATCCCCGCAATTGCAAGAGTAGACAAGAGGTAGGTCCATCGAGTCACGGGCATAAACTTTTTCAGCCCTCCCATGAAACTCATGTCCTGTGCATCAAAATCACCAGCATAACCCTTATCCCGTAAATCATGTTCAACATGATGCATTCCATGAATTACGCTGCCCGATCCCAAAAACAGACAGGCCTTAAAGAAAGCATGTGTTATGACGTGGAAAATTGCCACAAAAAAAGCTCCAACTCCTGCTGCCATAAACATGTATCCCAACTGGGAAACTGTTGAGTATGCAAGAACACGCTTTATGTCATTCTGAGTCAATGCAATGGTAGCTGCAACAATGGCGGTTAATGCGCCCACAATGGCAATCAACATCATCACATCAGGTGTCATCAAAACTAATGGAGAGAGTCTTGCCAACAGGTAGAGGCCACTCGTCACCATCGTAGCGGCGTGGATCAGAGCAGAAACCGGTGTAGGACCTGCCATGGCATCGGGAAGCCAAATGAACAAAGGAATCTGTGCACTTTTTCCCGTTGCTCCAAGGAACAATAGAAATACGACCATAGCAATGGTTCCCTCTGACATCGCACCTGCACCCGAGAGAATGCTGTCAAAGTCCAGACTTCCAATTTCCTGAACCAGCATAAACATGGCAATCAGGAAAGCGAAGTCCCCAACCCTGTTCACGATAAATGCTTTGCTTGCCGCAGCACTGTTTTTACGTTCTTCGTACCAGAATCCTATTAGAAGATATGAGCAAAGTCCAACTCCTTCCCAACCGAGAAACATGAGCAATAGGTTATTCGCAAGAACCAGGTTCAGCATCATGAAGATGAACAGGTTCAGGTAGGCAAAGAATTTCCAGAAAGAACGATCCTCGGCCATATAGCCCGTTGCATATACATGAATGAGGGCGCCAACACCAGTCACTACCAGTGTCATGATCAGGGAGAGTTGATCAATCCGATAGGCTATTTCCACGGAAAAATCCCCCACTCCCATCCAAGTATAGATAGACGTGATGAACGCTGTATCCACTCCTTGGATAAAGAGCATGGCTGCAAGTCCAAAAGGAATTGCGACCATGAGGGTCCCGATGGTACCCAATAGCCCTTTATGTGTGCGCAATCCACGCGCAAACAGTGGGACTAATCCCAAAAACGCTGCCCCTATAAGGGGGAGCAGGATAATCAGTTGAACAGTGAGATCAGTTGACATGGATTGGCTCAGTGCCTGAACAACTTGATATTGTTAACATCCACTGTGAGCTTGTTGCGGAAGATTGCAATGACAATGGCAAGACCAATTGCTGCTTCGGCTGCAGCAACCGAAATTACAAAAAACACCAAAATCTGACCAGACACGTCGCCCATAAATTGAGCAAATGCAATCAATGTAATATTCACTGCATTCAGCATAAGCTCTATGGACATCAAGATCACAATCAGATTACTCCGGAATAAAACTCCCATCACTCCGATGGAAAAGAGTACCGCACTGAGCGTCAAATACCATGTAAGTGGAATTCCCATGATGGCTTATTCAAACGTACGCTTGGCAAGGATAACCGCACCTACAGTGGCCACCAAAAGCAGGATTCCGATGATTTCAAACGGGAGCACATAGCGAGTAAACAATTCTTCTGCGATTTTTATCGCAGTCCCTGATTCTGGATGATCAATCACAGCAGAAGATAGTGACTCCGACGTAGTTGAAGTGACATAAACCAACTGCCCCAAAATGACGGTGAACAAAACAAATCCAACCCCTTTTTTCACATCAATGCGATCTGCAACCGGGACCGCACCCAGATTAAGTAGCATGATAACAAAAAGAAAGAGTACCATAATTGCCCCCGCATAAACCAAAACCTGAACAACAGCAATAAATTCAGCACTCAGCGTCACGTAAAGGCCCGCTACGCAGAGCATCACAAGAATCAGCCATAATGCGCTTTGTACAGGACTACGAGAAACCAGCATCGCCAGCGATGCAATTACTGCAATCAGACTGGATGCAATGAAAAATATTTCAGCAAACATACGCTATGCTCTGGGGAATCCGGTGCAAATTTAGGCAAATCTTGGCATCTTACCATAACCTTGACCACAGAAATTGGAAACAGTTTGTTTTTTCGTCCTGAAGATACCTGATCGAGTTAAAAAATCATGCTCAAATACAGATTGATGGCAATCTTTACCTGACGTGACAAAACTGCTGATGTACTTCTTGTTGGCAAATGCATATCAGAAACCAATTACGCGGCATCTTAAACAGTAATGGTCAGGAAATGATGTTCTGGCATGAAAAATAGCTTTTGAACAGTATTGTAGTTATACCTTACCGCATATTAAGTAATGGAATCATCTGTAATAGTTCTTCCTCAGAAAAAGAACTCGCACTAATGTACTTCTTTCTATCCTGTTTATAAGTATTGCCCCTGCATACTTTATCAGGTCGACAATACTCTTACAGAATATGAGTGTGCAAACTGATTGATCAAATCTCGGTTTCACTATCAGAATGCTCAGAGTTCCCGAAAAAATCTCTCCGCATTTCATTCCATAAGAATCCCAAAAAATGCTACTCAGATTTTTATCTTCCTCCAAACATTTTTGGTGGACAAACCGCTCGAAACTCCTGAATTGTCCCTATTTGTCAGGAAAACAGGAGTGATAATTCAATCACACATATCATTTGTATGGCATAATTTACATTCGAGTTTCCCGGACATATTTCCGTATATTTTATCGAGATTCTTCTTACCTTTGGGTAAAGATTGTCGTTACCTTATTTCTAATTAATCCCCTTTGGGATAATACTATGATCCGTTCTGTTTGTGTTATAGCTGTTGCTATCCTTCTCGCTGGGTTTGTACCTCCAGCGATTGCACCATCGGGCTCAATCGGTACTGGGCCTGGCCAAATCAGCCCGCGCAAGGCATATGCACAGGGCAAATCACTGACTTTCAAAAAGCTCGCCTGCCGAAGCTGTCCAATACAAAAATCCGAACTGGATCGAGATCGGGCAATGAGTTTGGCCGCCAGTTTGGAGGCAGTTTATGCAGAGGAAGAAACTGGTTCCTCCGACGACATGCTTGTCAAATCACTTTGTGATGCAGATTCCGAAGCCGACGAATGTGGTATTCGCATGGAAGTCGTTCATTATTTTTTGACCCGCCGTTTCAAACTTCAAACTCCCGTCCGTGGAATCCAAAAAGATGTCATTGATGAAAGCTAAATGGACGATTTTGTATTCTTTTCGCAGGTTACCATTTCTTGCTTTGCTACTGATTGCAGCCCTGTTTTCTCCCCAAACGACGTTCTCCCAAGGTACACCTTGGATCGCGGAACCTCGTACAGGGAGCATTAGCCTTTCATATTTTAACCAGAATGCCAAGGAGTTCTGGCGTGGCGATCAAACCGTCAAAGGACCACTTGAAGCGACTGGGGCGAGCCTGGGACAGAATACAGTATGGATCAATGTCAATTATGCACTGGGAGATGCCATTGCTGTAGATCTTCAGACAGCTTGGGCACAAAGTTATGTGGATGGTGCAGTCGGACCATCCGGTGGTGAAGAAAACTACAGTGGACTATTTGATACCAACGTCTCGCTGACCTATCGCCTGATTGATGAGTTGGTTAGTAACAACGCGCCCAGTATCGCAGGCCGTGTTGGTTTTACAATTCCTGGTGGATACGATACTGGCTATATCAACTCTCTCGGAGACGGTGCTTCTGGATTTGAGGCATCGATCATTGTAGGTAAATTCTTCAGCGTAGTTGGTGCATCCGGGGAAGTTGGTTTACGTGTTAGAGGGTCTACTTCTGTCAATTCTAATGCGGTCGGAGCTGGCGCTAACAGTGATGACGTTGATGTACCAAATGAGATTTTTCTGAATTTTTCTGTCTATGTCCCTCTGGGTAACCGACTGAGAGTAGATGGTATCTTCAGTTCTGTAAATGCAACCTCAGGGATTGATATTGGCGGAGAGGGTTTTTCCCCAAGCAGATTCCCCAGCCTAGAAGAAGATCGTTCGATCCTTGGCGGTCGCCTCTTTGCCGATTTATTTGGAAGCGTGAGTGCCAATTTATTTTTCGGATCAGTCGTTGGAGGCCGCAATACGGCCAAGTCTACTGTGATTGGTGGTGGACTTAGTGTAGGACTTGGTGGCGGATTTGGTGGTGGGCTATAAGCCCCTTACTATACAATTTATTTTTCACATCCACGAGTCTAGCTATACAGTGAGTTTACTGCTGGCCTCCTCTTTTATTGACTCGAACATCTCTCTGATAAGAGCTAAAATGATCATAGATCGGCTTATATACCGGAATATCAGACTTTATCGGTTTGCACTTTTGAGTTTATTGTTCTTGATTGCCCCCCTCTGCTATGGCCAAGATTTTGATGCCAGTGTTTGGGATCAACAGGACTCGTCCAACTCCTCCACGATTAATCACTCTGACTGGCAAGTAATCTTGAATACATATCTGATCACTGACGATCCATCTGGTGTGCACCTTTTTGACTACCCTGCATTGCTTGAAAATATGTCGGAACGCCAGCGTCTCAATACATATGTAGAGAGTCTTCAACAGTTGGATCCTCGTAAATATTCACGAGATGTTCAAATGGCATACTGGATCAACCTTTACAATGCCTTAACGGTTCAGGTCGTTGTAGATGCTTATCCTGTTGAATCAATTCTGGAAATTCACAAAGGGGAAGAGCCTGGTACCGGACCATGGGGAGATGTCAACGCAACCGTCGCGGGAATCCCCCTTACACTCGATAACATTGAGCACGATATTCTGCGCCCGATCTGGAAGGACAACCGTATTCATTATGCCGTCAATTGCGCTAGCCTGGGCTGTCCAAACTTAGCATCCGAAGTCTTCACGGCAACCAACCTCGAACAATCGCTTGAACATAGTGCAAAAGATTTCGTGAATCACTGGCGTGCAATTGAGGTTATTGATGAAGCATTCGCTGTCAAATCAAGCCTGTATCATTGGTACATTGAGGATTTTGGGAACTCCGAGGAAGGGGTTGTAAAGCATCTTCTGAAGTATGCAAATGATGATTTGGCTACGCAACTGAAAGAATTTGAGGGATCAATGGATCATGAGTATGACTGGCGCCTCAACGGGCCAACCAGTGACAACTGACTTGTACACAAGGAATTGGAGACTCTCCTGCGATCGTTTGCATCTGTTCCCTCTCTACGCTCCATTTTTGAATCAATTTCCTGAGTTGTAATCTGTAATGTGGTCAGAATGGCGAAAACGCCTGAGTATGTCATAAGCGAGGGCCATTAGAATTAAACCATATTCAAGGGGACGAACCCAGTCTGGATGCGCAAATGGATGCATGTCCAGATTACCCAGATTTAGTCCTGTGATATAAGATAACAAGACTGCAACAGATGCAGTCCAGGCCCAGGTACTTGGACGGATCACTGCAAAGGGCAGAAGCCAAAGTAAATACCATGAATTAACAACTGGCCAGAGCGCAAACAATCCGCCATAAATCCAATCTCCCCGAACAATCGTACCATGAGTCTGTCTCCTGTAGACCAAGTAATAACTCCCAATTGCTGTTGCAAGAAGGAGTCCACACACCGCTCTTGCCATTGAATTGGGCATCCAGGGCTTGAATAAGCTAAATAAAGCCGCATTGAACTCCCATTCGCGGGCAAATACAAAAAATGTCTGTAGCTCTGTACTGCCTTGCAATACAAAAGGCAAATAAATCAGCATTAGAGTCAACAGAAAGACTCCCCAAACCCGAAAATCACCTCGCACTAAGATAAACGGCACGAGAAGAAGTGCGAGAATTTTGGCGCTCACTGCTAGACCCATAAAAATGGCTGCTCCATAGAACCGATTTCTATGAACCAGCAATATTGCAGCTATTACCAGAAACACAGCAACTCCATCCGGATGAGCAGTAAAGGCAATCTCCTTGATTACTAATGGACTCCATGCATAAAGCAGTACAGCTGACGGGGGGGCGAACCGAAGAAGTAATACAATGGTCATCAGATCAATCATCACCATGACACCCTGCAATGCGGTAACACTGCCGGGAGCAAGGCCATATCCCGCCAGAAAGACGAGTTGAGTCACAGGACCATAGATAGTTGGTAATTCAGGGTAATTGATTCCATCCAGAAGACGCTGAAACTTTTCTGGTACATTCATATCCAGAAAGAACACTTCCGGTGCCAAACCATATGGAGTACCATCCTGCATGAACCGAAAGGCATCCCATAGATACCT
This sequence comes from Bacteroidota bacterium, assembly GCA_026709335.1. GTDB lineage: Bacteria > Bacteroidota > Rhodothermia > Rhodothermales > Bin80 > Bin80. The sequence goes on along the minus strand of JAPOTE010000048.1, from coordinate 10,253 downwards.
GTAAAAATCGTCTTCGTAAAATGGGCCGCCAATCAATCCACAAATGCGAAATGCCACAGACCAGCCGATAAGTCGGGCCAAGGATATTTTTTGGTCAGGGTGACGCTGGTAGTAGATATAAAGGACAAATGTGGTAGCAGCAATACAAACCGACAGCCCCATAAAGATGTGGAGAGATGGATCTCCGGTAGTTCGGGTAATCCATGCAAGGAAGCCATAGGCCAGCAAACATGCCATGCCTCCAAGATCAATCGGAGAAACTAATCGCATTCAACTTGGGAGAGACCAGGGATAAGCCATAGCTTCATAAAGTGCTCCGGTTGCATAAACGGCTTTCATTAGAGCCTCTTGCAAAACCCAAAAAATTGAGTATAAACATTGCTCTGAAAGCACCTGAGGAAATCTTTTTTGTCTGAAAACAGAGGTTTTGATGTCTCAAAACTTGCTGTCTTCCATAACGAACCAGAATTGATCTCATATTCAGCCTATATACGAGATTTTTCACAAGAATAAATCATCTCATAGCAGATGAAGAATGCTCTTTCCTACTTTCCATATGTTTTGCGGAGCTGGAGTTCCAACTCTGCATCAAATGTAGCCGGAGGTTTTTGCGCTTCCAGAGTGAGCACAGATATATTATCACGCTCTTTGAACATCCAGGCACCGAGTAAACGTATTGCATCTACCTGCTGCATCGTCAATCGATCTGGAGGATGAAGTACTTCTTTGTGGAATTTGCCCCTTGCCTCATCAAAGGTTTTCTGATCGCAAGGCCATGCGACATGAGCAACGGGAGAACCATACGTCATAAAATGCACCTCTGACTGCCCTCTCTTTTTATATAAAATCGCTCCTGTACGATCCAATAGAGCGGTGCGGAAATATTTTGGACGTGCATGAATTGTTTTCATGACATCTAACGAATCACGCCTTTGAGCAGCAAGCTCATACTCTTTCGCCTCAGAGGCCTCACCAATTTTAGTTTTCAGCAAATCAAGCGCGCCAGGATCTCGTCCCTCCAGAAAGGCTACCGCCTGTAAATATCCCTCTTCTGTCAAGGGACCTCCAATCCGTGCTGTTTCCAGCCCCACTCCAGCACGCTCCGGAAATCTGAACGAACCAGGGGAAATACCATAGAGGGAAATTAACCCTTGTGCAACCAATATTACTTCTCTGCGACTCCCCATGGGTCCATAATGAACTGCCCCGTCTGCGCGTATATGCTCAATAAGAGTGACCCAGTGTATGTCTCCAATTTTTCCCAAGCGCAAAAATGGCCAATGGCGATAACTACGCCCCGCTTTGTTGAAAGATGGTGCGTGTTCCTTAATCAGTTGCGATTCCAGTAGTAATGCCTCCAGCTCTGTCGTCGTTTGAGTCCACTTTATATCGTGGATTTTTTGAATCATCTCACGAACGTGTGGAGCATGCCCTTCCTTTCCTGCAAAATAACTACGAACTCTATCGCTGAGAACCCTGGCTTTACCAACATAGAGCAGATTCCCCGCCTTTCCAATCATCCTGTATACTCCTGGGCAGCGGGGCAATTTTTGCAGGATATTCTGTTGAATGTATATCCGCCTCTGTTGATGAGATTTTTTCTTAGCATATTGGGTATTCTGAAAACGAAGTAATTCATCCAGTTCGATGATCTCATATTGCTTTTCCAGCCTGTCAAGTAGCTTAAAGAAAATTTGTTGAGTAGCACCTGCATCACTAAGAGCACGATGCCGACTGTCCGGTTGAAGCTCGAAAAAATTTATCAAACTTCCCAAGCTCTTTGAAGGAAGCCCGGAAAGAAGGCGGTTAGCTAGGCGAACTGTACAGAGTTGTCGGTTTTTGAGTGTAGGCAAACCTGCCCTACTCAGTTCCGCCTCAATAAAACTCCAGTCAAACGAGCAGTTATGCGCCACAAAAATTGCATCATTCACGAATTCGACAAAAGATGGCAATACCTCAGATATTTCAGGCTTGCCAGCAACATCGATAGAAGTGATTCCGGTAATCTTCGTGATCTGTCTGGGAATTCTGCATCCAGGATCAACCAATGAACTGAATGTTTCTTCAATCCTGCCAGCCCGTACCTTAATCGCTCCAATTTCTATAATTCGGTGAATAGCTGATTGCAATCCTGTGGTTTCTAAATCTACAATCACAAATGTCGTATCATTTATCTTCATTTAAGGCATTATTCCGTGAGTAAATCTACTGACTTATGCGTATCACAACCGAACTATCATCAATCCGAACAAATCATGAATAAAGTTACCGTAATTGGAGCAGGAAATGTCGGGGCTACCGTTGCTGAATGCGTTGCCCGTAAAGATATGGTCAAAGAGGTTCTCTTGATTGATATCAAGGAAGGACTGTCCGAGGGAAAAGCCCTAGACATTGCCGAATCTGCACCAATTCACCTATTTGATACGGTAGTCAAGGGAGTCACCAACAATTATGATGCTACCGCAGATTCGGATATTTGCGTGATCACCAGTGGTGTACCTCGAAGGCCCGGGATGAGCCGAGATGATCTATTGGGAATCAATGCCAAAATAGTACGAACAGTCACTGAATCGTTTGTTGCACAGAGCCCGAATGCAATCATTATCGTTATCTCGAACCCTCTTGATGTAATGACCTACGTCGCTCATGAGACGAGCGGTTTTCCATCCAGCCGAGTTTTTGGGATGGCGGGCGTCCTGGATACTGCACGATTCCGTGCTTTTATTTCCATGGAACTCGGGGCCTCGGTCAAGGATATTCAAGCATTGCTAATGGGTGGTCATGGGGATACAATGGTGCCTCTACCCCGCTATACCAGCGTTGGTGGGATCCCGCTCACTGAACTTCTCCCTAAAGATCGAATTGAGGAAATTGTAAACAGAACAAAAAGCGGTGGCGGCGAGATTGTACAACTCATGGGAACCTCAGCTTGGTACGCCCCGGGGGGTGCTGCCGCTGAAATGGTTGAAGCTATTGTTAAGGATTCTGGCAGAGTTCTTCCCTGTGCAGCATGCCCTTCAGGCGAGTATGGGCTCTCCAATCTGTTTATCGGCCTCCCCGTCCGTCTTGGCCGCTCTGGAATTGAGGAAATCATCACCGTTGACCTAAATGAAGCTGAACAATCCCTTCTCGATACCTCAGCAACACATGTTCGAAGCAACTTTGAAGCCCTCAGGCGTGTTCTGAGTCAAACCGGTCCTTGAAAATAATCAAAACTGCTGGCGCTTGCGTTCGAAGGAGTTCTGTCTATGGAAAAGATTCTGCATTCATTTTAAGGATATTCCGGGGGACCTTCTATATCCCTTCAGCTTCAAAATAGACGTTACGGGCAGTCCTAACGAAGTTATTGGCTTCAGTAGTTAGCGATTGCTTTTTCCATCAACAGTACAGGATCGGAATATTCATTAACAGCATGTCTCTGGAGTGTGTGCGGTCATCACTAAATTTGCATTAATTGAACTGGAAAGATGAACCACCCTGCTCGCGAGTGCCCAAAACAGCTAAGGATCGAGAGGTTTGACTATACATTTGAATGGAAACCTAAGAAAGTATGTCCTCAGGCCTTTGACGCACATTTTTCTATAACTGTCATATTTTCAGAAGGCATTGTATAGTTCTCATTGTCTAGCAATTCGGTATCTTAATGGAACAACAAGGTGGACGGCCTAATTATTTTTTATTAAAAGGTAGTTTTTACTGTAAAGCATACCTAGTGATACGAAGCATCCACCGATTATTGCATACATTTAGATTTCAATACCTTGCCAAGGATTCCCCGTATAATACGCAGGAGTGAAGACAGTCGTGCAGAGGCCATCAGCCGCTTTGATTCGCTGGCTACAATGGTTGACGAGGATTTAATGGAGCTCTTTCAGGCGGGAACTGTGGAAGCTTACAATATCTTGGTAGATCGTTACAGCGAACGCCTCATGCATTATCTGTTTGGGTTTCTAGGAGACAAAAAACGCTGTGAGGATCTTTTGCAGGAGACATTTCTTCGAGTTCACCGCAATCGACATTCCTACCAGCGAATTGCAAAATTTTCTACATGGCTCTATACGATCGCCGGGAATCTGGCTCGAAGTGAATATCGTAAACAGAAACGCCGATATATGTATTCAATTCAGTCCGTGAGCCGGGACAGCGAAGAATATGAAATGCCCCTCCCAGACGAGACCTTTCTGCCCGATAAATACACAGAAAGCGCATTGCAAGATAAGACCATTCAGGATGCACTGAATATACTTCCATCAAACTTCCGTGAAGTGATCATCCTGCGAGATATCCAACAATTAGCGTATGATGAGATTGCTACAATCACTGGACTTCCCATGGGAACAGTTAAAAGCCGGATCAATCGCGGACGCAGCAAACTGAAACAGTTGTTGAAAAACATCTATCCGTTTGACAAGGAACAACATCAGGTTCAAGCCGAATCGACCAAGTCGGTTACACAATTGAAAGCCGTTCAATGAATCAGCTTCCCGATTCATTAATCTGCAAGCGCCTAACTATTGAGAAAAATTCACAGAGTTTGAAGATCCTGTGGGCGGATGGCCACCGTTGCATATTTCCCCTAGATGGACTCAGACGTGCGTGTCCGTGTGCCGGATGTCAGGGACACGGACAAATGCACGAACTGCCCGATCCAGAAATTTTTCGTGTTCCATCTTTGATGCGATGGGAGAATGTAAGAGCTGAAATTGCCGGAAGCGTAGGCCTACGCTTACAATGGGATGATGGACACAATAGCGGTATCTACACATGGGAACGCTTACGTGCTATGTGCCCTTGCGAATAGCCTTGCTGATCTACATTGCTGAATAGCCCAGAAAGTCTATCAGGTGCCATTCTTTGATCTCCGTTATTTTTCGTATATTTGCTGGCTTAAAGCATGTTTTCGACGAAGCCATGTTCATCTTACTGCATGGAAGGTAATATGCGAAAATTTAAAGGCTACATTATCGTGTCACAATTTTATACGATTTCCGTACGTTATGTCTTTCCTTGTAACAAGGTGTATCATTCATACGTAAGGATCGGCGGGTATTTCCCGCTTTGAACAAAACTAATTTTATCGTGAAGCACATAACACGCATCATACGAAAAGATACACGACGGCGTACTGCCCTGAGCCGCTTTGACGCACTTCAGGACATGCCCGACGAAGACCTGATGGAACACTTCCAGGCTGGTGTCGTGGAGGCGTATAACATCCTCTGGGAGCGTTGGACCGGTCCCCTGGTCAATTTCCTGTATCGGTTTACAGGAGATAAAAAAGCTTGCGAAGATCTGATTCAGGAAACTTTCCTTCGTGTATATCGCAACAGACATTCATATAAACGAATTGCTAAGTTTTCTACTTGGCTCTACACGATTGCAGGAAACCTCGCAAAAACGGAGTACCGCAAACGTAGCAGGCGACGTATGGACTCAATTCAATCATTTAATCGTGATGGAGAAGAGTTCGAAATGCCTCTTCCTGACGAAACGTTTTTGCCTGATAAGCATGCAGAAAGTGCTCTTCAAGATCATTTCATTCAAAATGGGCTCCTTGCTATGCCAGATCATTTTCGCGAGGTCGTCATCCTGCGTGATATCCAGCAACTCAGTTATGAAGAAATTGCAATTATCACCGGCCTACCAATGGGAACCGTGAAAAGCCGAATCAATCGAGGACGCACCAAATTGCAAGACCTCCTGAGAGGGATATACCCCTTCGAGGAAGAGGAGGAGCAAGATGAAGAAGCAGCTCTTCCCGAATTTGCCTAAACCTGCCGTTTTAGACAGGTCAAACTAGCCGGTGAGTTGAGCCAGGATTGTCAGGGCGGCGACAACACCCCCCAGTATGGCAAGCGCGATAATTATGTTCTTGCGTTGTTTGCGGTTCATGTTCTCAGAGGTTTTTGTACCCAATAAAAGCTATTCCGTCCAATTTTGCAAAATTCAATGCGGGAAGTGTGATAGCCATTGGCTTACTTTCCCATGAATTCCAATATACTTAATTCAATGGCATCATTTCAATTTTTCCAGGTAGACGCGTTTACAGATGTAGCACTCCGTGGAAACCCTTGTGCCATTGTACTTGACGCTGATTCGCTTAAAAGCGATCAAATGCAGGCTATAGCACGCGAACAGAATTTATCAGAAACAGCTTTTATTCTCCAGTCGGATCAAGCCGATGTTCGTGCCAGATATTTTACGCCATTCCAGGAGATCCCGCTCGCAGGACATCCCACCATTGCATCAATTCACATCTTGGTAGAATCTGGACGTATTCAGCTTACCGAGCCGAAGACTACGATTTCACTGGAACTTGAGGCAGGCATTGTATCGGTTGACGTCCTGACTTCCCCCGGAAACCCAACCGAAATCGTGATGACACAATTGAAACCTCAGTTCCTTTCCATTGTGCCTCCCGATCAGGCTACATCTGCATTTGGCTTATCATCAACGGATTTGATTCCTGAAAAACCTGTGCAGGTTGTAAGTACCGGAACTCCACAATTGATGTTGCCCGTCCGGGATGTAAATATTCTCGATAAAATTCAAGTGAATATAGCCTCCCTGAAACAGCTAAGCAGCGACTTCCAATTCTTTAGTGCCCACCTGTTTTCGGTCAGTAATACGGAATCATTTGCACGCCATTTTGCCACTCCCCCCGATGTATTTGAAGATCCATTCACAGGAAGTGCTACCGGCGGAATGGGAGCCTATCTCTGGCATTATAACCTCATCAGTCAGCCTACATTTGTTGCTCATCAGGGGGCTTGGATAAAGCGTCCCGGCCAAGGGCGAGTTACAATACTTGGCCCACGTAATAATATTTCTGCGGTTCAAGTTGGCGGACGGGCAATCACAGTGATTACAGGCACACTCTATATCTAATCGGAATTACATGACCCAAGCCATCGATACCCAACTCATCCATGCAGGAGAAGATCATCGGATAGAGGGAGCAATACGTATGCCAATATTCCAAACTGCCATGTTTGAGCATGATGATGCTCCTCTGAGATATGTACGCTATAATAATACACCAAACCAAAAAGTACTCAACCGCAAACTTGCAATCCTGGAAGGAGCAGAAGAAGCATTGGTTACAGGAAGCGGAATGGCTGCAATCAGTGGAGCCATTCTTGCAACGCTGAAGCCAGGTGAACACCTCCTTGCCCAAAACAGCCTCTATGGAGGTACCTTCAAGTTTGTTCGAACCTTGCTGACCGATCTCGGAGTCAAAGTGTCTTTCTTTGATGCAGATGCACCAAATACGTGGGATGAATTACTGCAGTCAAATACCCGAGCAATTTATGTCGAGTCTATTACAAATCCACTTGTCCAAGTTTGCGATCTGGAAAAAATTGTTGAATTTGCCCAGGCAAACAAGCTGACCTCACTCATTGACAATACATTCGCGACGCCTTTCAATTATCGAGCAGCGGAAGCCGGATTTGATCTTTCGCTCCACAGTGCAACAAAATATCTGAACGGGCACTCTGACATTGTTGCCGGTGTAATTATTGGAGTAGGAGATCATGTTCGTAAAGCTGGAAAGAATTTAGTACATCTCGGGGGAGCGTTGGATCCTCATGCCTGTTATTTATTGCACCGGGGAATCCAGACTTTTGCCTTGAGGATGCGACAACATAACGCAACTGCGTCTGCATTGGCAAAATTTCTTGACTCCCACGACAAAGTCGAACACGTCTATTATCCTGGACTAGCCTCTCATCCCCAACATCAACGGGCAACTCGGCTCTTTCAGGGATTCAGCGGGATGTTAAGCCTTGAATTAAAGGGTGGCCTGGCGGCAACTGAAAAACTCATCGAGCAACTCCAGATTCCTGTCTTTGCCCCCAGCCTCGGAGGAGTTGAATCTCTTATGACTCGCCCGGCAATCAGCTCTCATGCTGGACTCACTCCACAGGAGCGCGAAATTGCAGGAATTCGTGATTTCCTCCTTCGTATTTCGGTGGGAATTGAAGATGCCCAAGATTTGATAACAGACTTTCAGTCTGCCTTGATTCAGATACACAATGATCATACATCATCCTGATTCTTTGGGTATCACTTCGCAATGTTGAATATGAGATGATATCAACTCATAAAAGAAAGTGGCCCTTCTTTTTATGAGTGGGTAGACTGTCTCTGGAAGTCTTCGGGGTAAAGATCTGGCCCTCCGAGATAGAAGTAGATTGCATTGGCAAATCATTCTTTATTTCGGAATCCTCGTGCACGGACATTTGACGGTTTTGACCCGGCTGTTGAGGTTCTCCGCTGGATCATTAATGACATTGAGACTGACGGTATTGATAATTCTCGAGGTTCTTGCAAAACCTCTGTTTTCAGATGAAAAGATTCCCTCAGGTGCTTCCAGGGCAATGTATACGCTCAATTTCAGGGGTTTTGCAAGAGGTTCTCCATAAATGATTCTTGATCGTTTTGGCTCCTTTCTCAATCCGGAAAAGGCCTATAAGTTTTCTCCTAAACTAGCCCATGTAAAATGAAATGAAAGAACGCACTGAATGTACAGGCCACCTCAGACATTATTGGAGATCACCTTCTCTCGTCACCTCAAAGATACAATAAACTGGTAAACCTCCACGAAAGGGTTGGGCAACTCTCCCCTGCCATCTAACCCCGGTTGAACTACCCGGTAGACAAAGCCGTTTTCACCATGAATGAATAAAGATTTAAGCCCAAAGTCCTCCACAACAAGTTCCCCATCTTTGGTAAAGACTTGGTACCCTGCAAAGCCCTCTCCCCGATCTCCACCTATATATTGGATCATAATTGCTTCTTCGGTAAGCTCAAATAAGCTGAATTGACCTGTCTTTCCCTGATAATCTTTTAAGGCTTTAGAAAGTCGATTGACATCAGAAGGTAGATCTTTTTTAGGGAAGTTGAACCAAGAGTTATGCTTATATATTTTCTTTATAAACGTACCATCTATTTGATACTTTAGGATGCCCGGCTCGCCAGCTGAAGTATAGAAAATATTCTCACCATCAGCTATCAACCCTCCATTAGAAAAGCGATCTTCCGAATTAGGAAACTTGGTTGGCGGCAATTTGATCTCTTCAAGGGTTTTTCCGATAGAACTCATACGTTTCAGTTTTCTATCTGGCCAAAATACCATGCCATACAATATGCCATCCGGTCCTGTATCAAAAAATTGTGCCCCAGAAAAATTTCGATCAGTATTTCCCATACATGATCCTTCATTGGTAAATCGATAACCCCATTGCCCCGACATATTGTTCAAAACAAGGATAAAATCACTTCCTACAAATCTAGCGCCTCTTGGACTGAAAGTGAACCCTGGATGGCATACAGATGGATTCAACGAAGCTTCAAGTGTGCCGGTTGAGTCGAAAAGCAAGACCCGTTCGCCTATCCTATCGGTTATAAGCAAGCGGTCAGCCGAATCTACGTCGATTTGATCAATCGTGGCGATAATCAGTGTATCCGGTTTGTCAAACTTGACAACATGCACCTTTTTGAAATGCTTGAAATCAACTGTAAACATGTCTTGCGCATGCGCGCTCAATGCACTGAAAAAAAACGTAGACAAAAAGAATGCAAGTCTCTTCATACTCCAAGGGATGGAAGGATTAAAACTGGATTATCAAGCTCGGTCAGAGATTCAAGTTTCTATGGACCTAGCACACCAACTTTCTGAATACTAACACTATCCTCCTCCATACCGAAAACAAGCTCCTCGCCACTTCCATGTACAATCCGTCCCTGGTCCGTTGCAGGAGGCACGATAACAATCGGGCTTATATTCCATCCGCCCACTATTATCCACACTAATACAGCCTTGACGAACATCTAAATCGTATGAAGGAACCCCGAATTGCTCGGCATCCAGAGGACGAACATTCGTGAAGAGAGCTATCAGTCCTATGGATACGACAGCTACAATGAGCAAAAATTTTACCGTTCTAAGTGTGCAAAGAATCAACCTAGTCAAGTATAGTGTTGGTGGAGCTTCCATTTTTTAAGTGGGTAAGAACTTCGAATTAGAAATGAACCTCTTGGGAAACTCTCGAAATTGAGTATAAACCAGCTACTCCCACTAAGCCGTAACTTCACTTAAAATGGGAGATTCTGCCTTTATTTTTAGAAAATTGGAGGCCGTTTTTAACCAAAATTCATGCCTCCCGCATGTTTTTGTAGCAGAATCATTATTGAAGTAGCAGAAATACAAACAATCCACAGGCCATTTCCCTGAAAATCTTGATTTTGAT
>JAPOTE010000117.1 GCA_026709335.1 Bacteroidota bacterium | reverse complement strand
CAAAGAAGGAAAGACCTTCTGATCTGGTTTTTACTCGGTTCCGGTTTTTTTTCATTCCTCTCTGAATAAGGGAGTTTGGTAGTGTTCAGTTTTTCCAGAAGTCTTGCCTGGAAGCCTCTGTGTGAAAGGAAACCGTCGAAGTCAGGATCATAAAAAAGGTAGCAAGGAAATGGCAGTCAAATACAATATTCGCCGAATTATAGAAGAGTATTGTATTGAAAAATATTCTGAATATCCAGCAGGGTCAGGGCGTATTGATATCTATATACCCCGACAAAGATTGATCTTTGAAACTAAGGTTCCTAAAACTATTTCACTGAAGGATAAGCTCCAACTAGTATAATGTACCGTTAATTCGTTATGAGCAAATTGAAAAATTCCGTATATTGTGAATGTATCAAATTGCATTTACAATGCCAAAATCATCATACTCGCGAAGCTCCCCGATTAACCGAAGCGTAGCGTGCAGATTTGGAGCGCTGGATTCGTCGCCCAAAAACCGCGCAATCCCTTGCATTGCGCGCCAGGATTGTTTTAGCGTCTGCTGAAGGCCTCAGTGATCAGGCGATTGCGGAGAAACTGGGAATTTCTCGGGCGACCACAGGAAAATGGCGTCGTCGTTTTCTGAAAGAGGGCTGTGATGGACTTTTTGACCTGCCTCGTCCGGGAAAGCCCCGCACTGTATCGGATGAAGAGGTCGAACAGGTTGTCACCAAGACACTGGAATCCCTACCTGAGAACGCAACCCATTGGAGCACTCGAAAGATGTCGGAGGCCACGGGAGTCAGCACGACCACAGTGAGCGGAATCTGGCGTGCTTTCGGACTCAAGCCTCACCGTGTAGAAACGTTCAAGTTGTCCACGGATCCGCTGTTCATTGAAAAAGTACGAGATATTGTCGGACTGTACATGTCGCCCCCTGAGCGGGCAGTGGTGCTCTGTATAGATGAGAAAAATCCCAGATTCAGGCGTTGGATCGAACGCAACCCATTTTGCCGATGCAACCAGGGCTCCCGGAGCATCGAACCCACGACTACAGGCGCCATGATACATTTCTTTGTTTGCGGCCCTGAATGTGGCAACCGGTGAAGTCATTGGACGATGTTATCGCCGTCATCGCTCCACAGAATTCCTCAAATTTCTGCGCATCATTGACCGCTCTGTTCCCAAGGATCTGGAAATTCATCTCGTTCTGGATAACTACAGCACCCATAAAATTGCACTCATTCACAACTGGCTACTCGGGCGTCCAAGATTTCACCTTCACTTCACACCAACGAGTTCCTCTTGGATGAATCTTGTGGAACGCTGGTTTGCTGCCATTACCAATGATCAGATCCGGCGTGGAACCCATCGCAGTACCAAAGAACTGGAGATCGCAATTACAAAGTACCTCGAGATCTACAACGAGAATCCAAAACCGTTTGTATGGACCAAATCTGCAGATCAAATTCTGAAATCTATCAAAAATTACTGTACAAGAATTAATGAAACACGACACTAGATTGAGTTGGCTCATTCCCTCCTTGCTGATTTTTAGTCCTCGTTCGTATTGGTGTTCAATCCGTTTGGCGGTGACGGTTAATCCGGTTTGTGTAGTTGTGGTATTCATGTAGCTCAGCAGAGGGCAAACGAAATAAGTGGAACTCCGGTCTATCTTTTGGAGATCTCGCTGTGGAGGTGGTGTTCGGTCGGGCTCTACTTTGAGGCCCCGCTGGGTAAATGTGCAACGGTCACGGTAAGATTGAATGAGATTTGCAAGGTGATGCTGGAGAAAGTATTCCCACGTGTCATGGTTTGTGAATCAATAAAGATGATGATCAATAGCGAAAATTCTCAATTGTGACTCTTCACTTTTATGAGTTGAAATATTGATCGAGTCCTGCAAACAAGTTAATACAACCCTTGGCCTCAGAACTATTGATCAATCTGTTGGACAGGGCATGGCACGAATATTGCCGGCATATCAACAGACTAGTGAAGGATTCTTTATGCAGATGAACTAGCTGCGTTACAGAAAAACTCTTGAACATTTCCAATCCGAAGCTCTTATCCACTGATATAGGGTGGAAGCCCCTGAAATTTTTACTATCCCATGCACAAAAAAAGAAATTCTTTAATACGCTCATGCCTGGCTTTGTTTTGCACAATAGCGTTAATTGTTTTAAGCAGCACTTCCTATTCGAAGATTGAACGTGACATAGTATGTTCTTCAACCTGTTCTGGTTTTTGGCGGTGCACAGGAGGAGATGGCAAATGCCCTTCTGATGTTGTATGCTGCCATAGAGATGATCTTCCCTGTACTTCGGAAGATGTGTGGTCTGTTGAATGTTATGGCGATTACAGAAGTATGGCGAAGGGAAAATGAGGATCAAATATCGAGTACTACTTTTGTCGCTAGCGTTTGCCTTCCTGATCATCTTGTCAGGATTGAAAGCCGGTAATTTAGAAGCCTATGAAAGAGTACCTTGGTGTGGTGATACACAGGCATGTTCGGCTGTTGGCTGTTCTGGTTACGATAGGGCTTGTGCCGGTATGCCTTGTATAGAATGTGCAGAATTCGGGTGTGCTTACGATTTCCAACTTTGTTACTCGGGGATCAGTCGTGAATAATTGTGTAGTTATACCACTTTTTATTTGCCTGTTTCTTATCTCTTGTAGTAATAGTGTCACTGAAACAGGGTTCAGTGATAAATACTTGTTCTTTGAAGAAGCTGAAGAACAGGAGGCCAAGGAAAGGATCTGGAAAAAGGTCTCTTTAAAAAAGAT
>JAPOTE010000017.1:28494-100028 GCA_026709335.1 Bacteroidota bacterium | reverse complement strand
TAGAATAATCGCATCATATTCGTGTAAGGAGTCTGGCAGGTTACCTTCATAGAACCGATCGGAATCCATCTGAACGTAACTGTCAATTTGGCGTGATTGATCACGTGTCAAAATATTTCGAATAGCAATCAGATCGGGATGAGGAGCGGCGCCGATAAGGCAGAGAGTCTGGCTTCGCTTCAGAATACGGGCCGTGAAGGTTGCTCTATTATTTTCCAGCGAAGCTTCATCTTGCAGTTCCGTGGTAATTAGGGTATACTGGAACAACCCTTCTTTATGAGGAACAAAATTCATTGAAACCACGGATTCTCCTTCGGAAATTGTTGATGTTCGGGATGTAATGAGCGAATCCTGAACATACAGACTGGTGGTTACTATTGCATCTTCATATCCTTGAAGGAGCAGTGACACATCAACCGGGGTCTCCGTGCCAACATAAGTCAGTTCGTTTGTTGTGGTTCTGGCAATCAGCAAATCCTGCTGTTGCAGGGTATCTCCTACGATCAGAGTATGGATGGGAATGCCATAATCGGATGCTACATAAGTCGGATTGCGTCCGGTGTTGTATTGTCCATCAGAAATGAGTAGTATGCTACGCAGGTTCTGATCATGCAGAGATGATTGAATCTCTTCCAGCGCACTGGCGATGTCAGTTCGTGGGGCGGTATCCTTGGCCGCAGCAAGTTCTTCAATGGAGCGAGTCTCACTTCCAAATCCAAAAAAAAGAGTTTCTCCTTTGGTAGCTGGTAATGTCTGAGGTAGTTGAGCCGGCAACATACTCTGGCTTTCATCTATGAGTACAACTTGTATCGGCTGATTAGTTTGCTTCAGCTTTCTGGAAACTGTCGGTTCAAATAGCAAAATAAGTAGTAAAGCAAATGCAAGACCTCGTAGGCCGGGGAGAAGCCAGCGGGAAATCCCTTTCAGCTTTGGCTCGGTACGGCGGTAAGAAAACCATGTGAGAAGGCCGGCCAGTACTAAGAGTAGAATAAGTGGCCAGATATCTACTCCAAAGTCAATCATCTTCTTTTTCGGGGGCTTTGATTTATCTTCAACCTAGTCGGGATGTTGGAAGATGAGTTCAGACAGATGAATCTCTTGAAGAGAGTTTCATGAGAGTCGAGAACTAAAACTGTTGTAACGCCGAGCATGAAATTGCAGTTAACTGCTACACAAAACTAATCTCGTGATGCAATATGTCTTCTCCAATAAATCAGAATCTGCTCAGGCGATTGATTCTATCGTTCATGGACAGAGATAGAGATGGGAAATTCTCTGTATCACGGCTAACATTTCTATTGACCAAGTCGTGTCATTATTCCTGATTGTAGCTTTCCATCATATTCTAGAATATACGCATACACACCTGGTCGCAAATGGCGGCCATCAAATTGAATGGGAGTCCCTCCTGTTTGAAGAGATCCACTGTGAACAGTTGCGATCTCTCGTCCTAGTACGTCAAAAATTTTAAGTTGAGCATGAGTAATGGGTTCAACAGATTCGATGATGAAATGGGCCACATCATAAAATGGGTTTGGATAAGGAGTGTGGATGATCAATTTATCTGGGCTGGGCAGGAGATCCTGTGTACTATTTAACAAGATTGCACTCTTGATTGCAGCATCCGCATCAACAATACCCCATCCGAGATCATTGTCCGGAGAGCCAGATTGGCTGGCGGTTGAAGTCAAAACCTGCCATACATCCATGGGGCCGAGGCCGGGGTTTACCTGAAGGATCTGGGTTACGATTCCTGCTATCATTGGAGCAGAAAATGAGGTTCCTGCTGAGGCACCATATCCACTTGCACCGGAAGCAACTAATACGCGAGAAGCCTGTCCAGATACGTCAGGTTTAATCCGGCCATCTGCGGTTGGTCCGCGGCTGCTACTAAACCATAATTCTTTAGTCGGCCTCACTCCGCCCACTGCAATCACTGAATCGCCATCTGCGGGCGTGCCAAGTGTTTGTGGGCCCGGGCCCCCATTTCCAGCACTGGTTACCGTAACTATCCCACGTTGTGCTGCCCAATCCATGATGATGGTTGTTAGACCAGTATCACCATCAAGATCACTCCCTGTGTAATTCCGCTGACCGGGATCGTCATCAAAATCTAAATATCCTAGCGAAGAAGTAATTACATCGACTCCCTCAGATTCCATCCATTCTACACCCATGACGAAATTATCTTCTTCAATATTACGCTCATAGGGTGAACATTCTGTTGAAGCTGCATAGATTGAGGCACCGTAGCCAGGGCCTATGACATCGCCTTCATCATATCCTACTGCAACAGATGCAACGGACATCCCGTGGGTATTAGTACCACCGCACGGCTGAGCTGGATCTCGTTCAGTAAAGTCACGAACTTCCATGAGGCGACCATCATCCGGAATATGTTTCAGAGACGTGTGGGTGAAGGGTCTACTTCCAGGTATGTTAAACTTCGTGTCAAGAAATCCAAGAACTACGCCATCTCCATTAATCCCTCGCTGAATGGGGAGAATTGCATTGACTACGTCCAACTGGTTGCAGGAATTGCCAAAAATAGCTGAAGGGCAGTTAGAAGAAACTCGTTCAGGAATGAGGGGGGAGACGGGTATATTCGGTTGCGTGCTTGTGGATAAGACGGCCACAGGACGTATATCACGTACATAGGAAAGGGAAGCAATTTGTTTTGCCTCCTCCTCACTTAGCTTGGCAGTCACAGCATTAAGCCAGCGACTTCTATTGATGATTGTGATATCTTTTTGTAAGAGATCATCTTCATAGACCCGGGAAATGGGGGCATCCTGAAAAGCAATCATGGCAGCTGCTTCCGGTTGCCCGCGCAATGTTCGCCGGAGTAGGGCATTATCTGTGAGATAGCCTTCCTCAACTTGGGTATTCTTACCAGCAATATCCACTTTATCAGAGAGGAAGATCCAGTATTTCGTTCTTTCTTGGGCAAACGCAATGTATGGAGTCGAGAGTAGGAGCAAGAATAGGGTAATATGACGCATCATTTTGAAGGGAATTGAAGAGGGATTTTCAGAGGGAGGTAGAACTGAATTTGGTACCATTATGATTCACTCAGATGAAATGCATCAGGTAGAAGATCTTTAGGGCGAAAACTCTCGGCAACTTCCTCACCGCGGTCTATCCAAATCACTGAATTCGGAGCAACTTCATACAGAACCTGTCTGCAGGCGCCACACGGACTCGCTTTCGATGATTTCAAGCACGAAACGTAGATTTGTCGAATATCTTTTGCTCCGGCACTTATGGCTGCTGCAATGGCTGCACGCTCTGCACAGAGTATTTGCCTCCAGTCGGGGTACTCAATATTCGCGCCCTGAAAATATTTTTGATCTTCCGTTACGACAATGGCTCCCACCGGGAAATCTGATTCTGGGGTATGAGCATATCTAGCCGCCTGTCTTGCGAGAAAGATTCCGGAGGTTGGGTTCAATCGGAGTTTAAGATCCTTGCAGGTTGCAAGTTTCTCCTGAAGATGATAAGTACGGCCTACATGCCCCAGGACATCGTCATCTAACTGATCGAAGGATGAATCAACCAGATGCAGAGCGGTTGTTTTTTCTTCTTCCTTCATGCTGCTACTAAAGACAACGGCTACAACGTCTCTTCGTCCCATTGAAGCTGCACTTACAAGTGCAGATGACAGGGCAGGAATGACGAGAGGGTAACATGCGTTTTCGATCCGAACTCCGCAGGTCCAGCGACCATCTGACAAGAGTGCCAGGACAGCTCTTGGTTGACATGAATATGGGACGAAAGATCGTGATGTGGCACTTTGAACGTAATGACGGAGAGTGTCCAGAGATTCAATCATAATTCAGGAACGCTTCACCCTATAAATTAGTTTGCTGTCCTTTATTAGCCGGGATGGCGGAATTGGTAGACGCAACGGACTTAAAATCCGTTGGCCGCAAGGCCGTGCGGGTTCGAGTCCCGCTCCCGGTACCCGATTTCAGAAATCTATTATGTGAAGAAAGCAATGCTTGCACTGGTCAGTTATTTTATGGATATAATTCCCCGGATAAAGCACCTGTTTAACAAAGCTCTCTTCTGTTCGTCCTTCAACCACGATATTCACACGAATCATGGTTGTCCCCCGAGAACATTCATTTCCCAAAGCTCACCAAGGGAGTACATCCCCAACCACTTGCGTAAGGATTCATAATCGTGTCTCTTAAATACAGATTTTCCTAATCCGTTACGAAAATCATTTACCGATAGAGTAGCTGAGTCTCTATGTTCGACGGTAATAATGTCTTCAGGTTTAAATTCGTTCAAAAAGGATGCCGATTGAGTGGTTAAAATGAGTTGGGTGCGATTCGAGGCACTATGCACCAACCCAGCGAGTAATGTCAAGGAACTTGGATGCAGTCCTAATTCTGGTTCGTCAATCAGGGTGGCAGAAGGCACATCCGGTTGCAATAGAAGTGTTGCCAAACCCATAAACCGCAGTGTTCCGTCAGAAAGCTGATGAGGTCCGAATCGGTAATGCGAGCCATTTTCCTGCCACTCAAGGCGGATCTTATCTGGGTTGAGTGGACTAGGGCGCAATGCAAAATCCTTGAATCTCGGAAAAATTTGACGTACTGCACATCGGATCAACTCATAGTTTGAGGAATGATTTTCTTGCAACATGTAGAGGAAAGCCGCCAAATTACCAGCATCAGGCGATAATTGGTCATTTTCATGGAGATCGCCGGTCTGCTTAATACGAGCTGTCGAGCTAGTATCATGAAAATGATATACTTTGCATGATTGGAGTGCAGATATAACATATTTCACGCCGTACTGTGATTCTTCGTGCTTTTTAGATGCAAGAATCTCCTTATGCCCTCTTCCTATGTTTTCTCGGTAGTTAGATGTTTGTGAGGTTTTGAAATACAAGATCTCTTCTCCAAATACTAGTCCGTCGTCTTCACTTGGCATGAGTTGGATCTCATAGCCGTTACGGTCAAAATACAATCCCGCATAAATGCTATTACTCACTTTAGTTCCATAGTGTAGCATTGCATTTGCACCACCGGAACGACCGACAAAAAGCTGAAGATGCCCTCCAACCAACTCACTCAGCATCCGGAAGAAGTCGATGAAGTTGCTCTTTCCTGCTCCATTGGGCCCAATCAATACGTTGATATTTCTCAACCTGAGGTCAAGGTTCTTGATGGACTTAAAGCCCCTGAGCTTTATGCGAGTGAGTTCTCGCATTTATTGTCGAACTATTTTTTATGAAAAGATGATCTCGCACGCAGAAGGTTCCAGTACCTGCACGCCCTTTATGATGGCATGGCGAGGGGGAATCAGATATCTCTAAATAATATCAGGGTATGTGTGTGGACTGTTCAGAAGGTAATCCCAAATAAGCGCTCTTCTTGATGAATTCGTGATCGATAGTACTGCATCAGGAATTCATCAGTCGCTCATCTGCATGAATGGTAGAATATTCTGTGTATTCCCCAACTAATAGTGGCGATTGAAACATATCAAAAGCGACTATGGATCTCAAATCACATAAGATCATTGTTGGAATGGATTTATGTTCTGCAACATCATTTTCATCCATTCTTCACGGGTAATCAGCTCTCCTTTCGGTCGAGAAAATGGTTCCACAGTCCCTTCCTCAAGCCTGACAGCGGAGAAATTCATCTCGAAGTTGGGGCTATCTTCGGAAGAAAAAGAACTCATAATCATGAGAGGAAGTCCTGGAAGCCCCCCGAAGGCCAAGGGTCCTGCCGCAGAGGCAATTTGAGGGGCATACCAAGCCATGACATTTAATGTGTCCGATGAAAATGTGACCTGCTTGACCGGGTAATTCAGAATTGTGCTATCCCTTTCCATAAACACCCAATCAAGTGGTTCAAATTCATCCACAATGATATAATCGTCTCCATCAAAATTTTGAACTGCTGACAATGTTTTGCCTTCTGTGTAGTCCGTGAATGTTGAAGGATATGAAAGGATAACTCCAAGTGGTGTATTGGTAGCAGAGGCGGGAAGATCAAAGGTTAATAAGCTTGTACTTCTGCTGTAATTCATGAGCATGGGTATGGCTTGAATCTGATTTTGAAACTGCGAAAACATCTTCATTCCCTGTTCAATCATCGCCGAATCTAAAGGTATTCCTGGAGGCAGATTCTCCATGACCATTTCAATAGAGGGCATCTGCATTTCAAATTCTGCCGAGTACTCAATTGTGCCTTCTTGTGCAAAGAGGGTAGAAGGGGTAAACAATAAGAGGATTATCAGTAAGCGCATAGGAATGGATTTTTGATCGAAAAATAACCTCATAGTCAACTGGGAGAAAAGAGGAATGTTTTTGACTTCATCATCTGCACCCGTTTTGAAGAATCTGGGATAAACAAAAAAGCCTCCCGAAAAATAGTGCGGGAGGCTTTTTATATATGGTTTTCCGAAAATCTTAGTAACCTGGGTTCTGGACTAGGTTCGGGTTGGCCTGCAATTGATTTTCGGGAATAGGAGCGACGTTACGAAATGCCCCAGAAAGCTGCTTGTACTTCCAGGGATCGTTGAAACGTGTCTCACCACCGTTAACACCAGCAAACCGAATTAAATCCTGTCGCCGGGTCTGTTCAAAGAATAATTCCCGTGCCCGCTCAGCCAAGAGTCGATCTGCGGTCAGAGCGTCAAATGGGTCAACTCCCGCCCGCGTACGAACCATATTGACCAAAGCCAACGCTTCTGCGCTCGCGGGATTTTGCCTCCACAAAGCTTCGGCCTTGAGAAGAAGAACATCAGAGTATCTGAAGATCACAAAGTCATTACTCATCTCAGAGCCGATCCCGGGTTCAAATTCATACTTTCCAATCCGGGCACCACACTGGCGACAGGTAAGGCTACGGAACTCATCATCATCCAGTTCTGTGATCGTGGGTACGAAGGACAGCGGCTCGCCATTCTTGTCAAAATCACTAAACACGCCGGAGTCGGTAACGCGGACACCGCCAGAAGTGTACTGGGGGCCAACCAGGAAATTACTGAGACGGTCGTCTAGCGTTCCTGTGACACGCTCAACACCTGCGTCATCACTCGTAGGATTGACGCCCCATACTTCTCCCTGTGGCCCCGGATTCTGCACAGGATCAATCACAGATTCATAGAGCTTTTGGGTGGCACTCCATCCATTCCAAGGCTGATTCTGGAAATTATATGTGTTCTGGCTACCATAATGCAGAGTCATCTGATGCAGGTTAAAACCCGACCTGAACACTTTATCATACGGAACAACAAAAATGTTTTCGGGTGATCCCTCATTCTGAACAAGAAAATTGGAGCTGTAATTCCCTGCCAGACTATAGACACCTGAATTAATGATGCCATCCAGGTATGTGATGGCATCATTCCAGCGGGGAGTTCCTGTATACACTTCTGCATTCATATACAATTTAGCCAATGTCATATGTGCCACAAAAGTATTCATGCGACCATAGGTTCCCCGTGCATCAGCGCTCAAGTTGGACAGGTTGTCCAAGAGTTCTTTTTCCACGAACGCGAAAACTTGCCGTCGACCTTCGGCAAAGTCCGAAGATGGCTGAGAGGGTTGCTCAGGTGCATCAACGAAGCTATCTACGATAGGTACGTTTCCGAAGGCGTCTAAAAGCCAGAAATAGTAGAATGCTCGAAGAGATTTCAACTCGGACACAAAGGGAACGACCAAATCAGGGTTAGCGGTTCCTTCATCCAGAGCACTCTCAAACTGGAAAATCAAACGATTGGCATTATTGACACCACCAAAGTATCCATTCCAGAATCCATCAAAGGTGCCTTCGTTCGGTAGCCACGTATGGGTATGGAGTCGAACCCAGAAGCCGCCGTCAGACCAGTCTTGTCCTCTGGTCGGGACAATTAATTCATCGGTTGTAACTTCGTTCAACTGTCCGGGAGGTCCACTTCCTCCAACGGATCCCAGGTTACTGTATGCATCGCCCATCGCTGAGATGAACTGTTGGTCATTCTGGAAAAAATCGGATGGTTGAACCTGATTATCAACAGTTTCCGCAAGGTCCGTACATCCTGCTACAAGGAATAACATACCCAATGCAAGGACCAACGAGCGAAGTGTAAATGTCTTTTTCATTTTTACTTTATACATTGGTCTATGGTTACAAGTTGATGTTCACGCCAAAGCTGACGGATCGTGTTGTGAAATACTCCAAGCGACGCTCAATTCCAGGGCCGAGCGGTCCAACAGTGGCCCCTTGTCCAGACTGCCCCTGATTACGATCAACATATCGTACCTGTGGATTCAGACCAGAATAGCTGGTAATTGTAAAGAGGTTGTTTCCAGACAGGTAGAATCTTACTCGCCTCAGAGGAGTATTTTCGATGACCGATTGGGGGAGGACGTAACCAATAGAAGCATTACTTAAACGGATATAATCACCGTTCTCGACATGATAACTTGACCAGCGCGGGTCATCTGTGAGGCCAGCCAAATCAAAGGCATCCTGCAATACATTATAAGATGAAATCTGCTTCGGAACCGAGTAAAAGGTGCTGAACATATTTGCAATTTGATGTCCAAAGACTCCTTCTAGGAAGAAACTTGCATCAAAATCTCCAAAGGTCATGCTGTTTGTCCAACCCAGTTGAAAATCGGGAAGGCCGTTCCCAAGGATTTGCTCATCTCCACCATCTCCAAAGTCCAAGTCCTCATACTCCTTTTCACTTCCATCTGCAGCATGGAAAAGCCATCTGCCATTATCGCCGATTCTGGAAAACCGCGGTCCCCATAGTTGACCAATCGGTTCACCTTCTTTAATCCGAATCATCTGCACGTTATTGAGTCCCGGGGCACCGGGTTCGGCGATAAACTGAACATCTTCGGTCAAGTACTCATCCAGCATTGTCTCCGAGTAGAAAGATGCAATGATTCCAGATCTCCATGTGAAATCGCCAGCAGATTTTGCTTGGAGGATGTCGTAATCGAGAGAAAGTTCAAAACCACTGGTAGACAACTCACCGACATTGCTCCATGTAGTTGGAAATAGGTTCGGAGGAACAGGGACGGCGATCTGGAAGAGCAAGTCGCTAGTCGTGGACTGATACGCATCTATACGGCCGCTAAGGCGATTGTCCAGAGCGACGAAATCAAGTCCAAAGTTGATCTCGGTTTTTTCTTCCCATTTCAGGTCAGGGTTGGGATTACTGACGGGGCTGAAGCTTTGAATGTATTGGCCTCCCACGAAGAAACTTCCGGCCGGGCCAAGTCTGGACAGAGACAGGCCGCTTTCGGGTGCATCTTGACCAGTTTTACCTATACTGGCTCGGAAGCGCAATTCGCTGAAGTAGGGAAGATCAACTAGATTAGCAATCTCAACGCCGACACCAGCTGACCAGAATAGCCCCCATTTATTGTCAACTCCAAATCGCGAAGATCCCTCACGGCGAAGGCTACCATTAAGGAAGAAAGTTCCGTCATAATTCACATTTGCTCGGCCAAAGAAACCGATCAAACGGTTCGTATTCCGAAAACTGCCAACACTAGCCTCTCCCTGGTCAAAATCCTGTGCAAAGGAAAAGTTGTTGACTTCAACATTATCCGTAACGAAGTCCCCGCCTCCGGCATTGAAACCCTCACTGACAAAGTCGTTGTAGGAGTATCCTCCAATTAATTCAAGGGTAACGTCATCGGTCACATCTCCAGCGTAGTGAAGAGTTGTCTCGAATAACTCACTTTCTAAGTCGGCATAGGACTGCGACGCAAAGCCGGGGCCAAGGGATGCAGCAGTAGCGCCACCACCAACCTTGTGACGCCGTGAGTAGAAGTTTCTCGCGACTACGTCATTATTCTGATAAGAATATTGAGTTGCAACGGAGAGGCCGGGCAGGAGGGATGACAAATCATATTCTCCTCTGAACACACCTGTGAACAGTTTATTCTCTCCAGTCCTGCTTCCTTCTTCAATGATGGCAACCGGATTGAAATAGTTGAACAGTGGTTGCTCAAAGAATCCACCAGTATTCTCAAATCCATTTGCTGAAACCGGTGCAGTAGGATTCATAACACCAGAGAACTTGAAGGCATCAGCAAAGCCAAAGTTTTGATCTGTTTTGGTAGCAGACAACTGGACAGTGATCTCGAGCTTTTTGTTAAATGTCCACTGTGTAAAATTGAGACGACCTCCAATCTCTTGGAAGCCTGTATAACGCTGAATCCCACTACGGTCACGAAAATTCCCGGAGACTCGATAGATAGAATTATCGCTTCCACCACTGAGAGCAAGCGTGTGAACCAAGTTTGAGCCTTGCTGGGTGACCTCTTCAAACCAATCGGTATTATGGCCTAAATCAGGAGCCGCAAATCCAGTTTGTTGCGACAGCTGACGGAACTCGTCACCGGACAGGACATCAAGGCGATTCTCAATGCCTTCAAATGTGTAGTAGGCGTTGTACTCCACAGCAACCCCCTCTCTGGCTTGTCCTCCTTTGGTGGTAATCAGGATGACTCCGGCAGATCCGCGCGTTCCGTAGATAGCCGCTGCGGAGGCATCTTTGAGTACATCTACTGATTCAATGTCAGACGGATCAATACTGTCAATACTCCCTCCGATAACGCCGTCAATGACAATCAGCGGGGATTGGTTTGCACCGAATGAAGAGATACCTCTAAGGCGAACATCAGGTGAGTCATTCGGGTTTCCATTACGGGTGGAGATCTGAAGCCCGGCAACCTTACCCTGAATCATTTCCTGAACAGAGTTCACGTTACCACTTACAAAATCGTCCACGCCAAGATTGGAAACAGCACCCGTAATCGTTCGGCGTTCTTGAGAGCCATAGCCTGTGACAACAAGCTCCTCGCCGATTTCAAAGACCGTTACGAGCAAGTCAACATCAATTGTTGTTCTCCCGTCGATTCCTATTTCTTGGGTATCAAATCCAATGAAGGAGAAAATTAACGTATCCTGTAAAGAAGGCACGGGAAGGCTGTATACGCCATCAATGTCAGATGTAGTCCCCTGGTTGGTTCCCTTAATGATCACATTCACACCGGGTAGTGGTTCTGATGACGATGCATCGCGAACCGTCCCTTGGACTTGCTCCTGAGCGAAAGCGCTTCCGGATACAAAAATCAGCAGGGGCACTAATGCATAAAGAAGTAGTTTTATCTTCATATTGAGAAATAAAAAATGATGGAAAAAAATGTAGGTTTGGTTTAACAAACTCGTTGAATATACGAATTTTTGCCATATATCCCGGAATCACCGAGCCTTAAGCTGTTGTAGGTATCTCTAAAAATATGAAAAATCAGCAAATCTGCACCACTAAATTGGAAGAGAACAACTTTCTCAAAGATGAGAAAATTAGATCTTATTGATGGAGATTTGAGCCTCACTGCATGTATATGTTTCGCGGCAACTTGATTTATTGCATAGCAACCCTTTTACATAGCTTCTTCTTTCAAATTGAATATATAAACGCAAAATATCGAATCCATGGAACACCGCTCAATCGTATTATGCATACTGCTGATGGTTGCTCTTAGAGTGCCATTTGTAGCCGCACAACTAGAATATCAGAATCCTCCGGCGCCTCTGGACCGTCTACTTGACGCTCCAGTCACTCCATTGGTGAGCTTGAGTCCTGATGGGAAACACATGGCCCTATTGCACAGGCCGGGTCTTCCTTCAATTTCTGAGATATCCGCTCCGGAGATGCGACTCGCAGGCATGCGAATTAATCCACGGATCAATGGCCCAAGTCGGGTATCTGCATCTTTGGGAATCAGTTTTAAGGCCCTCGATTCAGGCCCTGAGCGCCCCGTCACGGGGATTCCGGAATCTGGTGGAATACGCAATGTATCCTGGTCTCCGGATAGTCGGCATGTAGCCTTTACTGTGGACCTGCAAGATCAGATTGATTTGTATGTCGCTGAAGTCTCTACGGGTATCGCTCGAAAACTGGCCGATGCAATTGTGAATGACGTCAGTTATGGTAGCCTTCGATGGAATCAAGATTCACAATCTCTGTTCGTTCGGGTTATCCCGGAGGACCGGGGCTCTATGCCACTGCAGCCACTTGCCCCCGGCGGACCTGTCATTCAGGAAAATTTGGGAGAGGAAGCTCCGGCGCGCACATATCAGGATTTGCTCTCGAATCCATATGATGAGGATTTATTTGAGTGGTTCATGCAATCTCAAGTTCTCCGCATCTCCCTTAACGGTGAGGTCAGTTCCATAGGCTCACAGGGGTTAGGGTTGACACCAATGCCATCCCCCGACGGGAAATATGTTCTGGTTCGTGCGATCCATCGTCCATTTTCGTATCTGGTTCCAGCCAGTCGTTTTCCACACAGCTATACCATTTACGACTCCCAGGGGCAATTCATCAGGGAGGTAGCCCAATTGCCTTTGGCCGAAAATGTACCGGCCGCATTTGGGTCAACTATCACCGGGCCCCGGAGCATGTCATGGAGAGCAGATTCGCCAGCCACACTGGTTTGGGTGGAGGCGTTGGATGGTGGTGATGGTGGCGTTGAAGCGGCAATGAGGGATGAAGTCTTTTCGCTGGATGCACCTTTTGAAGCTGAACCGAAATCGCTGATAAAGCTCCAGCTGCGGTACAGCGGAATTTTATGGGGAACGGAGTCGCTTGCTTTAGTGCGAGAAACATGGTGGTCCACACGTCAGACAAAAACATCTTTGCTGGATCCTTCTAATCCCGGCGAGATTGTCAAAGTAATATTTGATCGTTCCACCGAGGATAGGTACAATAACCCGGGAAGCTTTATGATGATGCGTACTTCACAGGGAACCTTTGTACTCCGAATGGACCAAAACAATCTGTTCCTCACAGGAACAGGTGCATCAGACTCCGGAGATCGTCCATTTCTGCGGAAATTGAATATAGAGACAGGAGAGTTTGAGACATTATTCCAGAGTGAAGCTCCGTACTATGAGCGCCCCGTGACTATTATGGACAGCGATCAGATTTTAACGATTCGGGAATCTGTGGATGACCCACCTAACTACTTTGTTCGGAGCCTGGAAGATAGTTCATTAACAGCTGTGACGGACTTTAAGCACCCTTATCCAGAATTGGCTACGGTGACAAAGGAAGAGATGAGTTATTCTCGTGCAGACGGAGTTTCATTAAAAGCCACACTCTATCTTCCTCCCGAATATGATTCTGAGCGAGATGGCCCCCTACCTACCCTCATCTGGGCATATCCGACTGAGTTCAAAAATGCTGCTTTTGCTGGTCAGCGGAGCGGCAGCCCATACCGGTTCAAGTATATTAGTTACTCAGGAGCAATCCCATATGTAACGCAGGGATATGCAGTGTTAAATGGCGCTTCCATGCCCATAATTGGTGAGGGAGAGGAAGAGCCAAATGATACATTCAGAGAACAACTGATCGCAAATGCCGCCGCCGCGATTGATGCGGGTGTTGAACGCGGAGTTGTGGATCCATCTCGCGTTGCAATTGCCGGACATTCCTATGGCGCCTTTATGGCTGCGAATTTGCTTGCACACTCTGATCTTTTCCGTGCTGGAATTGCAAGGAGCGGTGCATACAATCGAACCCTGACCCCGTTTGGATTCCAGCGAGAGGAACGTTTATTCTGGGAGTCCCCCGAGACGTACTATACAATGTCACCATTTATGCATGCGGATAAAGTGAATGAGCCAATCCTGTTGATTCATGGAGAGGCCGATAATAACTCTGGAACGTTCCCGTTACAGAGCCGCCGTTTTTATGGGGCGCTGAAAGGGCTAGGTAAGACGGTACGCTTTGTTATGCTTCCTCATGAAAGCCACGGCTATCGTGCCAGGGAATCGGTAGGACATGTTCTTTGGGAAACTACCCGCTGGTTGGACACCCATGTGAAAAATGCAGAGTCCTCCAAGACAGTTGGGGCTTCCTCAGTTCCAAGTTTTTAGGAGAAAGCGAAGCTCAGATCAATCTGAACATGTATGCGTATCGCACCTATATCGATCGTGCATATCACGATTGCAGAACTGAATGAATACGAATTTCCAATGTAAACAGGGAGAAGCTCCAATAGATTAACGAACATTTTGGCTTATTATTCTGGTGGAGTGATTTCATTTTCTGGTCGCCCGAATAGTTGCTCAGGTCTGCGACATTCATTATTCTGGTTTAGGAAGATACAGTTCGCAGAGCATCCTTGCGAGCAAAATATCTCGGTATCCATACTCTGATTCAGAGCTCAGTTCAGGTTTTCAGGTGCAAACGAGGTTCCCAATTCAAATAATATTGGAGTATCATTTGAACGTGCCACAATAATTCGCATCGGGTTCCCATGGAGGGCCTGAATTTTTCTGGCCTCCCCAGGAACATGAAATCCATGTTTATCCATGAGTTGTACCTCACCAGTATTCGTAAAATGAATGACCGATCCCCATCCCGCATTCATGCCTCCAAATGCATCCGAAGCTGCTGAACGATTCCCGGCCAGAAACCACGTTGAACCTTCCATGGTATTCACAGAGTGCATGGACAAGATTGGTGCCCATTGGATTTCATCCGGCATCGCCTCGGGTTTGAATCGGAGGCCGGACTCATTCCAGTAAATCGTCGATTCAAGAGTCTGGAGCATGCGACTAGGCTCCAGGTTTTCCCCGAATAAAT
Source organism: Bacteroidota bacterium (assembly GCA_026709335.1). Lineage (GTDB taxonomy): Bacteria > Bacteroidota > Rhodothermia > Rhodothermales > Bin80 > Bin80. The sequence continues at coordinate 85,397 of JAPOTE010000017.1, read as the reverse complement.
CTGTAACGGAAAGATATTTGTAAGCACTGTAAGTTGGGATTAATGCAGAAAGGCCTGGTAGCTGTTGAAGTAGTGCATCACGAGATGCCCATGCGTACCAGTCATCGTCTTGCCATTGAGCAACAAGAGGATCTATACGCCCATCTTGATCCAAGTCATCGGTATAGAGGGCAAGAGGCGGTCTGAAAGTGGTATTGAGCCCAAGATTAGTAGCAATCAAATCAGGAAATCCATCTCCATTCAAATCTTGTACGGCCAGGCTCTGCCAGAGTCCAATTGAATTTGAGAGCCCCAGAGAATCTGTTCTGTCAACGAGTTTATCCCCTTGGTTTTCAAAAATCGTAACTGGCATCCATTCGCCAACCAAAACAAGATCAGAAAGGGAATCTCCAACAAGGTCAGCCCAAGCTACTCCGGTCACATGCCCAATGCGTTGCAGAGAGGAAGACATGCTGTTTGTAACATCTATAAAGTGTCCTGTCCCATCATTTTCAAGCAGAGTGCTGTATCCGGCTTTCCCATAACTCTCTGGTTGGGTATCACTTCCTACGAAGAGATCAATATCTCCGTCAAGGTCAAAATCTGTTGCGGTGACCGCAGTCCCGTTTGAGTGGTTGATTGGAAGTCGATTAGGATCAGTATGAAAAACTCCGGAGCCTGAATTGAGATACAGTCGATCTTGATGCAGTTCGGCAGGTCCGGTCCATCCACCACTTACAACATACAAGTCTTGATCTCCGTCATTGTCTGCGTCAAGAAAGAGGGCATCTACATCTTCGCTCGTCTTATGATCGTCAGGGAAAGGTGCAAGTTGAAATTGTCCACCGGTCGTTTGAAAATACAGGGCACTGGGCTGATTGCGAGCTCCCCCAAAATAAATGTCTTCCAGTCCATCTCCATTCACATCTGCAACAGCCAGTGCGGCTCCATGTGTACTTCGCCAATACGGTAAGGTCGGCAGGATTGTAAAATCGCGTACTTCATCCTGGATGTGCCTGAAAGAAATTCCGTGATTATCTATGAGTTTGATATTAGGAACTTGCGGAGTTGATAGAGGGAAGGAGATTTCATGTGCATCAGTTTCACTTAGAACTAGGCGTGTTCCTGCAGCCACCTGACTTACTTTCGACTGGAGACCCGAAGGCCAGATTACAACAACCGAGTCCGCAATTGTGGCATTTCCGATACCAAAACTCAATACATGATCTATGGACGATTGGAATCCACGAGAGGGAAATTGCTCTTGCATATGATGCATGCCTGATACCCAGACACTGACTCTAGCTCCAATCCCGGATGTATTTCGTTTTGCACCGCGAAGTTTTACAGAGATGTAATTACTAACAGATTCATTTCGATAGATGAGTGCGGGATGATTCAGGGTATTTACGACCAAATCCAGATCTCCATCCAGATCCAGGTCTCCGTACGCGGCACCATTGCTAATGACTCGTTCAGCAAGCCCCCAGGGATTGCTGACATCTTCAAACCGAAGGTCAAGCCCTCCTTTGAATGCATAATTAGGGACAATCGCAGGAGGCATCTGATCAGCAATCTCGGCTTCCTGGTCAGGAGATCCGTTATGAAGTATTCGCTGGATATCAGGTGTTGCAACGTATTCGATGTAATCCAAATCATTGGGGCGTCCGGGAATCCCATTCGTGACATAAAGATCCTTCCATCCATCTCCGTCAAAATCTCCCAGGAGGGGCGTCCAGGACCAGTCGGTAGCCTCTATTCCAGCAAAAAATGCAAGTTCGCTGAAGAAGGGGAGTTCCTCTGAGGTGATTCCCCTGTGCAGTTGAAGTGTATTCCTGGAGACCTGTGGGCCATAGCCAAAATCCTCTAAAATGTGCATGCGTGCATCCGCATTCACGTTGCCGGCTGTGCGCTGGGTGGCCAGATCCGGTGGAAACATATCCAGTGCTACAATGTCAGGGAGGCCATCATTATTCAGATCGGCAATGTCAACTCCCATAGTTGAGCGACTCGTATGGGCAGTTATTTTCCAGAGAGATTCTGTAAACGTGCCAATCCCGCTATTCATGTACAAGTAGTCATCCTCATGAAAATCGTTACCAACATATAGATCAGGCCAACCATCCTGATTTAGATCGCTGACGGCAATGCCAAGACCGTAACCTAATGCGCTACTGTAAATCCCTGCCTCCGCGGTAATGCTTACAAAGTAGCCGTCGTCCTGGCGATAAAACTTATCTCCAACTTTTGGGGCGTCAACTATTCGGCGCCAAGAAGCCACATATGAATCTTGAGAATGGATTGCATGGTTGAGAAGATACAGGTCCAGGTCGCCATCTATGTCGTAGTCTAGCCAGGCTGTGTGTGTAGAGAGGCCTTCAAAGTTCAGCCCGAAACGCCGACTTTCTTCATGGAATGTGCCGTCTTGTTGGTTGATATAGAGCAGGTTGTGTCCAGTCTTGGAGATATGGTTGACTTTACAGATGTAAATATCCATCCATCCATCCCCATTCACATCAACCATGCTGACGCCGGTAGACCATGTGTTTTCATCGGAAGTAATTCCTGATTCGAACGTCATATCATCGAATTGGAAGTCTCCTTGATTGATGTAAAGTCGATCAGGTACCTGATTGCCTGTCAGAAAAAGATCAGGCAGGTCGTCATTATTGAGATCGCCAATTGCGACGCCTCCCCCGTCATAGAAATACAGATAATCAATGATATTAAAATCTGCTTCATAAACGAGAGTGTTCGTGAAATCCACACCAGTTCGAGTTTGGTCGAGTAGAGTGAACAGCCTCTTCCCGGGCTCAGAGCTGTTTCTGCAACCGATGAAAAGAAGTAGCAGAAGGGAGAGGCTAATTCGCATACGCAAAAATGCTGAGCCGATCATTATTGCGTGCAACGATAATTAACGTTCGGCCACCAAGGTCTAATGTCAGAATTTTACGAATCTGACCTTCAACAAAAAAACCTGATTCAGACCAGGTCAGAGTTTCCAGAGAGGGCGTCATTAATGCAGTTCCGTAGCTCGCATCATACCTTCCTGCCTCAGGTTTAACTTCGTGCAAGTTTCCGCCAACCAGGATTAAGTGGCCTTGCGAGGTAGGTATGTCCGCCATGCCGTATACGGGGGAGAACTGCATTTCTTCAGGTGCAGGAGTTAATGTGAAATTTCCCAATCCGTCATTGATTCCGATTATACTGCGAAGTTCAGTCACTCTCAGATGTAGGGCACGCCCCAGTTCTTCCTCAGAAAAAATATCAGCTATGGTAGCTTCGGAATACGATGCATACGTAGGGAATACGCGTACAAGATGAGAAATTTGGCTGAGAAGGTCGTGACGCAGGTGCCAAGGAAATAATTCCCCGTCGATTGTTCTTGCAAAGACTTGTTCAATGCTGCCATTACGGTCAAAATCGCTGACCCACATATCTACGGGGGCTTGGAATCTAGAGTTGAGACCATGATTTCCGGCGATGAAATCTAGGTCTCCATCGTCATCCAGATCTAGTGACAGTATGGACTGCCACCATCCGGCTGTATTCTCTAGGCCTGCTATCATCGGCACAAAGCTGCCAAGATCGTTTTTCAGGAAACTCAGTGGCATCCACTCTCCGGCGAGCAGGAGATCTGGAGAATTGTCCCCGGTAAAATCTGCACAGGCGACATCGGTTATCAGCCCAATGGACTCAAGGTGGGGAGCAAGGCGAGAGGTTGCATCACTGAGAGTTCCGTTTCCATCGTTCACCAACAGTTGACTGTTGGCCGGAAGGCCATATGCGAAGGGCTGAAGCCGGCTGCCCAGAAAGAGATCGAGGTCTCCATCCAGATCAATGTCTATTGGACAAACGGTTGAAGTGGGGAGGAAGCCTTGGGTCGACAGACCGATTAGGGCCTCGTCACGAATGAGCGCCCCTGTACCGTCGTTCAAATACAAACGATCTAATAATGCCGAGCTACTCCGGGGAAACTCACTGCTACCGCTGGCAACGAATAGGTCCTGATCCCCATCTCCATCAATATCCAGCCATGCACAGTCCACGTCTTCCGAATTTGCATCCTCATCCAATACGGACTGTAAACTCTGTTCAAAAGATCCTGAGTTGGTCTGTACAAATATAGCTCCAGGCTGACTACGGGCACCGCCAAGGTACAGGTCGTCTAGGCCATCCTGATTGAAATCTCCTTTGCACACTCCGGGTCCCTCAGTAGAACGCATGTGAAAGAGTAGGGGTTGCTGATCAAAATCACTGAATACATTTTCAATGTGACGCCATCCAAGCCCAATAGAATCCGGGTCAACAGGTATCAGAAGTGGGTTTGATTTTGTTTGCCGGTCATGAGAAGTATGTGGTAAATCAGATGTTTGCCGGAATAGAAGGTGCTGATTTGTTTCCACATCCTTGTATCGATCCACCATTCCCCGAGGCCAATAGATGATCAAAGAGTCCAGGGTTTTTGTATCGGGGCCAAGCCCAAGATGAAGAATGGGGTCCACACTACTTTGAAATCCGCGGACGGGTTGCTGTTCAATGTACCAGAGTTGAGAATCAGACCAAGCGGCAATTTGAGTGCCAACGCCTTGGGTGTTTGGAGAGATGCCAACCAACTCAATCTGGATCCAGTGGTGCTGTGGGAGCTGATCTGTTGCCCGGTTACGAAACAACATAGGGGCTCCCCCGACATTATTGACGAGAAGGTCCAGATCGCCATCTAGATCCAGATCCCCGTAGGCGCTGCCATTTGAAAATCCTGGCGCAGCGAGTCCCCAGGCCTCGGTAACATCCTTGTACGGCTGTCCGGAATGACCAGAAAACATATGATTCGGAATGGGTTGGGTAGGAATCATTTCGATGAGAGTCTTCCAGTCCACATAATTCTCGCTGGTCAGAATACTTCTGGTATCCTCATCACGGACAGCCTCCAAGTAGTCGGCATTCGTCAGATCTCGATAAATACCGTTTGCTACAAAGATGTCTCTGGTTCCATCATGGTCATAGTCGGCAATGAGTGCTCCCCAACTCCAATCACTTGCTTCTACTTGAAACTTTCTCCCTGCTTCGGAGAAGCGAATCACAGAATTGAGATCCGTGCCTCGGTTGATCTGTAGTGTATTGCGGGTAAATTGGTGGTAGTAATCGTCGCGGATATAGGCCTGATAGCGAGGCCAGCTATCAAATGCGGAAACCGTTTTCAGGCGAACATCGGTTGCCGGCAGCATATCTGTTACAAAGATATCCAGGTATCCGTCTCCATTGAGATCAGCCATGTCAGCCCCCATTGCCGCCGCACTTACACTATTAATGCTTTTGCGAAGAGATTCCGAGAAGGTCCCGTCTCGGTTATTGATGTAGAGGTAGTCGTACTCAAAGAAGTCATTTGAGACATAGAGGTCGGGCCATCCATCGCGGTTCACATCCCCTACGGAGGCACCAAGCCCAAAGCCAATTTCACTGCGGTAGATTCCGGCAGCTTCGGTTACATCTGTGAAGTATGCTTCTGGAAAATCATTACGGAATAATCGATCTCCTCCTGCGGTATGTGGAATATGACGTGTATTGACTTCAAGGTCAAAGTCGGCAATACTCCGAAATGAGTTATTGACCAGAAAAATATCGACATCACCATCAAGGTCATAATCCAGGAAAGTGGCATGGGTGGAGAGTCCCGCATCATCAAGTCCATATTCGTGCCCCATTTCCTGAAAGGATTCATTTCCCTGGTTGATGTAGAGCTCATTGCGTCGGTCATCTCCATCCACAATCCCAGAGTTGCAGACATAAATATCTATAAGGCCATCTCCGTTAATATCTGCCATGCTGACGCCGGTACTCCAGGCACGCTCTCCCATGATCCCAGCACTTTCTGATATGTCTCTGAACTGAAAATCGCCCTCATTCAAGTAGAGCCTGTTGGGAGTTTGATTCCCTGTCAGGAACACATCCAGGAGTCCATCCTGATTCACATCTCCGAGGGCTACGCCTCCACCATTATAGAAATTGCGGTATCTATAGACGTTGAATTCGTCTTCGTACCCAAGAGTGTTCTCAAAATAAATCCCCGATTGCTTTGCATCAATCTGTTCAAAAAGTGATCCTTTTTCGGTCGTGCATGCTCCAAAGGAGGCAGCGAGTAGGATATAGACTATCTTATTCATCTTCCCTGGAAAGGAGGGACCTGAGGTCTGTAATTTTCACGAGTACTTCACGGTCTGAATCGCGCTGAATGGTGATTTGTCGGTTCGCTTCAATTTTGACAAACTCATGGCTGGGACCAACCATCGGAATGTTGACGTCTTGGATGAGAAATCCTTCACCATACCATTTTTCCATGAGTTTTCGAACTTCAAAAATCAGACTGTCTGCCCAGAGGTGTCGATTCCAAGGTGCCCAGGCGTCATAAGAAAACCGAATTCGCATTTGAGTAACCTGATCTTCTCCAAAATCAGGATAGTAAAGCATGGTTGCTTTATGAGGAAATTTATCGGGGAGTTTGTATTGGACATAGCGATTGTTGGGGCCGTTGGTGACCAATCCCCGGAGATTCAGCGCCCGGCTTGAGTCATAGAATGCCTGGCGGGGCATCCCCAATTCATAGTTAAAGAAAAGGGTGCGGATTGTATCTTCCCGGGCAGTTTCGCGAGACAACATGGTCTCGTAGTCTGAAGTCGAATTACAACCCACATTGAAAAGGATCAGAAGGTGAGATAACAAAAAGAGTGCTCTGTTTATTGATAGTTCAATGTAGCAAGGAAAGAAGTGGGAATTATATCCATGAGTAACAATTTGCATATGTTCAATAAACTCCCTGTATTTGGAGTGCTATGTCCGGGATTGATGATATCTGCACCGCATACTCAGTGTGAATGGACGGCTAGGAGCGTTTCTGTCGGAAACCCCAAGAAATCGCCGAATGGATCTGTGAGAATGTTACTCATGATAGATTCCCAGTATTGGCTGTTGACCTGATACATAAAGAACTTGATATGGTGTGGAGGAATTGGATCGAGTTCCTGTGCCCGGTGAGATCAGTTGTATCAAAACGGAGTGCGTAGTGAGCCAGGGATCATTGATTCGCTATATATGACTCAAACAGAGAGCAACAATATCTTCCCAGTTTGTTTTTAGATCTATCCTATTTGTGGGGAAGAGATGAAAGAAGATATAGAGTGGTACAGAGAAGTCTAGAAACTGGCGAGCGTAACCTTTCGGGGCAAGTTCGTTTGAATCATGTTCCGTTCTCTCCAATATCATCTAAGACGATGTCTCTGATCCCGAATAAATGTCCTGCGATTTTTTGGACTAGTCCGTTCAAATCAAATACATGCTCGCTTAGATGTCCAAGTCGTATATCCAGCTTCCCATGATCTTCTTTCATTTCAGCCCCTAGATCTTCAATCTTGGTTTCAAGTTTTTCACTGGGGATTGGCAAGCTCGGTTTTGACTTCAGTAATGGCAGCCGTCAATCTAGCTTCCATCCAATGCATGTGTGGGAGTACGATACCTACTATCGTCCCAATGACTGAGAGGACACCCAGTGTCACACTAATGATTATGGTAAGAACCGTAATATCCATGATTAGGGATTAGATATGCATTCAATCAAGATGGACCAGTTTTACGGAGCATCAAGCCTGTAGTTTCTTCAGCGTAAGGCGTAACAAAGCAGGTTGGAATGGATTGAGCAAATGAAGTTATGACTTCTCAGCCATAGTGAATCATATGGGGAGTGAAGCAGGTTCCCAATCCTTGTCGGGAGAAGTTTGCTGTCAATTTATATGAATCCAGAATGAGGAAAACGGGGGTCTATTCAATAAACTTGGCGTCATCAAATTCAGAGAAAGATTCTATGTTCGTGAATGATTTTAGGAGAATAGTTTTAAACGAATTCCCTTTTAAGTTCATGATGGAACTCAGATCGAATATGTAGGAAAATCGAGATATATTTGTTCACTGGTTTTGCAAAACAGTTAGATGGGTGTTGTGCTTAATATCGGTAAGAACTGTGCGCTTCCCGTGTGGCCACTGAACAATGACGGAATCCAATGATCCAGTGAAGCTAATATGAAGTAATGGGTCTACACTGGATTGAAATCCACGTTGAAGATGCTGCTCGATATACCACTGATTCCCGCTTGCCCATGCGCTGACCTGAGTGCCAATCCCAAAGGTGTTGGGATAGATTCCCTTGAGCTGAATCTGAAGGTGGGCACGCTCGGGAAACAATTCAGTTGCTCGGTTCCGATAGATGAAGGCAGGCATGTTCACATTGTTGATCACAAGGTCCAAATCCCCATCGTTGTCTAGATCTCCATAGGCTGCTCCGTTAGAAAAACTTGGGGTGTTAATCCCCCATTTTTGACTGACCTCCCGAAAATTCAGATTGGAACTACCTGCGAACATGTAATTTGAGAGTGCATGCGAGGGGGCATTTTCGAGGAGCTTCAGGATCGGAGTTTCATGAGTAAGAAAGAGTGCCCGAAGTGAATCACGGTTGGAAGCACGCGAAATGAAATCCTGGTTTAGGAGGTCCTTGAAAATTCCATTTGGAACAAAAATATCCCGTTGCCCATCAAGGTTAAAATCTGCAATCAATCCTCCCCAGCTCCAATCCGTGCTCCCGATGCCGGCAATCCGGGATACTTCACTGAATCGGATCTGGCCATTAGGCGATTTTCCACGATTTAACTGGAGAGTATTTCTTGTCGCCTGGTGGTGATATCCGTCGCTCAGACTTCTGATATACTCTGACCAAGGTGGAAATGCAATACTGGATTGATAGCGCCACGATAGGTCCGGTAACATGTCAGAGATGAAAATATCCGGCCATCCATCTCCATTATAGTCTGCAATGTCTCCTCCCATGGAGCTCAGACTCATAGTCCCAATCACATCCGGACCAATATCAATGAAAGTGCCGTTTTTGTTCAGATAGAGATAATCGCGTTCAAAGAAATCGTTGGAAACATAGAGGTCGGTCCATCCATCTCTGTTTAGATCCCCGGCAGATACGCCTAAACCAAAGCCTACCTTGCTGCTGTAAATTCCTGAAATGGCAGTTACATCTACAAATCGCCCTTCATCGTTACGTAACAGGCGATTTCCGCCATTGGGGTCTGGAATTTCCCGGAGATTTGGAGCAGGCTGCAAATCATCCAGTGAGCGCATCGGGTTACTAAGGAGATAGATGTCAAGATCGCCATCGGCATCATAGTCAAAGAAGGAAGCGTGAATTCCCAGCGCTTCAAATGCAAGGCCATATTGATGGGCCATTTCTACAAACGTTCCGTCATGTTGATTTACGAAAAGCTCGTTATGGCGTTTTGCTCCTCCCGGAGGACCGGACTTGCTCAAATAAAGGTCCATCCATCCATCTCCATTGATATCCACCATACTTACACCGGTAGTCCAGGAGCCGATAGAGGACAATCCGGCGCGTTCCGTGACATCTTCAAATCGAAAATTTCCGCGATTGAGATAGAGTCTGTTAGATACCTGATTGCCAGTCAGGAAAATGTCTGGCAAGTTATCTTGATTCAGGTCACCAATAGCTACACCCCCTCCGTTGTAAAAATTCCGAAAAACATAGGTGTTTAGGGTTTCAGCAGGAGACAGTGAGTTGGCGAATGTAATTCCAGTTTGCTCAGAACTTACAAGTTCAAATAATGGAGCATCATGACTACAAGCCCCAATAATCAATCCCAGCGCTCCTATGAAGATCCACCTTGTAGTCAATTTCATTCGCTCATCCCCTCTGTATTGTAGTGGAGACTATATGACTTTCCATATAGAGGAATACTCATTGAATGAATATGTGCCATTGCTCGACCTGAATTTCATCACATGATAGATCAAGAATTTATCGTCTGCAACTCCATATTAGGATTTCGCGAGATTTTATGAGTAGTTGCTGAGCAGTTTCTTGAGCTTATTAACATTGAAAGTGGGAGAGAACATGAAGCTCATTTTCAGTGAAAATTGACTGGCTACGATACAAATCTAAGGCTTTCCAGAAACACTGGCATACGGGATCAAAAACAACAGTAAAGCAATTGGTTTTCAATACGAATCTGGATCAGAGGTTAGATTATACGACGAAATTATCGAAGAAAAATTGCAAAAGGCACGAATTTTGAGTTATATCACAAACAGTACGGATCAGGTAACATCCCGGTAGCGAGGGAGAGCGATTCCTGCTTTCTGAAGACATTGCAAGGCATCCACAGAAACAATCAATTTAATGATGGGGGTACCCACTCAGACCGAGTTGATATAGATATATCGCCGTTTCATTTTGATGTCCTTAACAAGACAGAGGCTATGTTGTATAATTTCAAAATGGGGAGTGCAGAGGTTGGTAGGAAACAAATTTCATTTATCAGTGAACATCAGCTTCGCTGATCAGAATATAAATACGCATGTACACTACAAATTCAGTAATTGGGGCCATCTTGATATTTTTAATGTTCGGGTGTAGAGGCCCCGAAGTCGTTCGTCCGGGATCGGAAGCTTACAACAGTACTGTCACAGCTTTTTATTCGGGCGTATCCGCCATGGAGGTGGGAGAGGATCTACGAGCGAGAGCCAAGTTGACACTGGTCACTGAGCTTGCTCCGACGGAGCCCGCTACCTGGGCAAATTTGGCCCTGATGGCAATGCGTCAAAATGATTTGGAAACAGCCCAGATGCATCTTAATCGCGCATTGGAATTGGATTCAACGAATAGTGAAATACGCCTTCTGGCAGCTGCTTATGCGCGGATGACGGATGACATATCAATGCAACTCAAGCATCTCCGCAGTGTGCTGTCAGCTGATTCTTTGAACATGCGCGCACTTTTTGAACTTGTTGAGATTCTTCCCGAAGATTCGGAGGAACGAATATCTGTCATAGAACAACTTGCCATTGCTGCCCCCGGGAATACTGCGGTGTTACTTAAGCAGCTTGAACAATCTGTTTTATCAGGTACTTTAGACCTTGAACTTCTGGAGCAATTCAGTAACTACACTTGGGGATTAGACGTTCAGGATCAGATTGAGAGCCTTAGAGGTTCCGAGCAAGGAGGCGATCTTACGATCCAACTGGCAATTCTGCGAAACATTTTGCTCAGTGAGCCACAGTATCGTCAGGATTTAGCTGAGCTTCGTGTATCTCTTGAGCGCGTAGGAGATCCGATTACACGATTTATTCGTATCGAAAATCCATCTTCTTCTCCCGCGGTGCGAGATGATTCAATGCAGATTATTGTTGATCAACAGTCTCTTGTCTCCCTAAACGTTCCCCAGGAGTGGATTTCTGCGATTGCACTGGGAAATACTGCATTACCTGCGATTTTTTATGGAGGAATGGATTCTGTAAAGACGCTTCGGGAAGAGGCTTGGGAAGCCCCCCAAATCGGTGGGCATGATGCGGGAGTAGGGATCGACTATAATTTTGACTTCAGGACAGATCTAGTTTTAGCAGGAGCCGAAGGGTTGCGCCTTCTTCGACAGGATTCGCTGGAGCAGTTCATGGACGTGACGGACGAATTGAGCTTAAGCTCTCCAATTATTAATGCAGCTTATACAGGAGTCTGGGTAGCAGACATTGACCTGGAAGGAGATATTGATTTGGTTCTGAATGATGCTGAGCGTGGGGTTATTACACTTCGCAATAATGGAGATGGTACATTTGAGCAGACGGAGTGGTTTTCAGCAGTGTCTAATCTTCGTGCATTTGCTTGGGCAGATCTCGATCAGGATGGAGATCCTGATGCAGCATTATTGGATGCTGAGGGGGAATTGAATATACTTGCAAATGAGCGGCAGGGGCGATTTATTTCTATGGAAATACCCAGAGAAATTCCTTCATTTGTGGACTTGATCGTCTCAGACAGCAATAGTGACGGTTGGATTGAAATTCTGGGACTTACGGATACCGGGCAAGTCCTGCGCATTACTTCAGGGAATGAGCCTGCAGTAGAAATATTGATTGATTACCCTTTACAGGCATCAGGAGCTCAGTTATTGTCCGGTGATCTGGATAATAACGGAGGGGTAGATCTGGTTTTGACTACGAAGGATCAGTCTTGGGTATTCTTGCAAGATCACGACTATTCCTTCTATCTCTATGGGGATCCGATTGACATTGAAACGTATGCACTTAGTGCAACCAGATTTGCTGGGAGACTGGACTTGATTGGTCTCAATAATGATCGTATCCCTGTACGCTACGGAGTTTTGACTACAAAAGGATATCATTGGAAACAAATTCAACCTCGTGCCGCAGTGGCAGTAGGTGACCAGCGAATCAATTCTTTTGGAATCGGTGGAGAAGTTGAAATTCGTGCAGGGCTTCTTTATCAGAAGCAACCGATCACACAACCAATTATACATTTTGGTCTTGGAATGCAGTCGCTCGCGGATGTTGCGCGGATCACATGGCCCAATGGATCGGTTCAGGCCGAGTTTGACTTATTGTCAGACGAGATAATTAGTGCGACACAGCGTCTGAAGGGATCCTGTCCATGGCTCTTTACGTGGGATGGCACGGGCATGACATTTGTGACTGACTTTATTTGGCGCTCTCCCCTGGGCCTTAAAATTAATGCCCAGGAAACGGCCGAAATCATGACCACAGAAGATCGGGTGAAGATCAGAGGAACTCAGCTCCAACCCCGTGACGGAATGTATGATATTCGGATTACAGCAGAATTATGGGAAACTCATTTCTTTGATCATGTATCTCTCATGGTGGTGGATCACCCTCCGGGCACCGAGATATTTATTGATGAGCGATTTGCGTTTCCTCCACCCGAATTAAAGGTTCATGTGACCTCCGAACTTACGCCGGTGGTAGGTGCCTGGGATGATCAAGGTCAGGATATGTTGAGATACGTGATCGCCGAGGATGAGAGTTATGCAGACTTCTTTGGGCGTGGCGATTATCAAGGAATCACCAGATCGCATTATATAGAAGTCGAAATCAGCAAAGAAACTCCGCAGGATGCCTGGCTCGTAGCCAGAGGATGGGTTCGTCCAACGGATACTTCGGTTAATGTTGCAATTAGTCAGGGGGAGCATTCGCTCCCGTTCGGATTACGATTGGAGGCTCAGTTATCCGACGGATCTTGGGAAATAATTCATCCAGATCTAGGATTTCCAAGTGGGAAATCCAAAACTGTCCTGATTGATCTCGCGCCGATCGTTCAGAGGTCAGAGTCACAACGACTTCGGTTACACACGAATATGGAGATTTATTGGGATGCTCTGTATACGGCAGGAAAGCTGGATGATTCACTTGCACAGGTGACGCATATGCTCCCCGAAAGCGTAGATCTCAGGTATCGAGGTTTTTCGGTTGCCAGGGAAGCAGATCGTTCTTCCCCTGAACTGCCTGAATATGACACATTGAGCGGTACCGCTCAAATCTGGCGAGATCTTGTCGGCTATCATACGCGTTTTGGAGATGTTCTGCCATTATTGGAAGACATAGATGATCGTTATGTGATCATGAATGCAGGAGACGAAATGTTATTACGGTTTACGGCAATGGATTTAGTATCTGATCAGGAAAGGGATTTTGTTCTCATTGGCGATGGCTGGGTCAAGGATGGTGACTACAATACGACCTTTTCCAGAACACTCAGACCACTACCTTCGCATGGAGATCCTACCTATGATGAGATTCCCGGGCGATTACAGGACGATCCGATTTATCAACGATATCCTTCGGATTGGATAGAATATCATACGAGATATGTTACGCCGGAGGATCATGCCAGAGGTCTTGCATTTTCGAGAAAGCGTGATTAGTGGGTAGGGAATGATTGCGGGGTTTATTAAGGAGATATTCATCTGTGATATAAATGAGGTGGATGTTGTAAGGCAAATGGAAATTTTGAGAATTTCAGATCTGCCATTTTGTTCTTCTGCGGAAGTATGGATACTTTGGGCTAATGTTGTACATTTGTAGCTCACAGTAAATTCCATGAAAAAAATGACACTTCCTGATCTACGCAGTCAAGCCGATTTTCTAACGGGAGACGCTCTGGTCGCTCATTTACAATCGTTTGAATTGACTCCCAAGTTTTCAGCGGGAATTTGGTTTTTTTCTCCCGCAGATTCGAGATTCCATGCGAAGTATAAGCAGAATGAATCGATTGAAGCTCGATTGGAAATTGCTGCATCCCTGAAAGATTACGGATTGGATGCTCTGGAAGCTCATTACCCGTATGAGATTGACGAGAGCAATTTGAAGCTATGGAAAGATTTCACTCGAGATACCGGCATTCGATTATTGACAGTCATACCACTTCTATTTTATGACGCGGAATTTGAATTTGGATCCCTGTCAAATCCGGACGATCAGATTCGCCAGATGGCCATTGATCGAACGATACGTTCATTACATCTGGGCCAGGAACTGGGATGTGAATTTTCCGTCGTATGGCCTGGAATTGACGGGTATGAAAATCCATTTGGAATCAACCTGGCCCATATGAGGAGGAGATTTGCGGAAGGATTGGCGGAAGCTCTCGATGCCGCTCCTGGTGCAAGGATTGCGTTTGAGCCCAAACCCTATGAGCCCAGAGGCCGAATTCTATATAGCTTAACTCCAGAAGGTGTACTGCTCGGGCAGCAGGTTGAAGCAATGCTTAAGCATGAAGAGAATCGTAGCTTACTTGAAGATGGCCATAAGCTTGTTTGTATGAATCCAGAAATCGGACATCTTCTCATGGGATTTGAGGATATTGCCTATGCCTTGAGTTGGCCGTTATCCGAAGGACGGTTGGCGCATACACATTGGAATAGTCAGCCTCTGGGTAACTATGATCAGGATTTGAATGTAGGATTGATCTCACCTGAGCAAATGGAGGCAGGCCTTTATGTACTCAAGATGCATGGGTACAACGGTTGGTATGGTCTTGATATCAATCCGGAGCGCATGCCAGTAGATACAGCGCTCAAGATTTCAATGGATGCTTTACGTGCAGCAAGTGATCGTGTGAACCATTTGGATCATCAACTCATTGTGGAAGCTGTTGAGGCCCCTAGTCAGCATAGAGGTCTTCTGGAAGCCTACATGATTCGTGCACGCGCTCCCCAGACCATCAACCTGCCGTCAATACAGGAAACATTGGCCTCTGTGCGTCCCCAGTAGTCGTGATTACAGGTGATGTTCTTCTTCAGGATATCTGATAGCTCCATCAAATTACACTTGGAGTTGAACAAAATCTTGTACCCAGGAATTCGGATGGAATAGGTTAAGGTACGGCCATCAAAATTCTCTTGATCAAGCTCAAAGTTATCCTGCATCTCGTGGGACTGAAAGCCTATGATCTCAGCAAAATATCTTTTTGTATGAGATTTTGACACACAACTGGGGTTCTCATTTTCCGTCAGAACTCGTTGTTTTTCACTGTTCTTGTAACGGGGCCGTAATCTGCCCTGTGAACTGTTCCAGCAACCCATGAACTATGTTATCTCTGGATTCCCACGGCGATTAATATGATGGATGTGGCAAAACTGAAGGGATTCCTCAATCTGCAAAGTGTTCAGCAGATTGAAGCCATATTGTTTACATAAGGTATTCCGTTTTGCGGCATTTGCTTGACCTATTCAATATCTTTCTACTGGTAGTTATTATCCTTAAAAATGAAAACAAGGAGAGAGTATTGACCTCATCACCGGGCCGGCTAGGATGCAACACATTCATGGGCAGAGGGTAAGATTTGGCTCGGATAATGTTAAAGAGAATAAGTAATAAGGAATAAGATATTACTAGAAATAGAATGAGAGTTGAAGCATGGATTATAGTTGATGGGTAGCGATTCTTCCAATACCGTTAAGGAAGTAAAATCTGTTCAATCCCTCAGGGAAGCGACGGTTCTTTTTGCAGGCGATTCAGGAGACGGAATGCAGTTAACCGGTTCTCAGTTTACTTTGGCGACAGCATTTGCTCACAATGACCTTTCGACCCTCCCCGATTTTCCAGCAGAAATTCGAGCACCCGCCGGGACTACCTATGGTGTCAGTGGTTATCAGTTGCATTTCGGTTCGGTCAGCGTTCGGACTCCAGGGGATGAGGTTGACTTGCTTGTGGCGATGAATCCGGCTGCATTAAAAGTCAATCTTTCACGTGTTCGTAGCGGTGGAGCTATCGTGATTAACGAGAATGCGTTTAAGCCTCACAACTTGAAACTTGCCGGATATGGAGATGTGAATCCACTGGATAATGAAGAGCTTCTCAGGGGGTATCAAGTCTTTAAGGTTGAATTATCCAGGATGACAGAGGAGGCACTGAAAGACCATAATCTGGATAAAAAAGTCATTGATCGAAGCAAGAATATGTTCGCCCTGGGGTTGGCCCTATGGCTATATTCACGCCCAATTGAGCCAGCTTTGGATTGGCTTGCGCAGAAATTTTCCAGTCGTCCTGAACTCATTAAAGCGAATCAGCATGTACTTAAGAAGGGATTTCATTATGGTGAGACTACGGAAGATTTCATCGTACAGTACCAAATTCCTCCGGCGGAGCTTGAACCTGGAGTTTATCGGGCCATTCGTGGCGTAGAATCACTCGCATTGGGTCTCGTTGCGGCGAGTACGAAAAGCAAACTGCCCCTGTTTTATAGCAGTTATCCTATCACTCCCGCTTCCGATTTGCTGCATAACTTGAGCAGGCATAAAAACTTCGGAGTCAAAACCTTTCAGGCCGAAGATGAAATCGCTGCAATTGGTGCCACGATTGGCGCCAGTTTTGGGGGGTGTCTGGGAGTTTGCGCCACCAGCGGTCCAGGATTGACCCTCAAGGCGGAGGGAATTGGGTTGGCAGTCATGATGGAATTGCCCATGGTGATTGTGAATGTGCAGCGAGGCGGTCCATCTACGGGGCTTCCCACCAAGACAGAGCAAAGCGATCTTCTCCAAGCCATGTATGGCCGTAATGGAGAGGCTCCATTGCCCATCATTGCTGCCTCTACACCAGGAGACTGCTTCCATGCAGCTTATGAAGCGTGTCGTGTAGCTGTGCGGCACATGACACCGGTGATTCTGCTGGCTGATGGATACGTGGCCAATGGCTCTGAGCCCTGGCGCATTCCATCGTCCAAAGACCTGAAAGATTTCCATGTTCCGTTTGCCAATAAACCCAACCGCAAAGTTGAAGGCAAGGATACCTTCCTTCCATATTTGCGCAATGAGGATACACTTGCACGCCCATGGGCCAAACCGGGTACCCCAGGTTTAGAACATCGTCTGGGTGGCCTGGAAAAAGAGCATGAGACAGGATCGGTCTCCTATGATCCAGAAAATCATCAATTTATGACGACTCTCAGAGCAAATAAGGTCAAGAAAGTCGCCCAAATCCTACCGCCTCTAGATGTCTATGGTGATACAGAGGGAGATCTGGTTATTATTGGCTGGGGTTCAACTCAAGGAGCAATTCGGACTGCTGTAGATCGGTTGCGCGACGGTGGACTCAAGGCGGGAGCTGTTCAGTTACGGAACATTAATCCTTTACCTTCTGATCTGGGAAGCGTACTGAGCCGTTTTGATCATTATTTGGTGCCGGAATTGAATATGGGGCAACTTGTTCGCATTCTGCGGGATCGTTTTCTGCTGCCTTTTGTGAAGCTGAGTAAAGTTCAAGGTCAACCATTCAAGGCCAGTGAGATTGTAGATGCGGCCATCCTTCACTGCAAACAATCCAGTTAATGCCAACACTACCTCCTTCAAAAAAACCAACTCTTCCACCGGGGCTCGGATCTCGCAGGCTGAGTCCATCAAAACCTAAAATTGACAGGAAGGCTTACTCTAGTGACCAAGACGTACGCTGGTGTCCTGGATGCGGGGATTATGCAATCCTTGCAAGTGTACAGCGCTTGATGCCACAATTGGATGTAAAACGTGAGAATGTTGTATTTATCAGCGGGATTGGTTGTTCAAGTCGATTCCCATATTACATGGAGACGTATGGAATGCATTCCATACACGGGCGCGCTCCAACGGTCGCCACAGGCCTGAAGGCTTCACGGCCGGAGTTGGATGTATGGGTTGTTACGGGAGATGGGGATGCATTATCTATTGGGGGCAATCACCTGATACATATTCTGAGGCGAAATGTAAACCTACAAATCTTGCTCTTCAACAATCAGATTTATGGGTTGACTAAAGGACAGTTCAGCCCAACCAGTGAGATTGGAAAGGTGACCAAGAGCAGTCCATTTGGTTCCGTATCACCTCCGTTCAATCCGATTTCTATCAGTTTGGGGGCTTCCGCCTCTTTCGTAGCTCGAACGGCCGATCGAGATACAAAACATTTGACCCAAATTCTTCGGCGAGCTCATGCACATCAAGGCAGTTCGTTTATTGAGATTTATCAGAATTGCAATATCTATAATGATGGTGCTTTTTTTGCATTTACAGAGAAGGCAACAAAGCCCGAGCGTACTATTTATCTAGAACATGGAAAGCCCATGTTGTTTTCGAATGGTAGCAAGGGCATTCGATTGGCTGGGTTCAGTCCAGTTGTTTTTGACCTTGAAGAAGGACATTTATCTTCGGAGGACGCCATTGTTTACGATGAAACCAGTCTGGAACTTGCAGAAATTGTAAGTCGGATGTCCCAGCAACCGGATATGCCTCGGCCATTTGGTGTCTTTTACCGCGAGGAACGTCCCACCTATGAGCAGATGTTGCAAGAGCAGGTGATGGCAGTGACTGAAAAACGTGGACAAGGAGATCTGGACAAATTGCTTCATGCAGCAGATACCTGGACCATCTCGTAGGATCCAGATTCATGCGTCAATTCCGATTGTAACGAGGGGCACGTCCTCACTAGTGTCCGAAGCTTTTGCAAGACAAGGCACAGTGTTAACCTTTGCCATCGCGAGAGTTAGCCTTGGCGATGCCGTGCTGCTCCGAGCGCAGTTTATTTTCAGTGGTTCTGTGAGTTCCCGTATGACAAAAATATGAGATCAGGTAGCGTCTCCAAACGCTTCGTCGAGCTCACGGAGTCTCTTGCGCTCAGTCCAGGCTGCAACAATGATAGAACCTTCGTAGAGTAAATACAATGGAATGGCAGCGGCAAACATGGACCAAGGGTCCGCGGGAGTTACGAATGCACCAACAATGAAAACGCTCAGGAAAGCGTATTTTCGGAAATTGCGTAGACGCTGTGGTGTAGCGATTCCCAATTTTGTCAAAAAATAGATCACGACTGGCAGCTCGAAAAGCAAGCCGGCTCCAAATGCCCACCAGGTGACACTACTGAAATATCGCGTGATGTCAAATTCGTTACGAATGGCATCATCGATGATGAAGTTGTTGAAAAAATTAAGTGCGAGTGGAGTAATAACCAAATAGCCAAAGAGGATTCCAATTACAAAAAAGAAGGTTGCAAAAGCTGCAATGAACTTCATACCTGCTTTTTCCCGTGGATAGAGCCCAGGCTCAACAAACTTCCATACATAGTAAATCAGGATTGGAGATCCAGCCACAAGTCCTGCAGCCATTACGATGCCCACGAGCGCAAAGAATTGCCCTGTTACGGTACGGTTCTGAAGATGTAAGTCGGTAAAATCAAGGCCGAGAAGTTGATAGGTGATGAAATCTGATTTGGCTGGTCCCATCAGCACTACGTCTACGACCCAATCATGAAAAATTGCAGCGATAATTGTCATAACAACAACACCGCCCACCCCCTTAATAATGGTCCATCGAAGGTCTTCGAGGTGGTCTAGGAAAGACATCTCACTGCCTTCAGGCAGTGTGTCATTTCGTGGCTCAGCAAGTGCAGTTTCTGTTTGCTGGACACCGGTGGAGGGCGCTTTGGTCCCTCCGCGAATAAATAGTTTTCTCCAATAAAAGGCCATCGTTCCTATCCACGTACAGCTGAATCAGAGCTTCCGGTATTCTCGCTGTTAAGGGTCAATTCCATCAGCGTATCCACCCACAAACCTTCTTTTTCCAGTCTTGCACGACCCTCTCCCCAAGTGAATTCACAGACTGTGAAGCATCCTATAACCTGAAAACCCTCATTTCTGAGTTGAGTGAGTGCATGGAGTGCAGTTGAGCCGCTATTGAGCAGATCATCCAGTAGCACCACTGGTAACCGGGAATCAAGAGGGCCTTCAATTAGGCGTTGGCGTCCGTGAGGTTTACGCCGTGGCCTGATGAAACCGCCCAGAAGATGCGGATACCCGTCTGCATTAACTGCTGCACAGACCATCGCATTTCCCCCAAATCCATAACCTGCAATTTGTCTACAACCAGCCATCCGCAGTCGATCAGCAATAAATTTGCCAAGTTTACCGGCTATGCTTCCATTCAGAAGAGGGATTCTCAGATCCAACAGCCAGTCAACCATTCCACCATCCGGATCTATAATTCCCTCATGCTCACCGCATACCAAGGCCATATTATAGATCTCTTCGGATAAGCCTGAGTCATGTATACAGGCCGATTGTTCGAAATTTTCGACCTTCATGAATGTTTGCGGTTGTAGCGGCAATTGTATACCAAAGCTGGGTTTATCGGTTCAACAAAACAAGATTGGCAGGCATTATGTCAGTCTGGTCAATATAGTACGAAATTCACAATCGTATATCTAGCGTAGAGGATAGGGGCAGTTTTGACTGAAGGTCATGTGATCACGAAGTCATAGAGTGGATGAGTTTCACAGAGTGTACGAATTTTGCTTTTCACGTTGCTTCGTACAGATTCGTTGTTTGGTTCAGATAAAATGCGATCAATTAACAGCACAACATCTTCGATCTCCGCTTCTCTGAGACCTCTCGTCGTCACGGCTGCTGTTCCCAAACGAATTCCGCTAGTAACGAAAGGATTTTGATCATCGAAAGGAACCATATTCTTGTTAACTGTAATTTCGGCAGCCTGCAGGGCACGCTCCGCATCCCGTCCAGTAATGTTTTTACTGCGAAGATCGAGCAAAACCAGATGATTGTCTGTTCCACCACTTACAACATCATATCCCCGTGACATAAAGGATTGTGCCATTACCATTGCATTTGCTCGCACTTGCTTGGCATAGTCAACAAATTCAGGTTGCAAAGCTTCTTTGAAGGCTACTGCCTTAGCGGCAATAACATGCATGAGAGGGCCTCCCTGCATGCCAGGGAAAACGGCAGAATCTAACAACTCGCTCATGTTACGAACACGGCCGCTTTTCGGGGCGGTTTTCCCGAAGGGGTTTTGAAAATCTTTACCGATAAGGAGCATTCCTCCTCGTGGTCCGCGGAGCGTTTTGTGGGTCGTTGTAGTTACAATGTGCGCGTGAGGTAATGGATCATTCAACACCTTTGCAGCGATTAGGCCCGCCGGATGTGCCATGTCCATCCAAAGAAGTGCATTGACCTCGTCTGCAATAGAACGAAAGGCTTCGTAGTCAAAATCGCGGGAGTAGGCACTTGCTCCAATTGAAATCAGTTTTGGGGCAGTTGCCTTTGCTTTTTCCCGAACACGATTCATATCAATACGGCCATCCTTTTCGACTCCATAGTATGTTGCCCGGAACCAAATTCCGGAAAAATTAACAGGACTCCCATGTGTCAGATGCCCACCATGTGCAAGATCGAGGCCAAGAAATGTCTCTCCCGGCTTGAGGCAGCTTAGATAGACTGCTGCATTAGCCGATGCGCCAGAATGTGGTTGTACATTGACCCAGTCGCATTGAAATAGTTGTTTTGCTCGGTCGCGTGCCAAATCTTCTACGTCATCTACAAATTCACATCCTCCATAATAGCGGCGCCCGGGCAGTCCTTCGGCATATTTATTGGTGAGGACAGAGCCTTGGGCCTGTAGGACGCTCTTAGATACAAAATTCTCCGATGCAATCAACTCCAAGCCAAAGTTTTGTCGCTTTACTTCACACTCAATTGCTGCGTAGATTTCGGGGTCTTGCGAAAAAAGATGCTTTTTCATGTGTAGGATTTGTGAGATTAGATTAACTAGCTCCCATCAGGGCATATACCAGGATGTTGGTTCCCATCTGTAGCGCAAGAGTGCGAGTTTCCGATGGGAGATCATGCACGGACTCCGGCTCCCAGCCATCCCCAAGGTCGCTCTCATAGCTGTAGAAGACACATAGACGGCCGTGACTGTCAAATAATCCAAATCCTTGTGGTGGTCTGCCATCGTGCTCATGGATTTTTGGCAAGCCATCAGGGAAGGAGTAATGTGTATTATAGATGGCATGATCAAAAGGGATTTCCACGAATTCTTGTTGTGGAAATACTTTAGCCATTTCACGGCGAATAGCTACATCCAAGCCATAGTTATCATCAATATGCAAAAATCCTCCCTGCTCAAGATACTGATGCAGTCGAGTAGCTTCCCGTTCTGTAAAGACTACATTTCCATGCCCTGTCAGGTACAGATATGGAAAGGTGAATAATCGATCGTTTGAGAGCTCAACGACTTCAGGTGTTGGTGCGACATTAACCAGTGTTTCGGTTCGAACGAAGGACAAGAGTTCAGGCAGTGACTGTTCATCACTATACCAGTCTCCTCCACCTCCGTATTTAACACGAGCGACAGAGAGAGCATATTCCTGTGCTTTACACGGAATGGCAAGTAAGATACAGAAGTAGAGCAATCGCGTCACAGAGGCAGGCGAAAAGGTGCGTACTCGTCTTATACGATATCCCCAAGAACTTGATTGCTTATGAAGAAGCAAAATACAGAGGTGTTTTTACAATCTCGCAGTGAATTGATTGTGCTTTACTGTCGATTACCCTAATGCGCAGAAATGTGCAGTTATGAACGCTATTAGCTGACCTGACACGATGTTTACTGTTGAGACGATATTGGGGCATACGCTTATTTCTCGTCAAAGCAGGACATGCCAGGAACTGTTTTTTTGACAGACACATCGATAGATGTCCTTTGCGTTCAAATCCTTGTGCAATTTCCTATTTGATTAGGAGTTCGCAATTCCCTCTTAGATCGACGAAGAGTCAGTTCTGGCGCACTCTACTCCTCATCGCATTATTCAATTATCTGTTTCAACGCGTCTTGAAGGTTGAGTAATGACTAAGAAGGTGGTAACTGTTCTAAAGAGTTCGTGTCACTGTACTTGGAGGGGCATTTCATAAGAATATGTTTGGCCTCAAATACATCACCATTGACACGTCCGGCGACAACCAGTTTTTCGGCATTTTCAAAACTTGCGGGTTTGGTATCTCTATAGAGCACTTTTCGTATAGTGCCTTCTTCGTCTTTCATGTGAAAGGTAAAAAGATTTTCCTCGGGGCTGTAATGAGCCGTTTCGGGCTGTACCCAGTAACCAATCACATGGACATCCGATCCTGATGCTTCCGCTTCCGAAAAATGAGTATATCCGCTGACGCGCTCGCCAAAGCTAAACAGAAGTAAAGATCCAAATCCCAACAGGGCAATCAGACTGACTATAGTACGGGGTTTAAGCATTGATCGATAGTTTGATTTATTCGGCTGTTCTTTCTCTGTCCAGAAAGCGCTTTACAGAAGATTCTATTCGAGTGATCTGGCGATCAACGACAAAGATAAGGACCGCAAGCATCACCCAGATGACAAGCACCACAACAAGTACAACCCAGAGCTTATCGTTTTCCAGCATAGCAGACTCAATTCCGGCGTTCTGTAGGATAAAGAGAATCGTGAACATGAGTTAGAGGTTTTCTTCAATGGATTTCAGTGTGGCGGAGGTACTGGACAACCGAACGCGTTGGGTATAGAAAATCCATGACAGAGCAATAAACCCAACCACGGATGCATAAAATACAATTCTCATAATAGGATCTGTAATCTCGCTGAATGCAGGATTTCCCTCAGATCCGGGATGGAGGCTTTCCAGCTGGCGCGGGAGCACATACAAAAGAAACGGTACAGTTACGAATGCAAATAAATTGTATACTGCGGCAATACGAGCCTCCTTTTGTGGATCATCCAAAGTACCTCGAAGGGCAAAGTATGCGCCGTAGATCAATATCTGAACAGCAGCCATTGATTGCTTTGGGTCGAAATTCCACCAGATGTTTGTACCCTCATACCATGTGTAGCGGGCCCATATAATTCCTGTCATGAGGCCCGAAATACCGAATACAAGAGCAATCAAAGCTGCATTCCTGGATCGAATGTCGCTCATCGGGTTTCTGGTTTGCAGATATCGAAAGGCGTAAAATGCTGAGAGAGCAGTCATTGCCATCATCGTGAACCACATGGGGACGTGAAAGTACAGGTTCCTGGCAGTATGCTCCAGCATCTCCACGTTCGGGATATTCAGCCAAATTCCACCGACTGAAAGCGATGCCATGATGACGAATGTCATCCATATAAGAATAATGAGGCGTATCGTCTTGTAGTTACGAGGTACAGCGTTAAAAAGACTTTTACTCATTCCAGACGTAATCAAAAAGAAGGACAGAAGAAGCAATGACAACTCCTGAAAAACTGACCATTACAATCAAGGACCCGGAGGCAGCATTCCATCCGTCTACAGCAAATGGTTGACCTGCTAAACTGAAGTAAGTTGATTCAACTGCCGAAAGCAACAAAGGGATCAATAGTGGGAAGAGTAGCATCGGGAGTAGGGGGCCACTGCGTGCTGTTCGTGCAATAATCGCTGACAGAAGTGTAGTCGCTCCCGCAAGACCTATGGTCCCAAGGAAAATTGATAAAACAAATAGACCCGGGAGTGCAACGACTGAATTCGAGAGAAACACGAATAATCCTGTTGAAATAATATTGGTCAACAGGATTATCAGAAAGCTGAAGAGAAGTTTGCCGAGATAAACCATGCCAGCTTGTGTGTTCATTCGCAAGAAAATTCCGGTTCCCCGCTCCTCTTCCACCAAAAACGTCCTTCCTAGTCCTAACGCAGCATTAAACAGGATAATCATCCAAAGCAGGCCAGACTGGACACGGGGGCCAATGTCATTTCTTCCTGTTGCAAACAGGAAGAGTATGAGCGTACTCAGAACAAAAATGAGTAGCGTACCCAAGACAGATTTGTTGCGTACTTCCAATCGAAGATCTTTATAGAATACAGAAAAAGCCCCACCAATCCAGCTAAGGAATTTATTCAATTGGCTCATGATGATTGATGCGTGGCTAGTTCTTCAGCCGTGACCAGTCCCTCTGGTCGGGGTAGAAATACTGGCGCTCCATTTGTCGGAGTACAGAAAGAACCTACGAACTCAATTTCCGTCTCCAAATGATAACCTGTTTGTGCGGCGACCTCTTGCTGAACATATTTCACCAGAGCCTGAAGATCTGCGGCGGTTCCATTTCCAAGGTTAACAATGATATTTGCGTGACGGTGTGAGACAGTCATGCCTCCATAACTGGCCCCCTTGAGTCCGCACTCGTCTATGAGTCTTCCGGCTCCAATGCCTTGAATTTTCTTAAAGATAGAGCCGACGCTTGGTTCTGTTTTCAAATTTGGATGACGTAACGCACGCCAGGCAAGGTTTTCTTTCATAATCCTTTGAATTCTTGCATGATCAGCCTTCGCAAGTCGGAATGTGGCACTCAAAACGATGTCATCTCGGTGGTGGAGTATAGATTGGTCATATCCGAACTCGAAATAATCGACTCCGACGCGCTCTGTTTTATTTTCTTCGGTCAAAAGATCCGCATACTCCAGAACTTCTTCAATAAACATGGTACGCTCACGAGCCGGGGCCGGCGACAGGAAATGCAGATTTTGCCAAAGTGCCCCTCCGACCGTGGATGGGATTCCGACGTAATGTTCCAGCCCGGACAGCGATTGAACTGCGGTGAGTTCAATGAGGTCAGGATACATTGTTGCACCGCTTTCTGCAGTAACCAGATTTTCATTGAAGGAAACTAGATCTGCGATGTTGCGGATTACAACCCCGCGGAAGCCCATATCTCCGATCACTATATTGGCCCCGTGCCCCAGCAGGAAATAGGGGAGGTTCAACTCTCGAACAGCTTTTACAGCACGCTCAAGTGCAACTGAGGTTTTTACTTCCACAAAGTAATCCGCTTCACCGCCTACTTTCATGGTGGTATAAGGTGCGAGACGGATGTTTTCTTTAACAACAGAACCTTTGCCTGTGAGACGTTCAAGTGTTTGCTTCATACAGAAAGAGGAATTCTTGCTGCAACCTTATGATAAGGAAAACCGTTAACCTGCCCAGATGGATAATCACAATTAATCTAAGAATCACTTATGAGTAACAGATCAAATTTTCCAGATATGTCACGTTTGCTAACCAGAGGAGCTATACTCCTAGTCGCAGTTCTTGTTGTAGGGGCGATGGCTGCAGGCTGCATGACGACGACACTAGTTTCAGGCCAGGCGGGTGTACGATATTCTCCATTCGGAGGAACAGATCTTGAAAATGTATATGGTGAGGGATTAAAGATTCATGCCCCTTGGGTCAATGTAATCAAATACGATGTTCGCGTGCAGGAGAGACTTGAAAATATGGAAGCTCTCTCTTCAAATGGATTGTCCATAGGCACCGATATTTCGGTACGTTGGAGACCAAGCTCGGAGACACTACCATCTCTTCATGTGAACTATGGGGTAGATTATTTTCGAAAGTTGATTGGACCAGAACTCCGAAGTGTAGTCAGAGAAGTGATCGGTCAGTTTACACCTGAAGAATTGTATTCTACTCGAAGGACGGAGTTGCAGGATCAGATCTTTGCCTTGGTAAAGGAAAGCGTCGAGGGAGAAAATGTAGTTATTGAAGCAATTCTGATCCGAGATGTACGACTCCCTGAACAAATTAGAATGGCTATCGAGAACAAGTTGAAAGAAGAGCAGGAAGCTGAGAGATACGAATTTACTATTGAGAAAGAACGTTTGGAAGCGGAGCGTAAGCGTATTGAAGCGGAAGGTCAGGCTGCGTATCAGCAAATTATCACGGCAAGCCTGACATCTCAATATTTACGCTTCAAAGGAATTGAAGCAACTCAGCAACTTGCGAATTCGCCGAACAGCAAAACTGTGATTGTAGGCAGTGGAGATGATGGTTTACCTTTGATTCTGGGTGGTCAGTAGTTGATTTCTGGTATCTGTTTGACAGGCTCAATTGTAGCACGAGAGATTAAGAGAGATTAATTTAGTATTCTTACGGAATTTTTTAAGGCTAGCCTTGAAACAAGTGTATTGCATCAACGGGGGAGAGAAGTATCATGAAGAGATGTTCTACATTCTTGCCTAATGGGGGGATTAAGCAGTTTAGAGATTTCATGTACCTGCATGAATTATACAAGTTATGGTGTTTCAAATAAGCCTTTCATTAGCTTATGTTGCTGAAAAGGCCTTCTTTTGTCCTGATTGATGATGGTTCGGGATTTCCTCATTCCGAAATTGAGTCGCTCCTTATGAGATATCCATAACGATTCTGGCGAAAATATATCATATAATTCAGCTTGACCAATTTATTGGAGTTAGTAAAAAAATCTTTGGGACATGTCAAATAGAGGAGCGGATTGATCATCCACTTTGAGATGCGAATTCTGAGTGTATTTTCGTTGGTTTTAATCTTGTCCGTGGGGGTAGTCTTCGCCCAAACAGGTAAAATTTCAGGCCAGGTCACCGATGAATCAGGCATACCGATTCCAGGGGCTAATTTGTACATTCCTACTACTTTACAGGGCAGCACAACTGATGTAGATGGCTACTATACAATCCTGAATATATCACCAGGCACATATAGTCTTCAGTCTTCTTTTATTGGATTTACCACCAAAACCATTGAAGGCGTTCGCGTGAATATTGATCAAACTACTACGGTCAATTTTCAACTTTCTGAAGATGCTCTTGGGCTGGAAGAATTAGTCGTTACAGCTGAGTTACCAGTAGTGCAGGCGGATGTGTCCAACAGCCAACTGAATGTCACTTCTGATCAAATTGAGGCATTACCCATTTCGAGCATTAATAGTGTGGTAGGCTTACAGGCCGGAATTCAGGGACTTTCGGTTCGCGGCAGTGGTTCAGATGAGCTCTCATTTATGGTCAACGGACTAACTCTGAGAGATGAGCGTAACAACGCTCCTTATACTAATATCAGTCTCTCATCCGTAGAAGAAGTGCAAGTTCAGACAGGTGGCTTCAATGCCGAATACGGGAACGTTCGATCTGGTGTTGTAAATGTTGTGACTAAAGAAGGGGATAGAGAGCGATATTCAGGAAATGCGATTCTTCGATACAGTTCTCCCGCGCAAAAACATTTTGGTTCTCGAGCAGATCATCCCAATTCCTATTGGCTCCGACCATTTTTAGACCCTGATGTAGCATTCACAGGGACCGAAGCCGGCGGATGGGATGAGTTTACTCAAGCACAATATCCTCGGTTTGAAGGGTGGATCGCGATTTCTGAGGAGAGGCTTAAGGATAATGATCCATCAAACGATATGACACCAGAAGCACTCCAGAAGGCTTTTCTGTGGCAACATCGGAAACCTATGGAGGTGGTTCGTCCAGACTATAACGTTGACGTTGGTGTTGGTGGACCTGTCCCCTTTGTGAGCCAGTATTTAGGTTCGCTTCGTTTTTATGCTTCAGTTCGGGCCGATCAGAGCATGTATTTGATTCCGTTGAACTCGGATCGCTACCGGGAATGGTCTGGGCATTTGAAAATGACAGCTGACCTTAGGCCCGGCATGAAACTGACCATTGAGGGTCTACGAGGGCACATTCAAGGTACCTCGCTAAGTCGGAGCGGGCAGCCTGGAATTTTTAGATCTGCATTCAGTATTGCCGCACAACTGAGTCGATCCAGCTTTATTGATTCCCGGATTTTTTCCACAGATTATTGGGCTCCTACCGAAGTGAACAACTTTATGGGCGGGATAAAACTGACCCATTCACTTAGTCCAACCACTTTTTATGAAATTCGCTTGAATGCTTTTCGTTCAAGGTATGATACGAATCCGGGACGCTTACGTGATGAGACATCTATTGTGACATTCGGTGGTGTTGGTTTTGACGAAGCTCCTTTTGGATTTCAGCCAAAACCAACCTTTGGTGTAGACGGGATGCGAACGGGTGTTGGGATGAGCAATGCTCGGGACAGCAGTATAGTAACTGCCTATAATATCAAGGCAGATCTAACCAGTCAATTGAACCGATTTTTGCAAGTGAAGACGGGATTGGAGTATAATATTTCCGATTCCAAAGTGAATTATGGTCGTTATGATGCATTCCTTGCAAGCAGCAATTCACATTCTCAGTGGGATCGAGCACCAGTTCGAGGAGCTGTTTATACCCAGGGAAAACTTGAATTTTCCGGGATGATCGCAAACTTGGGACTCCGACTGGATTATTTTAATGCAGGAGGGGAGTGGTACAGTTTTGATCCTTATGATCCTGCTTTCAGTGCAAGGTTTGCAGCTGGGATAGACACACTATTAGCTCAGGATCCCACTCGTCATATCTTCGCGCTGAGTCCTCGAATGGGGGTTTCTTTCCCTATTACGGAGTTCAGTAAGCTTTATTTCAATTACGGACACTTTCGTTCGTTACCAGATCCCAACAATTTATTCTTACTTCGTGAATTTACAGAGACCGGGCAGATTAGTCGAGTTGCTGATCCGAATAATCCTTTACCGAAGACGGTCGCCTATGAACTTGGTTATGAGCAATCTCTGTTTGATCAACTACTGATTCGCATGGCCGGTTACTACAAAGATGTCTCTCTCCAGCCTTATCTGACAGAGTATATCAGCCGAGACGGGCAGGTCAACTACACCATTAGTGAGCCAAATTCTTTTGAAGATATTCGTGGTTTTGAGGTTACACTCTCGCGAAATCGTGGTAATTGGGTTCAGGGATTTGTTAATTATACCTATATGGTATTTACATCCGGTTATTTTAGTCTTCGGCGGAATTTTGAAAACCCTACCGCTCAACGAGAGTTTGCGGAAAGTGATGCGGAGCGACGCCGAGCTTCATCTAGGCCGCTCCCGCGCCCTTATGCACGCCTTAATGTAGATGTCCTGACTCCATCTGATTTTGGTCCGCGAATTGCTTCCTATCCAATTTTAGCAGACTGGCGAATCAGTCTCATTGGTAGCTGGCGACAGGGTGCAAAGTATACATGGACCGGTGGAGGAGCTCTTCCAGGTGTGATCAACAATGTTTCATTTCGGGATTACTGGAATGCAAATTTGCGATTCACGAAAAATATTGTTATCGCTGGAAAGAGAGCACAGTTTTTTGTGGATATATTCAATGTATTCAATACTCGAAGACTTTCCTTCAATGGTTTCATTGATGGGAATGATCAGCTGGCTTACTTAAGATCTCTCCATTTGCCAGAATCGGATGACTATCAAACGAATATCCCAGGAGGTGACAAGATTGGCGCTTATCGGTCATATGATGTGAACTATCAGCCTATGCAACGAATTCCAGCACGCGAGAGCATTACAGCTCCGAATGAAGGCGTGATCTACTGGGAGTATGAATCTCGCCAATATCTGGTTTATCGTGATGGTGATTGGAAGTCTGCAGACTCACAGATCGTTGATCAGGCTCTCAAGGACAAGGCATACATAGATATGCCGAATCAAAACTTTCTCACATTCCTGGATCCGCGTGACATTTTCTGGGGAATTCGGCTATCATTTTAATTCATGATGCAGGATATTCCAAGGTGGCTGATTAGGTTTACGGTTCTATCCGTATTCATCATTTTGTCAGGTACTGAATCACTTGTTCACGCACAGTTTGTAAACAAGTGGTTGTCAGCAGGTTCTTTACATAATTGGTATTCTGAGATAGGCAGCGAAACTGAGTCAAACGGATTTGTAGGAAGACAGCAGGACGGACTTCGATGGCCAGGCATATATCGATTCACTGATATGCAGGCTGCAAAGGGATTGTGGATTGGTGCAGTAAACGTAACTGATGAGTTTGGTACAAATTATTCACGTCGCGTGGTACATGCCGGTCCACGTGTATCCGGAGGCGGAGAATTCTTTCCAACACGATTTGAATTGATCACCCGCTTCCCGCTCACAGCTGTATTTGTAGACGGTGCTATTACAGAACCGGAGGCAGCTATGGTGGCCGACGATAATGACCCCTCTATGGATGCGGATGCAATGATCGTGAATGAGGCGAATACGCTCTTGGGTATTACTATGGAGCGCAAAATCCTCCAGTTCACTCAAGAATTTCACGATAATTATCACATTTTGGAATATACGTTCACGAATACTGGAAATACGGATGATGACGCGGACATTGAGCTACCCAATCAGACACTAGAGGACGTATACATATTTTTTCAATGGCGTCTTTCTGTTGCAAAGGAAACGCGTTATGTCATTGGAAATGGAACAGGTTGGGGACTGAATGCAATGTTAGATACGCGCGGAGATGGTGTAAAAGTAGATCCACCTGATGAGAATTTTCGCGCTCAGTTTGTATGGCACGGAAAATTCCCTCCCTTCAGCGCTTATGACAACATCGGTGGTCCGATTTTGCCACAGGCTTTGCCGGCGTTCAATATTGCTCCAACTGATACGGTAGGTCGCTTGGGGGCTTCCCAGTTTGCGGGGATCGTTACACTGCATGCAGATACATCTCCTACGGACCGGAGCGATGATCCAAATCAACCGAGTACAACATCCTGGATTGGCTCCGATGAGCCTTATACATCACAGAATGATGCATTTAATCCAGCAAAGATGGAGGTTGAATATAGTGTAATGTCTGGGGGACATAAATCTCCACGCCATGCTGATGTAGTGGAACCAACAGGGCTTCCAGGATTCCTGAGTCCGGTGGGTGATCCCAGTTTGGGAACGCCCGGTGGGTTTTCCAATGCAAACGGCTATGGACCTTACACGCTTGCACCAGGTGAAAGTGTACGCATTGTTATTGCTGAGGCCGCTGCCGGATTAAGTCGTGAAGCCAATATGGCTATTGGGAGAGCCTATAAGGAATCAGGCGCCAATGATAGCACCCCCATCACGTTTGAGGTAGGTGGACAATCTCATTCAATGACTAAGAATGAGTGGGTATTTACAAGTAGGGATTCACTTTTTCAAACGTTTCGTAGGGCGATTGCGAACTATGGCTCAGGGTATACGATTCCACGAGCACCCGCTCCCCCAAGCGTCTTTGAAGTAGATGGAGGCGGTGACCGTATTCGACTGACTTGGAGTCCTCATGCAACTGAACCGTTGCCGGAGAGCTGGGAGATATACCGTGCGCAAGGCCGTTTTGATAGTACATACACACTTGTACATGCCGCATCGTCTGGTGATACCAGCTTTGATGATGTGACTCCGATTCGCGGGATAGACTACTATTACTACATTGTTGCGGTGCAGAGTGCCAGTCAAAATAATGGAACAGGACTTACCCCATCTGGACGATCGCTCAGGAGTTCGCGGTATGCTACCCAAACCTATACTCCGACACGCTTAAAACGACCTGCGGGAACATCCTTATCTGAGGTGCGCATCGTGCCGAATCCATTCAATATTGGTTCAAGCCCTACGGTACGTTTCCCAGATCAAACGGACAAACTGGCATTTTTCAATATACCTGGTCGATGTACTATCGCGATTTATACTGATCTAGGAGAACTCGTAGATGAAATTGAGCATACCGATGGTAGTGGAGATGAGTTCTGGGATCATACGACATCATCCAGACAAATTGTTGCCAGCGGATTGTATATCGCAGTGATCACGGATTTGGATACTGGTGAAAGGATAATCAAGAAGTTTGTAATTATTCGTTAGGGCAGCATGAAGCAATGGTGCTACATATTGTTGATGTTTTCTGTATGTACAGCGGTGCCTGTTTCCGCTCAGCAGAAAAAACTTGCCCAGACTGCAATGAAGTTTTTGTCTGTGTCCGTGGATCCACGTGCTGCAGCTCTTGGAGATGCTTTAACAGCGGTTGATCACGGTGCAGCATCGTTATTTTACAACCCCAGCGGGATGGCTTGGCAGGAGACTAATTTGGATATTATTTTGGGGCAGACCCAGTGGATCGCCGAAATCAATTATTCAATGGGTGGCCTATCCTTTCGCCCTGGTAGTGGCCGTCTGGGAGTGATTGGATTTTCATTCCTGATGGTAGACTACGGCGATTTGGAAGAAACTATTCGGTTTGATAATGATCAGGGTTTTTTGGACGTGGGCACTTTTTCCCCGTCAGCATGGAGTTTCGGGGCCGGATATGCCAGAAAATTATCAGATCAGTTTTCTGTTGGTGTTCAATTCAAGTGGGCTAATCAATATTTGGCAAATTCTGTAACTGGAATCGATGCTGAAGGTGAATATGTCCGCGAAAACATAGAAGAGGGGGTTCTGGCATATGATTTTGGGGTACTCTACAGGACTGGCTTTCGGAGTTTGAATTTTGCAGTCAGTGCACGGAATTTTGCCCCTGAGATTACATTCAGTGAAGAAGGTGTGGCTCTACCATTGGCGCTAAATATTGGTGTGTCCATGAATATGATGGATCTCATTGATCGCGGATCTAACATGCATAAGTTATTACTTTCAGTAGATGCTACGAATCCGCGCGATTTTTCCGAACAAATTAAGGTAGGTACGGAGTACACCTTTTTGAATACATTCACACTTCGTGCAGGATATGTATTTCCCACGGATGAGCAGGGGATCAGTTTCGGGTTGGGGCTAAAACAATCTCTCCGCAGATTCGGCTTTGGAGCCGACTATTCATATACTGATTTTGGTATTTTATCAAATGTACAACGTCTTGCAATACGGTTCTCGCTGTAGGGTGGGGCGTTCAGCTCCGTTCATTGGGCTATTTTGTCTGGTGATGTCTTTTGGCTGTGACTCGGGCACTGCGCCGAGTATATATGATCCAGACCGTGCCAGCCTGCCCACCCCAGTGATTGAAGGCATAATGCCTGAGGATAGAGCCTTGGCCGGTGTAGATGATGTAATCATTACTGGTAGCAATTTTTCAACTCAACCTGCAGATAATCTAGTGTATTTTGGTAGCACCCGTGCCGATGTACTTGAGTCAACATCCACTCAGCTTCGCCTGCTGGCCCCAAATGATCCACAACCTGAATTGAATCTTCGTCTTGTGGTTGTGGGGGCGGAGAATTTTAGTAATAGCATATCTTATAGACTGGATCCCCCATTTATTGAGTTTGGTGAGGTCAAAGATTTTGAGGATATATATGGAATTGCTACGGACCCGTCTGGAAATGTATATGTTTCTCTTGTGGCGTTCAGCATTCCCGTTGGGATTATTCGCATCACCCCTGAGGGTGAACGAAGTGAATTCATTAATTCTCCGTTTTTATGGACAGATTTTACATTTGGGCTGAATAATGACCTGTATGGGGTCCGATCTGTTCGAGCTGTGTTTAGATCTCAGGATGGCTCAAATAATTTTTCGGTATTTGCTGTAATCCCAGATCGTGCTGTCAGATTAACAGCTATTGCAATTGATACAAACAATCGTCTTTGGGTAGCAGGAGATAACCAGGAGATATATCGAATTTTGTCAGATGGAACCGTTAAAGGTTTTAAATTTGAAGCAGATGTGAAGGATCTAGTAGCACTAGGAGACTATCTATATCTGACGGCCATCCAAAACCAAAGCAGTAAAATTTGGCGATTTATGATTGATTCCAGTGGCGAGCTAGGGGTGGCGGAAGAAGTATTTGATCTGACCACCTTCAATAGTAGCGAGGGCCACGCTCTTGCATTCTCAGCATCGGGGAACTTATATGTAGGAACATCTGAGAGAACGGATTCTATTGTACTCTTAGATACAGGTGGAGATGCCCAAGTGCTATATCCGGGTGTCTTGGCTCAGGCTGCTCGCAGATTTGCATGGGGGCAGGGAGGGCATCTTTATGCGGCAACGAACTCGACAGAGAACTCGGTTGCCGGAATTATTCGAATTACAACGCGCAATTAGGCTCTGAGAAATTTGGAATTTAGATATAGGAATAGTATCTTAGTATTTTGGTAGCGAACTTTAATTATATTTTTCAATCAAATCCTTTTGAATATGATTCGTAAAACGATACTTTTTACCACGCTTCTTCTCATCAGTGGTGTTGCGAGTGCCCAGAACTGGATTGAAGGTGATGTATTTCCTGATTCATCGGCCTTCTGGCGGGGCGCTCATGGAGTGGCTGTAGACGCAGAGGGCAAAATTTGGCTTGCACAATATTATCCCACTTTTGGAGGGAGCCTTAGTTTTCCTACGGTCATAAATGGGGATACACTATCCCTCCAGACTAGTTCCTTACATGTGTTTAATGCTGACGGAACTAAGGCAATGGAGCCAATGCATGCCCTTACCTTTAACGGGGTGACAGATACACTCGCTTACCGTCCCAAAGGGCACGCGAATAACCCTTCGCTCGATGCTAAACGAATTACGGGTGTAAAGGTAGATCACAATGGGGATATTATCGTGGTAGTTGGGGAGGAGGCCAGCCTCATGTTTCGGATTAACCACAAAACAGGCGAGGTAATGAACCGGGTTGATTTTGGAACCGATCGATTTGGCTCTCCCGCTTCTCCTGGAATTGATGCAGCTGGGAATATTTATGTTGCTCCTGTTCAAGCAATCGCACCGATCAGCATTTTTGATCCTGACTTTGTGTGGATTGGTAATGTATCTCTAAATTCTCCCGGAGTTGGCAGAGCAGTAGAGGTTAGTGCAGATGGGAATTCTGTGTATTGGTCGGCATATACTCATCGGGGTACTTACAAATATCATCGTGCCAGCGAATTTTCACAGTACGACTCTCTCGGACTTATTCATGAGGGCCTCCTTGCCCAAGGCAGTGCTCGGCATCCTACCACAGGGTACATTTGGTTGGGCCATGGGGGGGCAGATGTTTCTCTTGATAGTACAGGAATGTTTCGACCTGGGAGCGAATTAACTCTTTACGCAATTGATCCTGAAGCAGACGATGCAATTGTTGATAGTCTTCATTTTGATTCTCCCTTCACATATTGTGGTAGTGGTATCAACAGAAATGTACGGGGTATAGGCTTTTCGCCTGACGGAATCTATGCATATGTGGGCATATTTGATGCGGTGCAGGGGGAAAATACAAATGGAGAATGCAAATGGTTTTTTGATTCATCACATAAGCAGAAGTTTGTATTCAAGAAATTCATGCGTGGTCAGGTGACGAATATTCAGCGCGATCCTGTTGAAATTCCTGATGGATTTACGCTGTCACAGAACTACCCGAATCCGTTCAATCCTCAAACAAATATTGAGTTTGAAATAAAAGATGCAGGCTTAGCTACGTTGAAGGTTTATGATGTTCTAGGTCGAGAGGTGGCCACGCTTGTTGACGAGCATTTGGTTGCCGGTAAATATACCGCCACCTTTAATGCCACCGATCTTTCCTCAGGCACTTATGTGTATCAGTTGAATGTTGCAGGACATCGACTCAGTTGTACGATGACTCTCGTGAAGTAACTCTTCGATAACTCATCAAAATAATAGAGGGTATCCCTGTGAAAAGAGGGGATACCCTTCTTTGTTTTTACATATTTTTTCATGACCCGAAAAGCATTTCTGATCGCAATTAGTCTTCTTGTAAGCGGAACTACAAGTGCGCAGAGTTGGATTGATATGGGACCATTTCCTGATTCAACAACCTTCTGGCGATCATCGCATGGAGTTGCAGTAGACGCGGAAGGCAAGGTGTGGGTTTCACAGTATTTCCCAGAATTCTGGGTTCTCGCAAATGGGGATACACTCAAGGACAGGAACGGTGAATACATTAGTACCCCCGCCGTTCACATCTTCAATTCTGACGGGACAAAGGCAATGGAGCCTATACGATCATTTACATATCGTGGTATGGCAGACACACTTTTTTGGGATGTTAAAGATGGCCCTGCCAAAGATGTCCGCGGCATAAGAACTGACCATAATGGTAATATTATCATCATGGTTGGGACACCATTTACTCCAAATAACCCCCTCACACGTGAAAATCCAACGAGTTTGATGTTTCGGTTGGATCATCAGACCGGTGAGGTGTTAGATAGAGTTGACTTAGGTGCTGAAGAATTTGGTTCTCCTGCTTCGCCGGGCATAGATGCAAATGGGAACATCTATATTGCACCGGTAGCAGGAAGTTCTCCCATAAAGGTCTATGATTCTGATTTCCAAGACAAAGAAATTGTAACGACATCAGCACCCGGTATTGGCCGAACTGTAGAAGTCACGGCCGATGGGAATACGGTGTATTGGTCTGCATTTACACATTCGGGCACATACAAGTATCAGCGGCCGAATGAGTTTGCTCCATATGACTCCATTGGACTGATTCATGAGGGGCTTCTTGCTGAGTCCAGTGCTCGCGATCCATCAACCGGTTATATCTGGCTTGGGCATTCAGTTGCGGGAAGCATTCCATTACCGAGTGTTGGAAGATTTGCCCCTGGGAGCGAGTTAACTTGGTTTGCGATTGATCCAGCAACAGATGAAATTGTGGACAGTCTCAATTTCGACTGGCCGTTTGTGTTTGGGGAACAAAAGACTCGTGGTATCGGCTTTTCACCGGATGGAAATTACGCTTACGTAGGCCTGTTTGATAATAGTCGGGATGGTGATGGAATTCCGCTTAATGGAGTTGGTGGTGTTCCAAGAGGGTTTACGTTCAAGAAATTCATGCGCGGTCAGGTAACAAATATTCAGCGCGATCCTGTTGAAATTCCTGATGGGTTTACACTGTCACAGAACTACCCAAATCCGTTCAATCCTCAAACAAATATTGAGTTTGAAATAAAAGATGCGGGTTTAGCTACGTTGAAGGTTTATGATGTTCTAGGCCGGGAGGTAGCTACGCTTGTTGATGAGCATTTGATCACAGGTAAATATACCGCTACCTTTAATGCAACTGATCTTTCCTCGGGTACTTATGTGTATCAGTTGAATGTCGCAGGACACCTACTCAGTGGTAGAATGACACTCGTGAAATAAATATTCATTATTTCACGAAATTATAGGAGGGCATCCCTGCAATGAGAGGGGTGCCTTTCTTCGTTTTTATGCATTTTGAATGATCCCGAGAAATGCTCTCTATTCGTAATGTTTCTTCAGTGAGGGACTACGAATACCCAGAAATGAATTGATGAGGCTCACTTCCTGATTCATTAACCTCTTAAGTTCGCTGCATAGAGTGGTATAGACGGGGTAAATGGGGTAGGGGTTCGTAGCATTTCTAGATCCGGGATTGTTTAAATTGTGCGAAGAGGAAATACGATATGAGATCAAAGGGCCTTACCGTTGAATATACTCCCATAGCTGTCTATATTGCAGGTTGGCAGGATCTAGTTGGATCAGTCGTTGTGCATATATGCGAGCTACGTCCAAACGATTTGTATTGAGATATAGGGAAGCGAGATTTGCTATAGCCTGTTCTAGATCTGGATCGAGCTCAATTGCTGCTTTAAAGTCATTTTCCGCCGCATCAAAGTCTCTGTTTAAGATATGTGCATAGCCACGATTATTATAGGCTTCTGCTTGTTTTGGGTTACGCCGGAGGGCGTCGTCAAAAGTGATAATCGCTTCTGTGATAAGCCCCGCCTGGCTCTGCGCAACGCCCAATCGAATCATGAAACGTAAATGTTCAGGTGCACCCTGTAAAGCCTGCTTCAGATATTGGACTGCCTGTTGTGGCATTTGCTCAGTCAAATAAGATTCTCCTATTCGATAGGCAGTCCATGCGTCGGGTGTATCATCCATATTACGGGCTATGCGCAATACGCTAGTAGGCTCACCTCTCAAAAAATGCATTCTGATCAAGTCCTTGTCCACATTCTCCCCGGCGCGTTGGGCCCGCCGCAGATATACGGCTGCTGAATCAAGGAAGCCAGGCGCATTCGTGATCATTTCGTAGTAATTCATGAACCCCTCTGCAGTTTCACGCTCCGTAGGTGATTCATCTATGAGGCTACTCATGCGAACTAGATCAGCTTGAGCGTTGGGGTTCAAGACCTCTGATAATTTAGATCCGGGAGAGCGGATAAAGTGATCGGTGATCGTTACATGAGGGATATCTTGCGAGCCTGATGCAGGCATGTGGCAATCTGTGCAATTCACCCCGAGAGCAGCCTCCTCAGTTGGGCATAGCAGGTTATTTTCACTTTCAGTATGGCAGGATTGACATACATCCTGATAATGGCTCTCTGACACTGATTCAATTGGAACATGAGGGTCATGACATGTGATGCATGTCATGGTTTCTGAAGCTTGGAAGCATGCACTTTGGCGAAGGCGGTCAGGATGGGATGCCATAACAAACTGAGTCAAGCTGTCCGCATAGCGAGGCCAAAACACATTCTCAATATTGGCCAAGGACATCCCGGGCCTAAAATCCGTGAATCTATGACCAGGCTTATTAACCGAAGCTCCTTGGAGGTGGCAACTCTGGCAAATATCAAACTGTTCTTGGGCTGAAAGCTTAGCAGGGTTGACAATCGTGTAATCCGCTTCAATAGAGGTATTGGCCGCAATGCCACTTCGGACAGATTCAACGTGCAGGGAGCCAGGGCCATGGCAGCGCTCACAATCAATTCCGTGGGGTACAGAAAGGTATCGATTCTCTGATCCTTCTACATACTCTGGCATCGCATTGTGACAGGTCATACACTTCAGTGGAATTGGCCGGTCAAACCGACTGTTGTTCGGTCCTTCAAATCCAGGTGGCAAATCCCACTTGCCCTCTTGCACGTACCAAGTCAATGGCATCTGGTAGAGATATCCATTCACATCCATGATATGAGAATTCGTGTGATGACCACTTCCAACAATGTAATCAATTCTCTCTATGCGCTTGTGCACCGTATCTACACCATTGAGTCGATATTCAACGACATAGAGATCGTCACCTTTTCGGAGCCCGACATAATAAAGGTCATTAAAATCGTCATAAACAGGCACGGGGTTATCAAAATCAGCACTGCTATTAGCTGGCTTTGCTAACTCCCACGACCGCCCCATCTGTGATTGAGTGAACGTAGCCACCTTGTCCGGATGACAGTCTGCACAAGCGTCTATCCCCACATAGTTAGCAGCTAGGTTCTGATATGGGATCATTTCCTTTTGCCCACATGCTGTGCCAAAAAGTAAGAGCAGAAATAGGGCAATCTTATATCTCATCTTCCAAATGCATCCAATATAACAAGCGCTATGGGGTTATCGGGATTTAGTTCTATCACGTGTTCGGCTGCGCGTACAGCATCGGCCGATCTGTCCATCCGGGCATAAGACAAGGCTAGGTTTTCCCATGCCTCAATATATTCTGGATCAAGTGTTACTGCTCGATCCAGGTGAACCACAGCAGCGTCAAAATTTCCGAGATCAAAATGCCATGAACCAAGATTACTGTGTGCAACCGGGTTTTCGGGGGCCGCCTTGACAGCTCGTTGAAAATACTCACCTGCTGCATCAATGCGCTCATTCAGCAATAGCAGTAATCCTAAATTTCCGAGAGCTTCAGAATGATCCGGATCTAGGTTCAGAGTCTGTACCAAGGCTGCCTCCGCCTGGATAAATTCACCATCTTGCAGAAGCGCAGTACCCAAGTTATAGTGTGCCTGCACCAGCCAAGGTTTCTCTTCAATAGCAAGGCGGTATTGTATAATTGCTTCTGCCAGAGAGCCTTCTGTCTCCAAGTATCGTCCATAATTGATTCTTACATCAGCAAGCGCAGGTTGAATATCCAGAGCACGCTCATAGAGTGATCCGATTTGATTTTGTTTCTGGTGTGCACTTTCATAGGCCTGCGCCAAGGCATTTAAGCGTTCCGGGATATTCGGACGCATTTGAACAGAGGCTTCCAATGGTTCAATCGCTTCTTCCGAACGCCCTAAACGCCAAAGTGATACTCCCATCAAAAAGCTGGCTTCGCCCGTTGTATCCATATTTCTTGATGAACGCGCCAACTCAATTCCTTTCTCTAATTCATCAATATTGCCGGTTTGAGTCGCATGGACTAAAGTCGCAACTGCTTCTAGATGCTCCAATTCTGTTTGATCACGCTCATAGTATGGGGTCAATCCAGGTTCTTTATGAGTTGACATGAGAGGTTCATCTTGAACAACACGGATCCAATGATCTGTAAACGTGGCATGAGGGGTTCCATCTGCAATTTCTTTTGGCATATGGCAGCTCGCACAATCGACTTTGAGTTCGTGGTCGGGGACGGACTCATGACAGGAATTACATGTGTTGTTAAAATATTCAGGTCCCTTATCCCTGAATCCCTCATGTGGGTTATGGCAGGTGGTGCAAGTCATTTGTGGAGATCCTGATAAATAACAAGCACTCTGGGAAAGGCGTTCAGCGTGTGATATCACATCTAGTTTATTCGTAGAGTCATATGCCGAGAAGAGGGCAAGATGGTCTTGCAATCGCTCAGATGGTCTAAAATCAAACGGCCCACGATCATCTCTAAGGAGTGAAACTGACGTATGTAGGTGGCATTGTTGACATACATCCATCTGAAGATCGTGGGATAACCTCATAGG
Source organism: Bacteroidota bacterium (assembly GCA_026709335.1). Taxonomy (GTDB): domain Bacteria; phylum Bacteroidota; class Rhodothermia; order Rhodothermales; family Bin80; genus Bin80. Next base: position 43,920 of record JAPOTE010000017.1, on the reverse strand, counting down.
GTTCACAATAGAGTAATCAGTATCCCCCGTTGGACCACCACCGGCAAGACGTAACTCCACATGATCGCCGCCAGGGCCATGGCAGCGCTCACAGCTAATTCCGTCAGGGGCGTCCACATATTTGCCCTCGACCCATTCCACACTATGGGGGTAACTGTTATGGCAGGACATACATCGGTCTGGAATCAGACGCCCGAACCGTTTGTTCGCAATCTCATAACCAGGACTGAAATCCCATTGTTTGACTTGACTGTACCATGTCAGGGGGAGTTGATACAGGCGTTGATTGGATTCTGACAGGTAAGTACGGGCTGCATTTCCGCTGCCAACCACAAAATCCATGCGACGTTTCAAGCTATGTATCTGTTCTCCTTGTGCATTTAGTCGAAATTCTTCTTGCCAATAGGCGCCATCCTCTTCAATCGCACGATACCAGAATTCGCTCTCGCTATGCCAAATCGGATCTGTATTGAAGTCTTCTACTATATTGGAGCTGGTTAGCGGATAATAGGATTTTGCCATCCCATGATCCTGAAATCCAGTCCACTGAGTTTCATGGCAATCAAAGCAGAGAGCATCCCCTACATAATCACTATTCAGGCCAGTAAATTCAATAGAATCGATTTCAGTTTCACTGTTACACGCTGAGATTAGGATTAGAACACAGATCCACAGCGGGGTTGCATGCACAAGCTTTGTTAAAATCATGCCTCAAATTTTGGCTATCCGGTCCTGACTATATGGTGCGCCACCGTTCAAGAGTACTTGGTAACTACAGGATGTGCCGATATCTAAAGTTAACAATCTACGAGAATATGCTGAATATGCAGATCAAAGAAAACTGAAAGATGTGTTATTCTTCTCTTCGTGATTACGAAAGTGGCTTTCAGCAGAAACACATCTCTCTATGATCTGGTGTGGATAAGTTATCATTCCTCGAGCAGGATTTACGAAGGATTCGTAGCTATATGGGTTAATCAAAAATGCGTTACAACAGTGCTAAAATCTATCTCCGCATTTGACACTCGCTCGAACCGCCGCAGGTTCACCCTGAAAAGTGGATGTCAGCCATTTATGATTGGATTCACATAAATGGCTGAAGGATCAATATATTTTTCACTCTTCTCGTTACGCTTCTGACACTGTTCTTGCTTTGTATATTCCTTTGAGAAAATAAGTTCGGTAGTACTCCCGCGAGATTTTCTGCGCTAAATAGAGATCTCTTAGAAAACCCATTTTGAAATCACTTGATTAGAAATTCTGCCTCGTTACAGATCTAGAGGGTGTGCTTTGGCTAGTAGTCATTATAGGCATTGTTGTTGGCGTGTAAATACGGCGTCACATAAGATTCATTGCCAAGGAATCTTATGTGAATTCTATCAGGCAGGTTTGCTTTCGAAGAAACAAAAAAGGGGGGAAAACTGGCGAGCAGCCTTCCCCCCTCATAACGCAATAATTGTCTCTATAACTGGACAGAGGCAGTTATAAACTGAATATTATCAAAGTAATCCGTTGGAAGGAGCGAATAATCGATTGCTAAATCCGTACCGGCCACCTGAAATTGTAATCCAGCGCCAAAGGAATAACCCTTGTAAAAGGTCACGTTATTCTCTCTGCTGTATTCATACCCCCCACGGAGATAAAGCAGATTACCGTAGCCAAGTTCAACGGCTCCACTGAAGTCGTCATCCTCAAAGCTGTTGGATCGGAAGTTTCCGAGCAGAGTGACGGAAGAATTCGAAGTGATGCTACGCTCATATGCAACACCAAAATTCAGGAGGGTGGGGTACTGAACTCCTTCGGACTCCAGCTGGACTGTGTTTACACTTGCGTCTCTCTGTTGATCCGGAAGTTGCACTTGACGCCCTAAGCCTGTTCCAGAGAATTGAAGTTCATTGCCGACATTTTTAAGTGCTACACCAAGGCGTAATCCCGATTCACCAACGACATAAGTCATTCCGGCATCAAAGATGATTCCGGTAGCTGTTAGGTCATCGATAGATTCATTGACAACCTTGATGGTTGCTCCGGCAGAGATACGATCTGTGAGCGTCCGTGCGTAAGTAAGTCCAACATTAATGAACGAAACGCGAAAGGTAGCGTCGTCCGATTTTTCCGGATTGGCTTCTGTTTGACGGTAAAGCTCCCCCATATCCCACGCTGCGATGGTGAGGGCAAGATTATTATCGCCAAAGCGCTGTGCCAATCCAAAATAGTTGACTCCGATATCTGCAACGTACTGGAGTCGACTGAATAATGCAGAAGTACTCTGATTATTGGTCAAACCGGCAGGGTTTGCATAGAGTGCTTCAAGTCCATTCATTCCTGCAAGGACACTGGTTGTAGCTCCTCCAAGTGCACTGTACCGTGCAGTCAGAGGGACCAGTAATTCTGCAGCACCACTGGTACCTGCACGATTTGTGTTTGGCTGATCAATACCTCCACCAAGCTGACTCGCCCCCTCTTGGGCAAATACGAAGCTTGAGGGCAAAACCGAGAGGCTTAATACGGCCATGATTCCAGCACTCAGCTGAATAAAATGTTTGTAAGTTTTCATGTCTTTACGTTGTGTTTTATTGTTCTATGGATACGGTCGTTGGCCGAACAATATCCTTAGTACACATTCAACTGGATGCGTTTCTTTACTACGGCAAACTTAATCGTATGAGACCCTACGTCGGGTACTTCAACGTTAATCAAGTACATTCCACTCGCGATGGGCAAATTCTCATCTGTGGTCAAATTCCAAGGAATTGTTGCGATCCCCGGTGATTGCTTGTTGATGGTCTTGATGAGTGTGCCATTCAGCGTGAATATACGAATCGTTGCAACATCGGGAAGATTCGTAAAGCGTACTTCATCAGAAAGCTGACTCACCTCATAAGAGGATGCTCCTTTGTAAGGGTTTGGTACAATACCAATGTCTTCCAAGCGAAGTAGCTTGTCAGCATCACTGAATTCCCCTGGGGCATACCCTTCAGTAGAGAAGCTGAAGACAGCTTCGGGCTGATTCGGTTTATTCGTAATAAACCGAAATACAGTACCCGACTCTGGCAAGGCGGGATTGTACGGAGGGGCAGTCCCAATATTCCATCCCACAAGAACAATTCGGGCAAGTACTTCTGAGATTCCAACACCATCCTCTCCGCTGAGATAACGATCACGTCCGCTCTGGCCTGGGGTGATGTCACTTGGCCGATAAAAGTAGACCCAATCTGTGAAGGGATCATTCGCGGCGCCTGAGGCAGGGTGGTCACCGCCTATGTCGAAGACGCCTTGCTGTGCTCCAGCGCCACAGGCAGCTTCACAAACCACTGCAACCAGTCTTACATCATCGGAGGGATCATCTGGAGTTGATACTCCCGTGTCCCAAAGCTCAAAGGGAACTTCAAACAATGCCCCATCTTCAAACCCACGGAATCCCAGGCAGTCATCAAGTGCTATTACTCCATCCATCTGACTAACACAACGATCAGTAAAGCGCATCTCATAATCGTTAATTCCTATTCTGGGGAGATTTCCTCCATCACGTGTGCTTCGTGCAACAAAGGATGAGAAGGGCTGTGCTGCACCTCCTGCATGAATCATCCAGATGGAATTATTGGTAGATTGCTGATACCCCCTATTCAGTCCAACCCCTCTAGGATTGGGGAAATTGTTCCATGTGATTGCAGCATAGGCAGGAGGGTCTACAGGTCCCGAAGCGTTCGCTACCACTTGAAAATCCTTGTAGCCAGGATCAGGTCCACGAATGGTAAACAGAAGCCCATCAAGCACCATGACGTCATCGCGCTGAGGTGCGGCATAGTCAATTGACTTGCCATCGAAGATTAAATCGCCGTCTCTTTTGATATCATAGGTGATAACCTTTGTATCATCTTGGGAGTCCGCGCTTTTTCGTGCTGCTATCAATGGTGAGTTAAGTGGGTCAACTTCATCCTTGTCAGGTTGACTGATTGTCTCTGATGCCCTTTTTCCGGGAATGGCCCGCTCATAAAATTCAACGGAGTAGGTAGCCTCCTTGATGGCAGAGGGATTGACTACATCCGCGTGGACGAACCCATCTCCAATCCCTTTCAGTTCGCCCACGAAATCTGGATCAGCGGTAGTTTCAAATGCGGTTATCGCGGCCTCCGGAATTTCCTGCGTCGATTTAGTTGGGGTTACCTCTATGCGCGTGATGGGTCCCCGAAAGATCTTACGACCGGGATTGTCATCATTTTGTGCATACGCCTGAATCCCGAAGTAGTAGGTCGTGTAATTGGTAAGTCCATTCGCAACATGGTAGTTCTGGACACCTGAATCGGTCCCATTGGCGACAACGGTCTGAGGCTCTTGAATAAGCCCGGGACCATCAGGGTCAGCGGGATTAGGAATGATCAATTGCAGGCCATCAATAACGCGCGTAATGCCATTCACCACGTCATAGACGGCAATGGTAGTCCCAATCTGATCCAGGGGGTTGTTATATTGAATTACTTCGTATCCCTCAAACACCACAGCATTGTTATTGGCGGGTGCAAAGGGGTCTTCAACCCGATAGGTCTCGAGGAAATTATTTGACTGAGGGGAGTTCGTCCATTCCAGTATGGCTCCTCCATCCCTCGGAGTTGCTGTAACCAGTGGGGCTGCGGGAGGAGAAGGAAGATCGAAGTTGATATCATACGCAGCCTGAGCAAGAGCACTTGCGCCCTTGAGCTTCTGGACGGAATCAAAGTTGTCAACTCCTTGAGCCCAGATCAATCCATAAACAATCTGCTGAAAATCATTGGGATTGATCGTAAACGGTCCGGTTCCCATCACAAAGCGTCGATCGGCAGCTTCAATATCCGTCCCTGCGCCGTCAGAGTTGCACTCTGACCAGTATTGACAGTTACTGTCGTTGCTTCCAGGATCTCCCGGAAACATGTAGGCAGTACAATCTTCAGAGAAATCTCGGCCATTCCCACCTTCTGTGATGCACTTCCCATCTTTCCAATTCCCGCGCATATAGTTATAGTGGTCCATGGCACTAGATGGATCCTCCGTAACCCCACCACCATTGTTGTAGAAGGTAAAGGAAGTCATATCAAGGTTTCTGAAATCAGGAATCCATTCTCCGTCCACCTTGGCAGAGTCTCCGGGAGATGGGACGACGGGGCCCTGGAAAAAATCATATCCCGCGGCAGGAGCAGGGGTGCCATAGCCATCCGATCCTTCATCCTCATTATCCGAGTTCCACACATACCCAACGCCCAAGGTAGTATCGGATCCAACCCAGTCATCCTGGTAGTTTCCAAGGTCGGGGTCAGAGAAAATAGCTAAATGGACGTCCGTGAACGGAGAATTTCCTTTGTAATAGATGTTATATCGGTAAAAGGTTGTATTCCCAATATCGCCAGCGGTCCTGAATGCGAATGCTGTAACATGCACTTCAACTCCGATGGGAGGAGAAGCTGCTCCTCTATGTTCGTTGCCACGGTCGTTCATGACCCACCAGATGGACTGATCGCCCAAAATTGCAGGACGTTCTCCTCCTGCCAGGTCAATCACACGGGAGCCTCGCTGTGCAAGGGGCTGATCCAGGAGAAAAATGGTCTCTCCTGCTTCGTCAACCTCTCCATCTCCATCATCGTCTAAGCCGTTCCCAGGAGGTGCATAGGTAGGAGCTCCCAACCCTGTAGGCCAGTCACGAAGGTCAGGAGTTGTGACACCGGTAGCTTCATAGTCCTGGATGTCATCAATACTTACCTTGTAGAGGCGGTCAAATTGAGAGCAGTCCGCCGGGGGATTCCCGTTATCATCAATAGGGCCAGCCCAGAAATGGTAATTACCATAGCGAGCGGCAGCGACACGTAATTGGCCTCCTACATACCCGCCAATCCAGATTCCGCCGGCGAAAATTGCCTGGGCTCCTCCACCTTTTGGAACATTGTACACATGAGGGCTTCCCCGCCAGAACAGGTTTCCGTTGTTCAGGATACGGGCACGGACATTGTTGATGTCGAGGTAGGATTCGCCAAGCGCTGCCCTGCAGGTTCCCACCTGTGCCTGTGCTTCAAATACTGATCCGACTCCTAACGCAGTCAAAAGAGCCAGTACAAGTAAACAGTTTTTTTTGATCATTTTGTTTCGTTGTCAAATAAAAAGGGTGACCCAGGGCCCTCTGAGAGGGCCCTGATCTACCTGTTTTTGTTAGAAATCAAATCGAATTCCAAGGCGTGTAAGTCTCGGACGCCCAAAGTTGTTTAAGTCACGATTTCTGAATCTGTATAGCGTCTCCGATACAGGGCTTGCAGATTCAATAAACTGAGCTCCGCCGGCTGTTGCGAGGAAGCCATCATCATCAGGAAGGCCAGAATATCTGTACACTTCCTGAACGTTGACCGTATTCAGAACATTTTGCATCCACAAAAATGCGGTAATTGATCCTCCACTCGGGACACTAAAGCGCCGTTGGATTCTGAGGTCAAGCCGATTTGTCCAAGGCAAACGATCTTCGTTGATTCCGCCGCGCGGAACAGGAGCACGGGCAGCATTCACAGGAAGCGGATCCCGTGCACCGGTATAAGGAAATCCACTCCCTGCGGTAAAGAGCAAATTAATTCCAAAATTCTGCAACAATTTTGTTCCAACCAATGTGGGTCCCTCTCCCTTACCTAGACTGTAATCAAGAGTCACATTAATCTTGTGGCGCTGATCAAAATCTAATGGGCTGATAAAGTTTGGAGGTGTTTCGTCAATCCAGACTATGAAGCTGGTGGTTCTGGAACCAGATCCTGTACCCTGTGCAAACGACAATGTATAATTGGCGCGTAAAGCGACACCTTGGGTTCTACGAAGATCGTAGTCAAATTCGACACCTTTGACAGTACCAAAGTCAACGTTTTCATAGCGCGAATATGTGGCAGGGCTTGCGCCTCTGATATCCCGAATTTGAATCAGATTATTAATCTGATGGAAAAAGCCACTAACTGTGAATGCTTGGCGAGCGCCCAAGCGCTGGCGGAAACCAAGTTCGTATTTCGTAGTGTTTTCCGGGAGCAAACCATTATTGTTGTTACAGGCAGTTGCTGTCAGGCATCCCAACCCGGCTGATCCTGTTGACGGACGCCTCGACACTACACCATAGCTGGCAAAGAAGAGTGCACGGTCCGTAATTGGGAAGCTGACTCCAATTCTAGGCATCAATGTGACTTGAGGAACATAATCCTCAAACATATCTTCGGTAACAACGGACCCTGTACGTCTCACAAGACCATTCAATAGGATATCGCCTGCGTTCGCCGGATTCCCATCTGCATCGTAGAATCCGCCATCTAAGTCCCGGTATCCTACGACATCACTTCCACTGAAGTAAACTGCGTAATCTGTCCCGATTCCGGTGGGAAGGCTGATACCGAGATTTCCTGCACGTTCAATTGGACGCCGTGCATACTTATCCTTATATACTCGACGGTTGTTATCCCAAACGTCCACACGGAGTCCCAGATTCAGGACAATATCCCGAAATTCAATCTTATCCTGAACGTAAGCACCATAATAGATGGGTTTGTGAGGTGCCTGGTAATAATGTTCTTCGGGCTTATTCTTATCGTTATCTTGGTATCCCGAAAAATTCTCCGAGTCCACTTTTTGATTCCCGAGTATATTGTATCCAGTGCCGCCCATTATAGTGCGAAGGAGATGAGTCGGGATATCTTCAAAGCGAGTGTATCCTGCTGAATTTACGCTTGTATCGTTTGGATCAATATTCTCCGGATCCCCGTCTGCAAAAACCCGGGCAGCATTCTCCGCACTAAACCCCCATGAACGTCCGACACTGGTTTCATATTCCGCTCCAAATTCTAATTGATTCAATCCAATCTGTGTAGTTGCAGATGCAGCCACACGATATACGCTACCGTCGCTCTTGCTGTAACCGTTTCGTCCACCACCAATTACCCCGACGAGTCCAGCAGTCGTCTCAGATGAGATACGGAGTCCATCCTCGTATCTCCGGTTAAAGGTCGGAACCCGTACAGTAACTTCTGTGTCATCGCTTGGATTTTTCCTGGTTTCTTCGACGTAGGTAATATTTCTATATGCGGCAATCGATGCATGAACTGGATGATCAATGTCCGCATAAGACCAAAGTACACTGAGATCATCTTTGGTTGGACGGGCAAAACGAGGATCATAGCTCTCGTTGAAATAGCCTCTCCAGCTTGCCTGAATTTGATAGAAGGTTGAACTGGATAAATATTGGGTCCATGTTACAAAGGCCGAATATCGATGGTTATCGTAGGCGCTTGCTGATTGTGGAGAGAAAATTTCTCTTGAAGTTGCGGAACCATCACCTGTAAAGTTTCTGTAGGTGCCTCCAACTTTGATTCGCGCGTTTGAGAGAACATCCCAGGTTACGTTCGCATTGTAACTCTGATTGAAATTTTCTCGCATGTTCTTTTTGAGGCTCCTCGTGAAATCTGACTCGGTCAACTGTTCTGCACGTGAGACGAGATCAAGGTCAACAGTACTAGCTTCGGCAACTTGAATAAACGTTCCATCACTGAAAGAGAGGCCACCATCACTCAAGTCAGGCGTCCCGTCGTTGTTAACGCGAAGTTTGGCTCCATCGGCAAGACCAATCGGGAGTCCTACGAGGGATCTAGTACCCTCGGTTTCGATCCAAAGTCCCATTGGAGCATCCCACAAGTCCTGAATTTGAGCATCTGATAGATGAACAGTCGAAATACTTCTCGGATCCCTGTCTGCAGAAAGATCTATTTCAGCAGCTGCAAAGAAGCTGAGCTTGTCTCCAACAATCGGACCACCAATGGACGCTGAGACCAGATTGTAGCCAAATTTATCGAATTGTGACGAGGATAGAGCCTCAACTGAACCAAAGAATTGAGCACTCCCGGATTTGGTTGTGATGTTGATAATCCCACTCATGGCATCTCCATACCGGGCATTGATACTTCCAATCACCATTTCCTGCTGCTGCACCGCACCCTGTGGAACGCCGTAACCGCCCTTAACACCGTCGACATAATATGTAACTTCGGCACCGCGGCCTCCACGGATATTCAGAGTACCGGATCCCTCCTTACTGACAACACCAGCCTGAATCTTCGCCACATTGGCAGCACCTCGAACAGGAAGCGCAGTGATTGCTTCGGCGTCAACAATTTTTGGGACGCCAACAGCATCTTTTTGAATCAATGGCCGCTCATACTCGATGACCAATTCTTCAAGTTCAATACCCGACTGAAGCTCGAAATTCAATTCTCGAGTATATCCTGCGTTGATTTCAACTCCCACGGTTGTTTGAGTTTGAAAACCGACAAATTGAGCCTGTACAGTATAGGTACCAACAGGGACACCGATGATAAAGTAATTACCATCAAGATCAGCGGCGGTACCAAGGGTGGTTCCGACAATGACAACCGAAGCACCCGGCAGTGTTTCGCCTGTGGTTGCATCAGTGATCTGCCCAGAAATTTTGCCGGTGTTCTGAGCAAGTGCCGTTGCGGGCAACACTGATAAGATTAGTAGAAGCACATTCCATTTACGTAGCATGATAGGACCTCTGCATTTAGATGTTAATAGTTCTTGCGCGAATTCAGCGCAACTGGACAACGGTCAACTCTCGAAGAAAGGACTCCGCCGTTTGGCGTTCGGAATGCTGATATGCACACCAGGAAAACCGGTAAATAAAGTTGGCTACCGTTGTAACAATGTAATTATGTAATCACCTTGGTTTGTGAGTAAGCAAATATAGTGAAAATTTTACACTATTGCGTAAACATCAGAAATTATCACTTGATAATTCTTCTCAAGTTTACGCAAAATTTCACTTAAAAAATATTGTCAGGTATATCTATGGCGTTTTGTGCTATCAGTGTCCGGGATTGACGTGCTTGCATGGCTACAGGTACAGACATTCTCGTCAGGAGCCAGAATAGCACCTGAGGAAGATGGGTATATGGATGTCAAAAGCTTCTATATCGAGAACTTGTCAATTCTGGACTACAGAGCTCTTCGCGTGATCATGATCACGGATTCTCTATTGATTCGAGCCTCTTGTAAAACCTCCAAAATTGAGCATAAACATTGCTCTGAAAGCGCCTGAGGGAGTCTTTTCTGACTGAAAACAAAGGTTTGCAAGAACCTCATTCTCAAAAATAATCGTATATGTGGTAGCGGTCAAGCCAAAATTACGGTGCCTCAGAGGTTGGTGTCAATTTTGCTGTTCCGTCGGTAAACCAGGTACTTGGAACCTCAGGGGGAAATCGAATGGCCCTTGTAACCACCTCATAGGGGCCTCCAAGAGATCGTTTGCGGACTGATAAAATCAGATCTCCCCCTGGTGTTAAGTGATGCTCATAATCCCTCCATTCAAAAGCTCGTAATGGGCCATCAGGAGCGTCTGTGGGGGCCCGATACTTCCATTGCCTGATTTGATTTGATGTGCGATCAATATACAGGTAGTACTCTTTAGCTGGTGCGCGGTCAGGCAGCGTAAATCGGAGATGTAAGACATCTACCAGTTCATTGGAGGAGTCAGGGAGAAATATTCGCTCAACTCCCGAATCAAACAGCATCATGGGTGCCAATAGCCAGAATGAATCATTCACAAACCGGCGATATGCTTCTTCGATCCAATTTGCTGACTCAGCGGGATCGAGTTCGATCGAATCCCAGTAAGCTCTTCCTTGTCGTGTGTCAAGATCAAACAAAATCACATAAGGCTCTCCAGCAGGCCCCGGGATTTCCATTCGATACTGATTGGTTTTCCTGTCCCAAAGATGGCGAATGACACGATTGGGGGTGCGGTTGATTTCGGTGGCCTGACTGAACACAACATAAGGGACGTTTGCCCAAACACTTGATCCTCCGGCCGCTTCAAACACTTGCTGGGCGAGAGAGTCTGCGACAGGATCTTGTTGCGCCCATGTCACGGGCGCGATCAACAGGCTTATCGTCAGTATGATTGCACGTTGCATCTTCGAATAGGATGAGCTTCTAACAGAATCGTCAACTAGTGAGCAGAAACTCACAGGATCAGAAAAGAAAATAGTTTGCCGTACGAGCACGGATCCCCGCTTAACAGTAAAAGATCAGTCATCAAGGTTGATTTTTTATCATGTTTGCCAAAGGCTTCGTCGAATGAACTTCTCATGGAGCTAGGAATGTCAGGTTTTCATCAGAATCTCACAACTGGCAGTGAAAACTTGGCATTCCTAGCATTCATGGGTGACCAACTTATGAAAGTTTAAGTTTCAAGACGTTCACACGCTGAATAATCTCTGCGCGATCCATGGAACGATATATCTCAGGGAGAGATTCTCGACTGGTACTTTCCAGGACAGCAACGAGTGTCTGGAGCTCTTTTTCTTCGCTATTAGCGGGTGGAATAAAATCCTCAACCACGGAACTCAATATTTCAGGTGTCACTCTATTAGAGGTATCATTGATTGCAGTTGCACGGAATTTTGCACGAGTCAGGAGTGCTTCCATGTCCGCCCCACTATATATCGTCTTACCATTTAGAAGTGCAGTGGGAATGGACTCTTCGGGGAGATCAATCTTTGTTCTGCGCATCATAACACGTAGCAGTTCAAGTCGATCTTTTGGGGTAGAGGGATAGAAGAGGGCAAGATGTTCCTCTGCACGTCCCTGGCGTTTTAAGTCAACTGGCATCAGGTCAGGTCGTGCAGTAATCAGGAAGAAGATGATTTGGCCACGGTGCTCAGGTTTGCTCATAAACGATGCGATTTGTCCGAATACCCGCTTGGAAACTCCTGAATCTCCTTCTGCATCGCGGTTTCCCAAAGCCGCATCGGCTTCATCAATCATGACGGCGACCGGGGGCATGGCTTCCAAGAGATTGAGAATTCGCTCCAGATTTCCTTCAGTCTGTCCTTGCCATTGGGATCGGAAATTTTTCAACCTGACCATCGGGATGCCAATGTCATTGGCAAAGCAAGTAATCAAGAATGTTTTACCGGTTCCAACAGGTCCACTCACAAGGTATCCCATTGGCATGACTTCATGAATTCCCTGCCGTAACGCGGATGCAGCTTGACGCAGATGCAATTTTGCTTCGGAATGTCCCGCCACATCATCTAATCCATTTTTGGATTCAACAAATTCCAGCATCCCGAACGCAGCCTCCTCTATCAGTGCCTTTTTGAGCTCGGACAGATGCTTAAAACTCAGATGAGTTTTGTTTTCCAGCGTGTCGGCAAGGATTGTTCGGAGCTGTGTATAGCCAAGTCCAGGAGTGTTCTGTGAAAATTCTTCCAGTGTTAAGTCCGAGTGCTCATTAAAGAGCGTGGACGAATCTCTGGTTGACCACTGAGCAAATGCAAAACGGTCATCTTTCTCGGGAAGGGGGATGTAGATCTCAGAGGTCCAGGGGCTTTGTACATGCTGTTGATTGAGGTCACTTAGGTTCTCTGTGATCAAACAGATCGTGAAATCGTGTTGGAGAAACAGTGGATCATGCGCCCAGCGTTGTAAATTCACGATCGCGCTACGATCTTCCGCCGAATACATCGAAGCTTCCGCCATAGGAATAATTGTTTCTGCATAGTCAATGATACAGGCAATCCTTTTTCCAGAGGCAAGGCGCAGGCGGAAGTAGTTGTCTAGAATTGCGAGTACCTGCGAAGGGTTTCGCGGGCGCTTACGAGCAAATTCGGTTCCAAAGAGGCTGTCATGACCAGAGAGTGCGCGATTGAAATCTTTTTTCGTTTCCGCATCAAGAAAATGGATCCCTGCAGCACGATCATAGAAAACCACGATATCCCTGGCAGCAAACAATTCATGAGCTAAAAAATGTGTTAATCCAACATAGTCCACCTGTCCAGATTCAAAGTCTTCAAGCCGTACAAGATCTCGAACATTGCCGTGTAGAATAAACTGGATTAAAGTTTTCGTAAAATATTTACGAGCCAACAGTCGGGCCCACTCCGGGTAATGTGAGGTATGGAGGTCAAACTGTGACTCCTGTGAGGTATCCTGTGTCATGTGCATATAAGATTAGTAGTTCCCAAAACAACTATGGGTGACCATCCCTCTGGTATAATAGACGGCCGTCAGTGGTTGTAGGAGTTGGGCTCAGGAATCAGATCGAAAATTGATGCACATGGTGAATTCGCAATTTGATTGGAAACTTCCACAAAACGTATGAAATGATGTATCATTCTTTTCATTTTTGGAGGTCCCATTATTTATACCACTGTTAAGGCAGGCAAGATTTCAGATTCAATTTGAATGCCCGGGAATCTGCCCCAGCCGGAGGGCAGGGTTTCTGAAAATGTGGCGAGACGTTAATTCTGCGGGAAATCAGGTTACTAGTACTGGGTGTTTCGGAAGAATAGGATCCCGCCACCCAGTCCACCACTGAATACATCCAAATCACTGTCCCCGTCAATATCAATGAACGCAGGGGTAGCAAGGAGAGGAAACGGGCCCGGCAATGTGCCTGCTTCAATAAATACAGGCAGTTGAGGAGTGCCTTCATTCATGTATAGTGAAACCCCATCAGATTCCCGTCCAAGGATTAGATCCTGATCCCCATCTCCATCGAGATCTGCAAAGCGGGGGACACTCCTTCTTCCCACGTCAATATCCTCAAATTTATCACTGATCAAGTCAAATTTGGGATCGTTCGGAGTGCCATTGTTCACGTAAAAATTAAGATCACCGGAAGATTCACCAATGAAAAGATCAAGATCTCCGTCCGCATCAATATCAACCAGGGCAGGTGTACTGTTACTGCCTCGGGTTAGAGTAACGGTTTTGCTTTCATCTAACACAAAATTCGGGATCTTCGAGGTCCCATCATTACGGAAATACAAACTGCCCTTGTTCCAGGTACCAACCAGCATATCCAGGTCTCCATCCGCATCTAGGTCAGCAACAGCAGGTGTAAGGTTATAGTGCCCCGAAATATTAAGCGAATCTCGCTCCTGCCAACTCAGTTGGTCCGGTGTGGATGTATTTTCAAAGTAATGGATCGTCGCTGTATTAAAATCATATGGCGAGATCTTGTTAGAGATCAGTAGATCTTGATCTCCATCTCCATCCAAATCGGCAAATACTGGATAAGAATCCGATCCCACGTCAATTCCAGATAACAGGGTTTTTGTTTTCAGTGTTAACCCTTCCGGAGTAGGGTCCATGTAATAAAGGTTTTCGATCGCAGATGAACTCGGATTGAATGCGCCGCCAAGAACGCCAAAGATCAACTCTGAAGTGGAATCTCCATCGAGATCGGCAAACAGGGCCGAATTATATCCACTGGTTTTGATCGGGTTACCGGGCGGGTAGGCAACAGGCTCATTACGAAAATTGGGCTCCGCACAGGTTCCAGTATTGGAGATCAGAAGGATACCTGCTTCAAAAAAGTCACCCCAGAAGAGATCCTCATCTCCATCCTGATCAATGTCATGAAAAGAGAGAGCATTCGCACCATGCAGGGTTGCAAACATACCAAGAATCTCGATGTCCTCAAATCGATCCGTCACCAACTGAAATCTCGGAAGCCCCATTTCATCCGAGCCAATGGATTCATAGTGGATGACAGTTCCACTCACTCGACCAATTAACAAATCCAGTAATCCATCGCAGTCCAGGTCTATAATAGCAGGAATATTCTGTCGATCCATGAAAAGAGGAACGCCTTCGGCGTCACGCAGTGAATCCAGGGGAGCAGCAAAGGATGGGGCTGTTGGTGTTCCTTCATTGCGAAAGAAGCGAACATAACTGAATGTTGTTTCACCGATTAGATCAAAGTCTCCATCCTGATCCAGATCCACGAACCGGTACCACTCCCCGATATTCAGGTTACGATATTGATCGCTGCGCCAGGTGAAAGAGGGGGACGTAGGGGTGCCGGTGTTTTCAAAATATTTGATGCGGCCGGTTAATTCCTGGACAAACATGTCCAAATCCTGATCTCCGTCAATATCGATCAACTGCGGGCGAGGTAGGTTGAACCCGCCATGAAACGGGTGATCAAGCACCTGACCATCCGATCCGAGCACCTTAATGCCGTAGATCTCCTGTGTATAGGCCGGAGGAAAGGATGCAGGCTCCAGGTCAGTCACCTGAATTGTGATACATCCGGCCAAAAAGCAGAAAACGAGTGCCAGAGCCGCCGTTGAAGCTGTTCTAGCGAGTCCCCAATCCGGTGGGGTTTGGCCCCACTTCAAGCATTTTTGTGATTTCACGGGTTTCCGAGTCAATGACCGCAATGACACCTGGGAGAGCGCCGTCTTGCCATTTATATCGTCCATTATAAGCTCCTTTGAGATTATTATTGGAAATATACACAGTATTCCCATCAGGTGAGATCGCAGCTCCATGAGGTTCGGAAAGGCCTTCAATGGTTGCTGCCACGCTACGCTCAGCGACATCTACGACCGTAGCACGGTTACCCATTTTGTTGCCGAG
>JAPOTE010000017.1:0-28484 GCA_026709335.1 Bacteroidota bacterium | reverse complement strand
ATACATAGTCACCATTCGGGCTGAATATCGGATGCCACGGTGCCATTCCGACTTTAATGGATTCTTCCAGCGACGGGTTGGAAGGATCAGATAGATCAAAGAAGAAAAACTCTCCCGTCAGTTGCCCTCCGACAACCATGGTTTGACCGTCCGGAGACACTGCAAATTGGACCAGTGTATGCGTCTCGCCGTCAAGGGGGTTCAAGAACAGGTTTCCTGTGCCGTGATCAACGGTAGCCATAGTATTTTCTGCAAGGCTTCCGACATATACATAGGTGCCAGTGGGATCTATTGCCAGTGCATGAGGGCGAGGGAAAAACACATCCAATTCCTCAATCTCCATATCATTCCGTTCAATAATCCCGATCCGTTGCGGTGGATTGACGGCTTTCATGGAACGACCCACGAACAGTAAACTGTCCATGGGATTCACTACAAGCATTCCTGGTCTCTCAAATGCAATCTGATCTACCAGCTCATTGTTCTGATTAAATTTCAGTACCCGGTCATCTCCAATCAGAGAGACATAAAATGCAGAACCATCAGGTTCAACGGCAACATGGTGAGGTCTGGCATTTGCTGTGAACCCCAGTTTTTGCAGATCAATGGAGCGAATGACTACATTCGCATCCATATCAATGACGGCAATCTTGGCCCCACCTTGAATGCAGGCATACAAGAGATTGGATGCATCCGAATAAGCAATTTGCCCGTCATCATTTGGTGCACCATCCTGAATCCAGGATCGAATAGTAGCCAAGTCCTGTTCGGATACCTGCTCCGCAAGTTCGCTTAGAGAATCTTCGGTAGAAAGGTTCGTGATCAATCGGGTCAGCAAACTGCCATCAGGATCGTATGGGATGACAATCTCGCCATGATCTGATCCCTCCATGATCTCCTCCCATGAGTCAAGCGACAGACCAACTTCACGTTCAAGAAGGGGAGCGAACTTTTCCTGGATAATCGGCAGAACATCGCGACTGAATACAGTCGTCTCGGACTGTGCCAGCACGTTTGCATGAATCACGAAGAGAAAACATGCAAAGACCGAAAAACGAGTCAAGCGCATAAGCTTTATATGTCAATATTTTGTTTCCGAACAATAAAGAGTCCCTCACCGATACTTGATACAATGATTGAGCCACTAGGGAAGAATGGGTAGTTACTCCATGACCCGTCAAACCCCGGTTTGTCTGAGCCGACTGGGTAGGTGTCAAAGAAGCCAACCTCCACAGGGTTGGCTCGGTCACTGATATCAAAGATGCGGAGTCCGCTACGATAGTTGGACTGGTACATCAAATCCCCTTGAATGTAAAGGTTGTGATCGCTAGACAGGTTTTCGGACATGAACTCGGTGACCAGTTGTGGGTCATCTAGGTCGGTAATATCCCAGATGAGGGTCCGCGTCCCGACCACTTTCCCCTGCAACTCATCAAGCTCATCATTTATATAAAAGTACTCAAAATCATCTGTCAACCATCCTTGATGTGTATATGCCACATTTGGATATTCTGCTACGGACAGAGCAACCGGGTTTGCTTTATCCGTTACATCTGAAATACTTAGTGCAGTTTCGTTGGAATTGAAGCAAATTTCGTTTCCATGATATTCGGAGTCGGGGCCTTCATAGATCACGCATTGTGCATCATGGGAATATCCCGTACCACTGCGTCCAGTAGAGGTATCCTGAAAGCAACCGACAAATTCAGGTGCGAGAGGATCCTGTATATTCACCATGTGGAGCCCTCCACCACAGGTATCTCCCCCGCCTGAGGCCCCAACCACATAGGCAAAGCCAGTGTCTTCGTTGATCACAACATTGTGGGAACTGGCGACTCCGTCATAATGCGCATCCACGTTGTAGGTAACCATGCTATCGCTATCCTCACGTAGACGGGTCAGGTCAAAGATCTGCATGCCATGCGGGCCTGCGTTATCGGCAACGATGAATGCATGATTGGCATAGACCTTGATATCTCGCCATTGAGAGGGATACGCTCCTTCGGTCAGAGGCAAATCCCCCTTGAGTACCGGATTCGCAGGATCGGAGATATCTACGAAAGATGTCCCGTTGGAGCGACCAATCAGGGCATACTCACGGTTGGTTTCTGGATCAACCCAACCCCAAATATCATTGGTAGTGATACCAGTAGACCCTCCGAGATCCTCTATAGTCATAAAGGATAGTAGATCTATGTTTCCGCAATCAAACTGGGAGGCCATTCCGTCAGTACAATCGACAGAGCCCGATGAGGTTAACACCAACTCCTTTCCAGTTTTTAGAGCGTCACTTATCATCCATTCCCCATTTTCCTCATCTATTGTTACTGCGCGAACGATGCCTTTGCCCTGATTCGCAAAGGGTGCAGCTACGACGGCAGTATTGCCGCTGTAAGTTATATTCAAACCGAAGCTTATATCTCCATCATTCCCATGGAATTCGCCTGTTTTAGCCCATTGTCTGGAGTCCATGTCAAGCTGATAAACCCAAACGCCCCCTTTCTGTTGGCTTGCAATGGGAAGGCCTACATACATCGTGGAATCATGAATACTGACCCCAAAGCCAAACAGGTCAAAATTTCCCTCTGAGTCAGCATCAAGAACCTGAATAACTTCAAGGCTATCTGTTCCCACTTCTGTCCAGATCAGTTTACCCGGGGGAGGTGTGTCGGTTGGCTGAATATTTGGAACGATTCCGGGAGCCCCTACCATGAGCATGGAGTCACCAAAAATATGCAGGTTCGTTCCCAGGTGTCTGCCATCTACACCTTCATCACTACCATCAAGAACCGGTTTCCCATGCCAGGCACCTTCATGACTGGCAAAATGGTAGACGGAGCCTGCATTCTCATTGGCGCCTGGGGCTCCAACAAAAATGGTTCCGTCACTGGCGATAGCAACGGAGGCACCAAATAAATCTGTAGATTGAACATTCTCGTACGTCAGTTTCCCCGCTGGTTCAAAACCGTCTTCTCCACGCATATAAACAGAAACAACGCCAGTCGAATCAATGCCAGTCCTGCCACCGGTGACAAGAGTCGTTCCTTCAAAGGCAAGGACTCCACCAACAGGCGCCTCAACAGAGCCACTTAACTTTGCTACCTCGCTCCAGGAGGTGGTTTCAGAATCATAGGCAAAGATGTAGACCGCTCCGCCGTCACCTCCCAAAGATGGTGCACCGATGGCGAGATGATCTCCGTTGGCTACCACTCGGTAGCCGAAAGCATCCTCGATCGCTGCATCCGAAGCCATGAGCTCGTCTACGACCTCCCAGGTCTGCCCATCCTGTGCAGGCCTGTAGATATAGACACTTCCAGGATCTTCGTCACTGGGCACAGGGTGTGATATAATGATTGAATTATGAGCAATCTCAGATTCAAGACCGAATGCATTGATCTGTGCGTGAACTGCAGTTGGCAGTGCAAAAAGCAGTAGAAGTAAAGAAGATCTCATGACAAAATGATTCATTGGGTTAAAGGAAATTCCATTCAAATTCAGCTACACAGCGGTATTGTACGATAATTGGTGTCTAAGGATGCACCAAAATCAGGATCCTTTCTCAAGAACCAGGAAGGCAAGCGGAGGGAGGACGACAACCAAGCTTGCGGGTCGGCCATGGCAGGGGACGGGTTTTGCCTCAATGCGCCCCATATTCCCAACTCCGCTTCCGCCGTATAGAGGAGCATCACTATTCAAGCGTTCATGCCAATTACCATCTTCCCAGACTCCAATTCTAAAATTATGGCGTGGAACCGGGGTCATATTCAGTGCAAACAGGATACTGTCGGAACCGTGCTTGCGTTCGTAAATCAAAATTGAATCATTCACATGTTCGCCAACCCAAGACCATCCACTCGGAGAATCATCCCAGAGAGCAGCAGACTCTTTATACAAGGCGTTCAAATCCTGTACGAGTCGAGTAATTCCGCCGTGCAGAGGATGGTTGGCCAGATTCCAGTTGAGAGGGTAGTCGTGATTCCATTCATGCGTCTGGGCAAACTCGCTTCCCATGAAAAGCATTTTTTTGCCCGGATGCCCATACATATGTCCAAGAAGTAGGCGATAATTGGCAGCTTTCTGCCACTCATCTCCAGGCATACGATCCCACAGGGATCCTTTCCCATGGACGACTTCGTCATGGGAAAGAGGGAGGATATAGTGCTCACTAAAGGCGTATACAAAGGAGAAAGTCAGAAGATTATGATGATATTTGCGATGCACAGGATCCTCGCTCATATAGGAAAGCACATCATTCATCCAGCCCATATTCCACTTATACATAAAGCCCAGTCCATGGTCATAGGTTGGGGCTGAAACTCCCTGAAATGCAGTCGATTCCTCTGCAATTGTGAAAACTCCCGGAAAATGTGAATAGACCGCCTCATTGGTCTTTTTAATTACATCAATGGCCTCAAGGTTTTCACGCTCTCCATAGATATTTGGAGACCATTTTTCACGGGAATAATCCCGGTATAACATAGATGCAACGGCGTCCACTCTCAGAGCGTCAATATGATATTTTTCAATCCAGAAGAGGGCGTTCGAGGTCAGAAAATTGCGGACTCCGGCTTTTCCATAGTCAAAGATATAGGTTCCCCAGTCTGGATGATACCGCATCTCGGGATCATCATACTCAAACAGTGTGGAACCATCATAAAAGACGAGTCCTTGGGGATCCGTGGCAAAATGAGCAGGCACCCAGTCAATGATCACCCCAATTCCCCGTTGGTGGAGGGTGTCGATGAGAAACATCAGATCTTCCGGGGCACCGTATCTGTAGGTGGGTGCGAAGTACCCAATCACTTGATATCCCCAAGATCCGTAGTATGCATGCTCGGCAACAGGAAGAAACTCTACGTGGGTAAACCCCAGGTTGCTGACATGATCTGCAAGTGCTGGAGCGATCTCTCGGTATGAAAGAGATGTACTGCATTTCTTGTGGCGCCAGGATCCGAGATGTACTTCGTAGATAGATATGGGTTTTGTGAGGCTTCCCGGTCCATCCCGCCGATCCATCCATTTCTGATCACTCCATTCGTACTGGAGCGGATTCAAGACCGCAGCGAGTCCCTGTACACTATTCCCCTGTGACAAAGGTGGCTCCATTTGAACCGCGTAGGGATCACACTTATCAGCCACATAGAGTCCACGTTGAATGTGGTATTTATATCGTTGTCCCTCGGAAGCACCAGGTACAAAACACTCCCAACAACCACTTCCCGTTTTTTGCAAGGGATTCTCTTTATGATTCCAGTCATTAAAATCACCAATGACACTAACCTCATCTGCATGGGGAGCCCAGACTGCAAACCAGGCTCCATTTTTCTGCAAGTGCCCCCCAAGTCGTTCATAACTTTTGACCAGAGTACCCTGATCCCAGAAGTACAGATCCTCATCTGAGAGCCAACGCTTTTTTTTTGTTTTTGATTTGCTGGGCATCGGAGTTACACGAAATAATCAAAATCTGCCTCGGTTCGAACTCGGCGAAGAACCTGAAAAATTCTTGCTGGCATGGTATTTGGGTCTATTCGGATATTGTGGCGACGTCCTTGCCAAATATATCGCTCCCCACCCAGTAAATCAAGCATTTGAAAGGGGGCTGCTACGGGAAGGTTCAGTTCTTCAAGAGGAAGCTGGAGTTCTCCTTCCTGTTCCTGAAAGGGATCCAGGCTCACGATACATATGATGGAATTTGAGCCTGATTTTTTCCAGTAAGCAAGCATGAGTGGGTTATGAATTTTCAGGAATCGGAGATTCCGTAATTGTTGCAAGGCTTCATTTTTCTGCCTGATTTGATTGATTGACTGAAAGAGGCTCTGGAGGGAATTAGGGTCATTCCAGTTCCAGTTGCGGACTTCGTATTTCTCGTTATCGGCATATTCTTCTCGGTTCGGATGTTGATTGGCAACAATGTGCTCGTAGGGAGGACCATATACACCGTATACCGGAGAGAGCGTCGCTGCAAGTACATATCGGATAATATGTGCAGGGCGCCCGCCGCTGGTCAGATATTCATGTAGGATATCCGGGGTGTTTGGCCAGAAGCTCGGGCGATAATACTCGGCAATATTTGTGGAACTAAGTTCCACAAGGTAATCGGTCAATTCCTCTTTCGTATTACGCCAGGTGAAGTATGTATAGGAGTTGTTGAATCCGAGCTGTGCAAGTGTATACATAATTTTGGGCCGCGTGAATGCTTCGGCGAGAAATATCAGATCCGGATATTTTGTGCGAAGTCGACCTAAGCACCAGGTCCAGAAAGCCAATGGCTTTGTATGAGGGTTATCCACCCGGAAGATCAGAACTCCGCGTTTGATCCAAAACTCAAATATATCTTTCAGCGCTTCCCAGAGTGCACGCCATTCCGCACATTCGAAGTTCAACGGATAGACGTCTTGATATTTTTTCGGGGGATTTTCTGCATAACGGATACTGCCGTCCGCGCGCTTTCTGAACCATTCCGGATGCTCTTTAACCCAAGGGTGATCGGGAGAACATTGAAACGCAATATCCAGTGCTACTTCCAGCCCCAAATCTTTTGCCGTGGAAATAAATCGATCAAATGCAGGCAACCCACCCAGTTCTTTGTGAACGCTGGTATGTCCCCCGTCCTTCCCTCCAATGGCCCACGGGCTACCCGGCTCTCCCGGCTTCGCGTTGGGGTTATTGTCTTTGCCCTTTCGAAAAGTTGTACCGATTGGATGAATCGGAGGCAGATACACAATGTCAAACCCTAAATCCCGAATCCGTTCCAGACGAGAGGCCGCATCATCCAGGGTTCCATGGATACCGGGTACGTTTGCGCTGGATCGGGGAAAAAATTCGTACCATGCGGCGAAGGAGGCAAGTTTACGATCTACTTCTACAGTCAGAGCATTACTTTGAATGGCACCTTTCTGGGGGTCATTGGCCAATGCAAGCTGTAAAGATTCTTCTTCCAGAGGAGCTCGTATATCCCCTTTACTGTAACGTTTTGCAAAAGCCAGGATTTTTTCACGATCTTCCAAGGGGGCATTGATTGCGTACTCTTTCAGCAGAGTTGCTCCATCCAGGAGCTCCACCTTGAGCTCGGCTGTGGGCATATTTGCCTCAAAACGCCGTCTATATTGCTCCTGCCAGGATCCATAGCGGTTAATCCATGCACGGATATAGTACGTATAAAGACCGGGAGCATCTGCAACGAAACTGCCGGTGTATTCATCGTTGTAGGTTGGGGCCATCTGAATTTCCTCAGTGGAACCACCCAGGCGTGTTACATAGAGGCTCGCAAGGAGCAAGTCATGTCCATCAACAATGATCCCGGCAGTCACATTGACAGGCTCTCCCACAGTTCGTTTGATATGCCAATCGCCGTCTTGTACACGGGGAGATACGGATGTAATAAATACACGAGACCAGCGATCAGAAGCGGACTTCATATTTTAGACAACTTTACACAAAAGCATACATGCCCCACTCAATACAAATTTATGGATAAAACTACGGTATTAGGAGCTTTTCTTGATGAATATGGGGCAAATTTCTCCATATTCAGCGCAAATGCTGAGCGGATTGAACTGATCCTCCTTGATGAAGACCATGCTATCACGCACACGATCAATATAAACGGGCGGGCAGGTGATGTGTGGCATGAGTATGTGCCGGGAATCCGATCCGGCCAGAGATATGCGTACCGCGTTTATGGCCCGTGGGCCCCAGATGATGGACATCGCTTCAATGGTGCAAAACTGCTCCTGGATCCATATGCACGTTCAATTAGTCGGATGCCCGTTTGGGATGAGAGCCTGTTTGGATATGATCGAAGCCGGGATGATCGGGTTTTGAATCCGGAGGACAGTGCCTCCTGTGCACCGATTGGTGTAGTCACTGATACGAGCTCCCTGAGAAAATCAACGTCACGAGTTCGGATACCTTGGACGGATATGGTAATCTACGAAACTCATGTGAAGGGGTTGAGCATCCAAAACCCTGATGTTCCTGCTTCTCTTCGCGGAACCTATTTGGGTGCGGCATCGGAAGCAGTTTTGACTCACCTGAAACGTTTAGGTGTAACAACCATCCAATTATTGCCCATTTACACCACGGTGCAGGATGAGCGTTTAGTTTGTCGTGGACTCTCCCAGTATTGGGGGTACAACCCGCTGTCCTATTTTGTACCGGATCCGCGTTTTTCATCAGGTGATCCCGTTTTGGCTGCGGAAGAGTTCAAGATTATGGTGGAGGCGATGCATAATCGAGGATTTGAGGTCATCCTTGATGTGGTTTACAACCATACCGGAGAGGGAGATCATCTGGGACCGACTCTTTCTTGGCGGGGGATTGATAATGCATCCTATTATGTCGCCAATCCGGAGCAGCCACGCTTCTTATACAACTGCACAGGCTGTGGCAATACTTTGCGTGCTGAACATGTATTCGTGCGTCGTCTGATCATGGACAGTTTGCGATACTGGGTGGAAGTAATGGATGTTGATGGGTTTCGGTTTGATTTGACGACGACACTACTCCGTGAAAACAGGAAAGTCAATCACCAAAGCGGGTGGCTACATATGGTCCAACAAGATCCAGTTCTGTCAAAGGTAAAACTGATTGCCGAGCCGTGGGACCTAGGAGAGTCAGGGTATCAACTTGGCGCATATCCTTCTCCATGGAGAGAATGGAATGATCAGTACAGGGATACAGTTCGGCGTTACTGGCGGGGGGAGGTCGGCATCACAGGTGAGTTCGCAACCCGCATCGCTGGATCCAGTGATATTTTTTCCGGGAAATTTCGCCGCCCTTCATCTTCCATCAATTATGTGACCTCGCATGATGGGTTTACATTGCGGGATCTGGTTTCTTATGAGCGAAAGCACAATGAGGCCAACGGGGAAAATGGAATGGATGGAACGAATACAAATTACAGTCAGAATTGTGGACAGGAGGGGGACTCCGGTCATCCAAATATTCTGGCAAAGCGAGATCGTTTACGTCGCAGTATGCTCACAACCTTGTTTGTATCTCAAGGTGTGCCCATGCTCCTCGGAGGCGATGAATTGGGGCGAACGCAGCAGGGTAATAACAATCCGTATTGCCAAGATAATGAGATCTCATGGTATCATTGGGGATTGAGTCCTACTGATGAAGCGCATCTCGAATTTTTGCGTGAACTGATTGCATTCAGGAAGGCACATCCATCTTTGCGACGGGATCGATTTTTGACGGGGAAAGCAGGAAAAAACGGGCTGCCTGATGCGGTATGGTGGCATCCTGAAGGACGTACAATGCAATCCGAAGATTGGGCTCATACCCGGGCGTTCGGGATGTGGTTGGCTGCCCCGGATATGCTACTCATTTGCTTTAATCCAACAGAAGAACCAGTCCAGTTTCAGCTTTCGGGCGAGTATGTATGGACCTTGGGATTGGGTTGGGAAGAGAGTACTCTGGAGGCTCGCTCAACCGGAGGGAGTGCCAGTGTAGGTCCACAATCTGTGTTAATCCTGCGTGCTTAATCTTCCGCTTCTGCGGGTCAGGTTGTATAACCATTGACCGTAGATTTCTCGCAGATCGGAATGTTGTTCGGGCAGGAGAGACCAGCGCCAGTTTCCCATCGGTGTTCCTGGAAAATTCATTCGGGCTTCACTACCAAGCTGCAGGACATCTTGCACGGGCAGAATCACCATGCCTGCGTCCGAACTCAGACATCGCTCAATTGTTTTTTGGCAGACATCCTTATCGGAATCTATGTTCAGATAATCTTTGGCAAATCCATGTTCGTACTCAGAGAGGGCATTCCACCAACCGAGAAGTGTGTTGTTGTCATGCGTACCGGTATAAACGCATTGGTTGAGTTTGTAGTTATGCGGTAGATGTAAATTGTCCATACCCGCGTCAAAACCAAACTGGATAACGGCCATTCCTGGAAAGGCATTTATGTCCATCAATTCAATGACATCCGGTGTAATGACACCCAGGTCTTCCGCCACGAGTGACAATGGGCCGAGTGCTTCTGTGAGCCGCTCAAAGAGAGGTTGTCCTGGGCCGGTTGCCCATCGTCCATGGATCGCAGTTTTTTCGCTGGCGGGGATTTCCCAGTATCCGGCAAATCCCCGAAAATGGTCCAGACGGAGACTGTCGTATAGGCTGAATGCTCGCTTCATCCGGCGAATCCACCAGTCAAATCCCTGTGCCTCCATCCTGTCCCACCGGTAAATCGGGTTTCCCCAGCGTTGTCCTGTTTGGCTGAAAAAGTCTGGGGGAACTCCAGCGACAACCAGTGGCTCGCCTGCATCATCGAGTTGAAATAACTCGGGATGAGCCCACACATCTACGCTGTCATGTGCAACGTAGATAGGCAAGTCTCCCATGATTTTCACACCTCGCCTGTGGCAGTAATCATGGAGTCTACGCCATTGGCTATCAAAAATAAACTGTTCAAACAGATAAAATTGGAGGTCCAGCAGATCAGGATTCGCAAAGTGCTCAGGTGGATTTAGGTCATCCAAGGCCCAACTGGTCCAGATTCTGTTCCGGTTTTTCACTTTCCGTGACTGGAAGGCTGCATAAGGGAGTAGCCACTCCTGTTCCTTGTTAAGGAATGCCCTAAACTCATCGCTTCGCGGCTGTTTCACAAATCGAGAGTATGCCTGACGAAGCAAGGATGATTTATAGTTTGAGACACTCGGGAAGTCAACATGTCCCTCACTGTGTGGGTAGTAGGCGTTGATTTCTGCTTCGGTCGCCCAGCCGTCCTGAACCATCAACTCGGGACTGATCAGTATCGGATTACCGGCAAAAGAAGCAGGACTTGCATAGGGGGAGTCGCCCAAACCAACAGGGCATACGGGAAGAATTTGCCACCAGGTCTGCCCCGTTTCTACTAAGGTATCCACAAACCTCCATGCTCCCGGCCCCAGATCTCCAATTCCGAAACGAGTTGGGAGTGAGGTTACATGTAACAGAAGACCACTGGAACGCATAAAGAGTATATCGACGGACTCCCAGCAAACTTATTTCAGTTCATTTCGTGCCATGAAGATAGAGATTCATCCGGATTGGCGTGGTCAGGGCATTGAAGAACGGTTGATGGAAGAGGTACGTGAGGATGTACCGGAACTGGCAACTGAAAAACAAACATCCACGTCTAGAGATTGTACGAAAAACTGAGATATGTGCGGGAGAACACGTTTGATTGCTATGTTCTCAACTTAACACGGTCGTAATACGTACCCTTGTTGATACCAAACTTATTATTGGACAGGAATAAATAGATGCAGGATTTATTGCAGGAGCTCTCTCAGGAAGACTATACATATCTTATTCAGATCATCCAAGGGCCGTTTGATCGATGTGCAAAGCTGAAGAGGCATCTTGAGAATATTGAATCACCCGGTCAACGAGTAGCTTTATGTGAGGAACTTGAGCGGAAAATCAGATATCTCGGGAGTAGTAATCTTGCGTATAATTTTCGCAGAATTATCGGTACCGAACCGGGAGCAGAAATTCGTTATATCATCCGTGATACTGCACGATTCCTGAAAGTGCCTTTGGCAGATCGAGGTACGGAGCGAGAGCTCATGATCCGTATGGCACAGGAGTACGCTGTAGATATGTTTTCAAAATTTACCCAAGTTGAGCAACAGCAGATTCTGGAGTCTTTGGGGGTAGATCGAAAACATGCTATTGCATTCTTAAAGAAGGCAGGAGGCATTTTTGCCGCACCTGCATTGTTACAGGCTTTTGGTACACTTGTGGTTCAGGGTTTAATCAAGACGATCCTGTTCGGGTGGACTGCCCGATTGATTGGTACGAAACTTGCTGCGTCGCTATTTGCATTTCTCTTTGCACGTGTGCCGTGGTGGGTTCATACAATCATCCCCGGAGCTTGGACTATTTCAATCGGGATCACAGCATTGGACCTCCAAGGCCCTGCCAGGCGAAAGACTGTGCCGATTTTACTTTACTTGGGACTGAGTTGCATACGTTTGGATGAAGAAAAAACGAAAGACACAAAATGAGCGCCTATTTTCCATCAGATCTATCTAAAATGCTCCGGCTTCGGTTATAAGAGAATATGGGGATGGGATCTTGCTATATTTTACAGTATGAGATGTATGCCAGAAGTTGAATTATTATTTTTGTTCACCCCGACCAGAGGGTATGCTATCTATGGACAGGCCGAAAATTATCGAAAAATCGAGAGAATATGATCAAATTTCAAGTGCGAGTATGAGCCTATAGATCCGCTCTCCCAACTGTTATATGTCAGGCACATTCTTTTCGGTGATTATGCTTTTGCTGGGGCTGTTTGCTGCGTCGTGTACGCAAACGTCGGTTCCGTTAAACGTCCTTCTCA
This sequence comes from Bacteroidota bacterium, assembly GCA_026709335.1. Taxonomy (GTDB): domain Bacteria; phylum Bacteroidota; class Rhodothermia; order Rhodothermales; family Bin80; genus Bin80. The sequence continues at coordinate 16,150 of JAPOTE010000017.1, read as the reverse complement.
TTATTGTAGATGACCTGAACACGGATCTTGGCACATATGGCCATAATCTGGTGAATAGTCCACACATTGACCGCTTGGCCGCTCGCGGAGTGAGGTTTGATCGTGCATACTGTCAATATCCTGTTTGCAGCCCTAGTCGATCCAGCTTTCTGACCGGGCTCTATCCAGAACAAACCGGCGTACTGACCAATCAGGACAGCCTTCGTCAATACATTCCAGATATTCCCACACTTCCTCAGTGGTTCAGGGAGAACGGCTATTATACAGCCCGCGTGGGAAAGATTTTCCACTATGGTGTTCCAATGCAAATCGGTTCGGACGGTATGGATGATCCTGTTTCATGGTCCGAAACCGTAAATCCGCGAGGAATTGATCGCGAGGTTCACGATCGTATTCACACTCTCGTTCCTAATCAGTATGGTGGAACGCTGAGCTGGTTAAGCATGGATCCTAAGGATGGGTTGCATACGGATGAGTTAGGTGCTGCGGCAGCTATCCAGATTATGGAAGAGCAACATCCATCTCGGACGGACATGCCCCTGTTTCTTGCAGTCGGATTCTATCGCCCACACACTCCGTTTGTGGCGCCGACTCACTACTTTGAATTGTATTCCAGGGATCAAATCGATCCCGTTCTTGAGCAGCCGAGTGATCGAGACGATATTCCGATTGCGGCTCTAGCCGATCGACCGAAGCAACGCGAGCTGACCATGGAAAAGCGCCGCGAAATCATTCAGGCCTACTATGCCTCAGTATCGTTTATGGATGCGCAGGTGGGGAGACTCCTGGATGCGCTCGAGCGATTGAATATGGTTGATCACACTATTGTTGTGTTTGTCTCGGATCATGGGTATCACCTGGGGCATCATGGACTCTGGCAGAAGGGGGATTTATTTGAGGGATCCGTTCGCGTTCCACTAATTATTGCAACCCCGGAGAGATTACAGAAAGGCTCTGGTACTGAAGCGCTGACAGAGTTAGTAGATTTATATCCCACGCTGGTGGATCTGTCTGGTCTGCCGGCCCCTGAACACCTCAAAGGGTCAAGTCTGCGACTTGTTCTGGAGGACACGAATCACCCCGGCAGAGTCTCTGCATTTACGGTTGGCCGGAGCAGGGCCGCATGGATGCATCCTGAAATGAATGCTCCGAACGTGATGGGGTATTCAATTCGAACTGATCGTTTCCGGTACACAGAATGGGATAGTGGAAATGCAGGCGCAGAACTCTATGATTACGAAGTGGACCCAATGGAGATCGAAAATCTGGTTAATGATCCCGCTTATACAGACACTTTGGGTAGATTGAAACGATTGATGGAACTTCGGAAACAAGCTGCGAAGTAAACATAGGGAATTCGTTTAAAAAGAAAAGTTTCACACACCTCTTCCAGTCTTCAAAAATCGTGAAATTTTTGAGGGACGCGGGTTGTCGGCCTGTATCAACGTCACTGCTACGGCCCATCGCAATGACTTTGTTCCACCCGACGACTAACATCGTTATCCGGTAGGTGACTTTGGAACGAATTTGTTATGCGTGGGCATGAAGTCATACCTCATGGGTATATGTACCAGAACCAAACCGAGGTGCCGCTACAGGTCACAAAGAATCTGATTATGCGCTGCCTAGATTATTTCACCAAAGCACTGAATGGGTTTGATCCTGGAAAGGCCATTTTAAACTTTCCCTACAATGCTTCAAATCCTGCCATAGAGAAATGGCTTACGGATCAAGTACTGGTCTTTCGAACGGATCATGCGCAGATTAACGCACTGCCACACGCCGGGCAGAAGAAGCTTATCTGTGGTAGTCATGATCCAGGAATTATAGATGCATTTCGCAAAGAGGGGATTCATCGTTTCTAGCCTTGCCAAGTGGATGATTGATCTCTAATGCCCACGGCTTGGATGGAGAGGGTTGGGAGCTCTTCCTGGTTCGTATCTCGATCGACTCTTCTCCGAATTGGAAGCAAGAGAGGAGGTTCTCATGATCCCTGCCGGGCAGGCATTGGCAGGTGTATGATGTATCAGAGTTACAATCTGGTTTGGAAGCCTGTAACTCGGAGAAAGCGTTCAAAATATCACGACCAGCTTGGAAAACGAATGTTTTACACTATGATAGCGGTTATAGATCTTGTAGAGAAGATCAATTGACGGGTAAAAGTTATTTTTGCTCCAAGAAAGTGAGAAAGATCGTTCCTTTGTCGAAATTGCCGAGAGATCGACAAGTTTCTTAAGGTAGAAGATGCATTCGAGATGCATTTTCTTAAAGGATCTGATCTACTGCTGTATAAGGCCAGTTAGGAGAGAAAGAGACACGGATAACTGGAGGATTTCGAGTACAGGAGATTGAGAAGGGCGCAACTTCTTGATCTCTGTCATTCACGGCGATCAAATGCCGCCATTCTCTCCAACGTCATCCAAGACAATATCTCTTACCCCGAATAAATGCCCAGCAATTTTGTGTATCATGCCATTCATTTTGAGGTCTTGTTCGCTCATACGTTCAAGCCGTGCCCCAAGCTTTCCGTGATCTTCTTTCATTTCAGTCCGTAGGTTTTCGATTTTCGTATCTAGCTTTCCATGGTCTTCTTTCATTTCAGTCCGTAGGTTTTCGATTTTCGTATCTAGCTTTCCATGGTCTTCTTTCATTTCAGTCCGTAGGTTTTCGATTTTCATGTCCAGCCTTTCAGTGGAATCTTCGATCTTCGTCTCCAGCCTTTCAATGGAATCCGTAAACTTCGCATCAAGTTTGTCAATAGAAGCGGTCAAGTCGGATTTAACTTCGGCGACAGAAGCGGTAACTCTGCCTTCTACCCGCTGCACAAATGGGAGTACGATACCCAGTATCGTCCCAATGATGGTAAAAACGCCCAATGTTGCAGTAATGATGATGGTAAGAGTTGTGGTATCCATGGTTGTAGGCTACAAAGGTTGATGAAGTATTGAGTATGTAAATCGCACGGAGAATTAGACTATGACATCACATCAAAAATTTTGTTCCACGGCGATCAGTTTAGCAGGAAATTGAATCCACTCTTAACATAGTGGCAGGATCATTGGAGAGATGCCCCAAGAAGGTCGGGGTTATTTTCTGTTGCGGATCGGCGATGTGATAACGAAGAACCTCTGTGAATCAGGGCGATAGCGAAGATAATGAAAGGAGGCAACCCCGAATGTTGTGGGACAACGGCCTGAATAGAGAATTGCGTGAGATGCTATTTAATTTTGTCATGTTCAATTTGGAGAGAGTTCCAATATTGAGTACAAATCGAAAAATCTACTGTAAGGTGCTAAACACAAACGAGTTGGAACAGCATTATTCAAACTCATTCGGAACAGTTTTGAGAAATACACAGCGAGGTGATATAACCCAAAGTCCATGAGCCTCACAATTCTCTCAGGGGCTTTCTGTCATTTATGCCAATAGAGCCAATGGAAGTGAACGGTACTCGGAGGACAAAATCACTACTTATGATCATCGACTGGAACAGGTTAGGCCGAGGATTGGGCTCCATTTCTATCTTTCTTCTGGAAGGCATCGTATAGGCTGCCAAAAAGATGTTTCGCATCATCCATTTTTAGATCAATGATCCGAGGATAACGAAAATTTCCTGCACCAGCTGTATCTACAATCAGAGTACACAACCCCATCCGCCGTTGAAAAAACGAAGCTGTGATTTCAAATGCCTGGAAGCGTTCCACAGGTACAATCCAGAATTGCTGGCTGAATATGCGACGTCGAATCAGCAGGTTGCCATCATGAAATGTCCATTGGTGGCATAGATACTGCATCCAAGATATCCCCCATGCAAGCGGTAGAAGACAGAACCCCCAGAGAGCATTCTCCGACCACAATACGAACAGAATGACAAGGGGAATCGCAATCATCAGGCTATAACGGATGGAATATCTTTGAATTGTTCGCCTGCTGACGTTTGAATAAGTGTCAGGAAGAGTGAATGGTCGAATTTGAGGAGCAAGCGAAGTGATTTCGCTCCACTTGGCGAAAGGCATTGCGGGTTGAAATCCACGTTCGCCACTTTCTAGGCCAAGAGTTTGTATTTCTAACCGATACCAGCGGCGAAGCCTCATTACCGGGTTGGAGCGAATCAGAAAAGACTGAACACGTTTATAGGGCAGGGTGCTTTCGCGGATGGTGAGAAGGCCGAATTTCCGATAAATCTTTATTGGACCGAGTTCCATACGGAAATTGTAAAATCGGATCAGATATTGAAGAAAACCCAATATCCAGCCCCCAATCAATACAGGTAAGATGAATGTAGCGGCTATGATTGGCCAGGAACCTGTCACGATTTCACCTGAAAAGAAGCGTTCAGTCAGCCAGATTCCAAGCTTGTCAAGATCGATGACATCAAGGGAGATCAGCTGGAAAAACAGAGTGTACACGACTGCAATAAGAGCAAAGGAGAACTGATAAATACCCGCGAGAGCGACTCGCTGCAAAGGCATATGGAACCCTGGCAGCGTAGAACCATTTTCCTCAATGGTCGCTGTCGTTTGTACAGTTCGGAACAGATTTCGCAGGCGTTCTGCTTCCTGGATTCCAACAAAAGCCAGAACGCCTTCGGCACTTGCGGTTCCTGCAGTTTCAATCTTGACCGAAGCCGTGCCCAAGATTCGGGAGAGTAGGTTGCGCTGAATCGAGACGTTCTGAATCCGATCCGAAGGGATATTGCGTCGAACCCGTTTAAATACCCCGTAGTAGATGACAATCTCATCATTAGTCGCGTAATAACGGAATCGAATGTACTTTGCAATCGAGAAAGGGCCAACGATAATGATATAAACGATGGCGAAGATCAGGAAGGGGGTTGAAATAACTCCTGTGTCAGTTGAAGAGAAAAAGCTAATTACAAAGCCGACAATTGCCAGAAACACATAGTGCACGAACGTGAGCGGATGCAGTCGGCGAAATTCCGCTGAGGGTTCTTCCATCAATCAATCCATATACTGTGAAATGAAGTCCCGCACAGTGTCGCGTAGTCGAACCGCTTCGTCGTAAGGGAGACCTGGAACAACTACATCGGTGCTTCGGGTTCCAGCGGTATGCACTACCAAGCGTGCGATATCAAAGTTTCCTTCAATCAGATCTTGCTCAACATCCAAGTGTTGGATGCGCCGGAGGGGAACGATAGTTTGTACGCGGTTCCAAATTCCCCGGATTGCATAGAGGTCTTCGTCTCTCAATTCATATCTCCAGTATCGGTAACGCAGTTTCGGGATGATGAGAACCCACAATAAACAGGTCACAAATAAAATTCCTGTCCACAGACCGGGGAGAAAACTGCTATTGTCTAAGAAAAACAGGATCACATCCACTGTTGCAGTGACCGGAAGCAAAATCCCCCAACCCAGTAGCCCTTTAATAGTCCAAACTCGTTTTACTGCTGGGTCAAGTAGCTCCATTATTTTTTATATTGATACCTGGCACTGAGTACTCGCGTACACTCCATTTGTTACATGATCATGAAACCAACAACCATCAGTATCCTGGGATGCGGATTTGTCGGTTATCCGCTGGCCAAACGCCTTCTGGCGCAGGGTTGGCGTGTACGAGGGGCAACGACAAGTGAATCAAAACTCACCGGCTTTTTATCGGATGGGATTGAACCGTATCTCTTGAAATTAACCCCAAATCTGCAGGGGCAGGGCCGCCGTGATTTTTTTGATTCGGAGGCAATGGTGATCAATTTTCCTCCTGGTCGCAGGCGCAAAGATGTAGGGAGATTCATGGAGGATGCTATAGCCTCCCTTCTATCTTATTTGGAGCGGGGAGATGTGCAAAGAGTTTTGTTCGTCAGTTCAACAAGTGTGTATAGTGCGGGTGTTGTTAGGGAGCAGGATGCGGGTATGCAACCTCCAGCTTCCGCGTCGGGCGCTGCACTTTTGGCGGCAGAGAAAATCTTAAGGCATTCATCAGGTTTCGAGACTACAATATTACGTTATGCCGGACTCTATGGCTACAAACGCAAACCTGGAAAATTCTGGTCTGGGCGCTTTTTGCGTAACCCAGAAAATGTCGTGAACATGTTGCACCGGGATGATGCGGTCGGAGTCGCAATGGAGGTGATTGAACAGAATTGTTGGGGAGAAATTTTCAATGTATGTGCAGATCAGCATCCATCCAGAGCCGATTTTTATACCCACGCGGCCCTTCATCTCAATATTCCGCCGCCCGTCATTCAGAGTGGAGGAGCACAGTCAAACAAGGTGGTGATAGCGGATAAAGTGAAGACCCGTTTGGGATATACATTCAAGCACCCGGACCCGCTACGCCCGGCACCATAATAATGGGCAACATTCCCACAAAGACTCAGTAGCAAAGATAAAATCAAGATCTAATGAATAAACTTACACCGGAAGAGGCATACGTCATTATAGGGAAAGGGACTGAACGCCCTTTTACCGGAGAGTACTATGACCATTATGTCCCTGGTATCTATATTTGTCGGCAATGCGACGCCCCTCTCTATCGATCAGAGAGCAAATTCCGCTCTGGATGCGGATGGCCCAGTTTTGATGACGAAATTCCGGGCCAGGTTCGCCGTGTGCCTGATGCAGACGGACGTCGCACAGAAATTGTCTGTGCGAATTGCAATGCACATCTCGGGCATGTATTCACGGGAGAAATGTTTACAGTCAAAAATACGCGTCATTGCGTAAATTCACTGTCTATGAAATTCGTGCCAAGCAGTGAGAATCATTCTTGATTGCGGATTTATTATTAGTGCCGGAGGTGGGACTCGAACCCACACATCCAGTGGACACAGGTTCCTAAGACCTGCGCGTCTACCAATTCCGCCACTCCGGCAAACAAACCACGTGTCAATATAGATTTATGAAGAATTGTTCCATCCTGTGGGGATTGATTGTCTTTACATTGTTTCCATCAGTCCAGGCAAGGCAGATCACCACTGCTGCAAGTACAAGCGATTCTCTCCTGATGAGCCATATATGGGACTTCCAGGCAAATGCAGGAACGGCAGAGGGGGTAGGGCTCCCTGATACAGACTGGGTTGAGAATGCCCTTCTAGGAACACTTCAGTTACCCGGATGCGCTGCGGCACTTGTCAGTGCAAATGGGCTGGCGGTGACCAGTGCGGCATGCTTACGGTCTTTGGATACATGGATTCGCCCCGGGGATACTTTGTTTGTTGCTGATGAACTGTCACAAGAGCACAGACTTGAAGGACTCAAGGTGCGCCAGTTAAGCGGCATCAAAAAGATTGAGAATCCCGGTGATACTTTCCCGAATGTTGAACCCGATATGCAGAGTCAGATCCATAAAGGTCGAGGTCATGGGAGTTACTGGAAGTATAGTTGGCGCGTCTATGATGATGTGAGGCTTGTATTTATCCCTCCGATAGAGCTGGAGAATTTTGGAGATGAGGATAGTGTCTACCCTAGGTATGCCATGGATTTTGCACTATTTCGAGTATACGATAAAAATGATCAGCTTCTGGACACGGAGAGCTATTTTGCCTGGAACGATCGCCCCCCTCGTTATCGGGAAAGACTTTATGCAACAGTGTTCAGCAAGGATGAATCATTCACACGAGTAACCATATTAGACAGATTTGACTACAATGGCACTGTGTCTCCCTCTTTCACTACCATGTACGGGATACTGGATTTACATCATTCACATGGGGCTATGAGTAGTTGGGCTTTACCAGCTGAATTGAAATCGTTGATCGCAGGAAGTGATCTCTCTACTGCATTGAATTTCTCCGTAGCAGGTGAATGTGCCGAGATGGGGGTTGCGATCATCGATATAGACATGGAAATTTTAGGAATATCATTTGATAATGCACATACGCAAGAGGGGCTACGTTGTGTGGGCATGTCCACAGCAGGTATTCTTTCGTTACTGAGATCACCACTGAATGCCAAGAATATCGTAGAAGAATTGGCAGAACAATCGCGTTGGCAGAACAGATGAATCTTGGGTACAAAGGTTACATCGCGGCTTCCCTCTTTTGTTTGGCAGTCGTGGCAGGTTGCACACCTGCTGCGGTTGAAGTTGTCAATGTGGTCAGCGAACCTCTGATTAAGGAATCTCCCCAGACCTCCACTGCTTTGATAGGTGAACAAAACTCACCATTCACTCCGTCAGTGGATCAATTTGATGTTGACCTTGGTCGATTTGATGGAGGTAAAATGTGGACGTTTGATAATCCGCCTGTTGACTGGTTTGCTGAGGAGTACGGGTTGGATGCCGATTCTGCCTGGTTTGCAAAAGCCAGGCTGGGAGCATTGAGGTTTGGAACTCAATGCTCTGCCAGTTTTGTTTCGGGGCAGGGATTGATTTTGACAAATCATCACTGTGCCCGCGAGAGTATTGCTGATGTGACTCTCGAAGGAGAGAATCTTCTGGAAACTGGATTTTTGGCAGAAACGACATCCGATGAACGAAAAATCCCTGACCTCTATGTAGAACAACTGTGGGAAATAACAGACGTCACTCATCGAGTACACCGTGCAGGCAATGCTGTACGGGGGGACAATGAACGGGTCATGGTGCGTAGGAATAAGGCCTCAGAGATTGAAGACGAAATGACACTGGCTGCCAAGATGCGAGATTCCACACTTCAAGTTGAGGTGGTTGAACTATATAGTGGAGAGCGATATGCAGCCTACACCTATCGGCGTTATGAGGATGTGCGCTTAGTCATGGCTCCCGAAAAACAGCTGGGGTATTTTGGTGGAGAGAAAGACAATTTTACATTCCCTCGCTATACGCTGGACATGGCATTTTTTCGAGCCTATGATCAATCCGGCAACCCTGTAGAGACCCCAAACCATTACGCATGGAGCACGAATGGTGCGGCAGTTGATGATGCAGTATTCGTTGTAGGGAATCCCGGATCTACCAGCCGTTTGGGCAGCGTTTCACAGTTGATGTTTGAACGAGATTATACACTGATTCATCAAGTTGAGGCACTGGACCATCGCGCCGAACTCTTAAGATTCTACAGGGACATGGAAGAACCCGGGGCAGATGTGGTTAATAATATGTGGTTTAGTGTCAGCAATTCTCTCAAGGCACTCGAGGGGCAATTGGACGGGCTTCGAAACGACACATTGATTGCACGTCGTAGTGCAGCAGTGAATCAGATCCGGGAGGATCTTTTCAAATCAGATTCGCTGTCGGCACGGTATGGCACTATATTCCAGGACCTAGATGAGCTTCAGTTATCTAAACGTGCGGAGGCAAATCGCTTGTCTGCATTCACTTTTTTCGGAACATCTATCGGGTCCCGCATTCTCACACGTGCTCTCTATGGATACTATTATGCAAATCTGCAGCGGCGCGGATATGTAGATCAAGATGCAATTGATGAAATTCGTGAGGATGCAATGGCATTGGAAGATTTTCCTGCAGAGGTAGATCAAATATTGATTACCCTTCGATTTCATGAACTCCAGGAGGCGTTAGGTGAACAGGATCCAACCATGCGCAGCATATTGGGAGGACTTACAATTGACAGTCTGGCTGCCAGAATTGTAGCAACGACGGTCCTCCGGGATTCCGCAGGATTTGCGACACTGCTTGATGAGGGATTTTTGAATAGTAATGATCCTGTGGTTCCGGTGATCAGTGCGCTTGCTCCCTTGTATTTTACGGCTCAGCGGCAGGCGGAGAGTCTCAAAAACAGAGAGGATCTGTTGGTTGCAGAGTTTGCTTCATTACGGTTTGCATTGTACGGAACCAATGTCCCGCCAGATGCTTCCTTTTCGCTTAGAATTTCCGATGGACGTGTTGGCGGTTATGTGTATAATGGGACATATGCACCTGCATTTACAACATTTTATGGCTTGTATGATCACTATTATGCGTATCGGAATATGAATACAACGGGTACACCGTGGGATCTTCCAGAGCGCTGGTTGGATCCCCCGAACAGCCTCCCTCTCTCGACACCACTGAATATGGTAAGTACGAATGATATTACGGGTGGTAATTCCGGATCTCCATTGTTGAATCGGGATCTGGAGATTGTAGGGCTGATATTTGACGGAAACATTGAATCACTGTCGAATGTGTATATATTTTCGGATCAAACGGCCCGTGCAGTATCAGTGGATACCCGTGCAATCCTTGCCTCATTGCAACATGTTTATGGAGCTGAATATCTTGTGACGGAAATCACTGAATCAGCAGAGAGGCATCGATCCCACTGATCACATCGTTCACTGAAGGACAGCTCAAAGGATTTGGATTGCGTGTGTGAACCATTGGGCTATCACTCAACAGTTCTGTACATAGGCATGTGGATCCCCAGATCAGGTTTTCCACTGGGGTAGTAAATTCTTGTATAGGATGATACCTGGATCCCCTCGCATGGAAAAGATTGAGCAAAAAAGGCAACGTGCTTTGGTATTAGGCGGTGGGGGAGCCAGAGCTGCTTATCAAGCTGGTGTCATTCAGTTCATACATGAGTTGGCCCCGGGAATTTCCTTTCCAATCATTACGGGTGTTTCTGCGGGGGCAATTAATGCTGCATTTCTTGCAGGTCATCCAGGGCTGGATGGTGCTGAAGCCTTAATGCAGTACTGGAAAAATATTGATCAGAACAAGGTGTTTCGGACGGAGTCGTCGATACATCTAATCCGTCGAATTTTACCGGGTATGCCATTTCGGAACACGGTGATTCGTGTTGAAGAAGGGGAAGCGCTTTTGGATACGCAGCCACTTCGCCAGTATCTCTCCAGTCGATTGCCGGCGATTTCGAGCGGCACATTGCCTCAGATCCACAAAAACCTTGACAATAATGGATTAGAGGCATTGTGTATTACGACAACGAATTTTACAACTGGACAATCCGTCAGTTGGATTCAGGGACGCAAAATATCTGAATGGGAGCGGCCAAATCGTATTTCTTATCAAGTTGAGATTACGCTTGATCATATCATGGCTTCCTGTTCTCTCCCACTTTTATTTCCTGCGGTCAGGCTTGGCGCTGCCTGGCATGGAGATGGGGGCATCCGGTTGATTGCTCCGCTTTCTCCAGCGTTACACCTTGGGGCAACGGATATCATTTGTATTTCTCCCAAGTATCCGCGGACACAGCATGAGGCCGCGCAACCCTTGATTAGCGGATATCCGCCGGTGGCGCAAATAATGGGAATTATGCTGAATGCTACATTCCTTGATGCGTTTGACTATGACGTCCGAATGGCAAACCGGATTACCAGATTAGCAAGACATACGCCTCCCCTGAAACGAGGTGGAATACGCCCCGTAAATGTACTTTTGATTCAGCCGTCAAGGGATATTGCGAAGTTAGCACATGGGTTTGAAGTGAAGACTGAGGGTGTTTTACGCATGCTCACTCGTGGTTTGGGGAGTGGAGATACCCTGAGTCCGGACTGGCTGAGTGTAATGCTTTTTGATCCAGAATTTATTGGAAAGATCGCGGAACTGGGATATGAAGATGGGAGGCGTCAAGCTGATGAGATCGAAAAATTTTTTGAAAAAACAATTGATGAATAAAAACTTTGTATTCAGGCTATTTGGATTGGTTATACTCTTGATTTTATTCCATTCTTCGGATATTTCTGCACAGATTCTCAGAGGTCACGTGAGTGACCAAACAACTGGTGAGCCACTGCCTGCTGCGACTGTGCAAGTGGCAGGAACTTACACTGGGACGATCACAAACAACGAGGGAGAGTATGCAATTTCTGTGGATAAATTACCTGTCGATATCGTAGTACGCTATATCGGATTTCGGACGGATACTTTGACAGCGCATACTTTGACTCCACTTGAATTTCGATTGGAGCCGGTTACTTTTGAGATGGAGCAGATAGTGGTGACCGATGAGGATCCTGCGAACTGGATAATGCGCCAGGTCATTGAGCGAAAGCAAATCTGGCGGGAGCAACTTCAGACTTTCGAGGCGCAAGCCTATACGCGCTATACTATTTCTAATGATTCAGGCATTGTTGCTATTACCGAATCTGCGGCTACGGCTTGGTGGGATAAAAAACTCGGGTTTCGCGAGGAAATTAAAGGAGTCCGCAGCACTGGTAATTGGCCCCTCCAGGATGCACTCCCTGCGGCGCAAAGTACGGTGAATCTGTACGACGATAATATATTTATCAGCGGTCACACGCTCATCGGGGTGACGCATCCTGATGCGCTGGATCGGTATGTGTTTACCTTGGAGGGGACGCGCAGAGTTGATGAGGCAATTGTCTATGACATTACTGTTGAGCCAAGGAGTCGGCAGAGTAGCGCCTTCATAGGTGATGTGTCCGTCCTAGATGGCGAATTTGCTCTTATTGAAGCCAAATTACGCCCAGGTCCAGCATTCATCTTTCCTTACCCTATCCAGAGGTATGAGACTATCTATCTGCAGCAGTTCTCCAGCTACGGAGGAGAAGTCTGGTTTCCTGTAGATTTGCGATCGAATAGCATAGTGGAGATCTCGTTTGGAGTCTTGCTGAGTTTTCCACTCATACACATTGACTTGGTATCTCGCTTTACGGATTATCAATTGAATGTCGTACTCCCTGACAGTCTATTTAAGGAGGATTATGCGCTTCAAGTTGATTCTTCTGCAGTGGCTTCTGGAGAATCATTTCAGCGTGAGGGGGTAGTCGTTCCATTAACCCCTGGCGAGACATTGGCATATGAGTCCATAGATAGTACGTATTCTCTTCAGGAGGCATATAAACCCAAGGGGTCATTGGGACGTGCAATCAACCGGGCGCAGGAAATAGAGGAGAGGCGTTCGTCCACTCAAGCGAGGCTTTCTATTGGGGAGCTTGGCCTGAGACCTCATCTATGGTATAATCGGGTGGATGCCCTGTATGGAGGGATTGAATACAAGAAAGAGTTTGGAGAGATTTTGGAGATCCAGATACATGCGGGTTTAAATTCCGGGCAGAAAGGAGATATGCGCGCATTGTATAAGGGTGCTGTCCGCTTTGGCAGAGATTGGTTTGTTGATGCGGATTATCATGCCGAGAATGCGTCTACATATCAGTCAAATGCAAAATTTCGTTTCACGAATTCACTTTTGATGCTCCTGGGGCAGGATGATTATTTTGATTATTACCGAAGAGAGGGGGTTTCGGTTGGAGTAGGGCATCAAATGAATTGGAACTCAGCAACAATCACGGTCAGGTATCTTCACGAGATACATTCGGCCTTGGCCGGGAATGTGAGCTATGATTTTTTTGGTAGGGATGCAATGCAACGACCGAATTCATTCATTCCAGAAGGTGAGATGCAATCAGTTCAATTTGAATTTCGGATTGGTCAGAATTCAAGTATGCATTTTGGTCCGCAGCGACATTTTTTATTCAGTGCTGAATTCTCAATACCGCAGTCAGATTTCACTTTCCAAAGGTATTATTTGAATGCAGGAGGGCGCGTCAACACATTTCTTCGTAGGCGATTTTTGCCGGCGACGCTGGATTACGGTGTTTCTATTGGGTTGGCGTCCGATCTTGGTCGAGATCTTCCACCGCAGCGTACATTTATTGTTGAAGGGGGAACTACTGTTTATCATCCGGGTGGTGCACTGCACACACTTCGTGGATTGCCTTATCAGGGGAATGGGCTTTTCTTTGGATATTGGGAACACAACTTCCGAACGTTGCCATTCGAGTTACTTGGTTTGGGATCTATTGTGAGGAGGGGGCACAATATTGTGATCTTTGGAGGGCATGCACTTATTCGCGGAACCCAGTCGATGAATAATAACTGGATTCGTCATAATGAGCTTGGAGTCTCATTGAGTGGGATTTTCGGAGTTGTTCGACTGAATGTCGCTTATCATATCGAGGATAAACAATGGTCCCCCTCACTGAGTGTAGCTCGTATTTTCTAATGATATGACGTCGGGTTTTTGGTCTGTACTGGGAGCATGATTTTCGGAGCCTATTGTTTGAGGTCTTGCGTATTCGGTCTTTTGTAGGACAAAATGTGAGTTTGCACCTTGGGGGAGCTCATGTGTACATGAATGAGCAATGGATTCATGAAGCTACTGTGAACCTCACAAGAGCTCCAGTACGAATCAATTTTACGCGTAGAATTGATCAGCCGGGGGATTTATTGGTTTTGGTCTGACAGAACGCCGATAGCTCTATTGTAAATCAAATTTCATCCATGTGGCTTTTTGAGGATAATCACTTGTTGGCACTCAATAAACCTGCAGGATTGCTCTCTCAAGCCGATAGCACGGGAGATCCTGATATTCTGGCTCTTGCGAAAGAATATATCAAGGAGAAATACAATAAGCCGGGGAATGTATTTATCGGTCTGGTTCATCGCTTGGATCGCCCCACATCAGGGGCAATGGTACTTGCAAGGACTTCCAAGGCAGCTCGACGCCTGTCCAAGAAATTCCGTGAACGAAGCATCAAAAAGAAATATGTTGCTCTGGTGGAAGGCCAACTCCGGGGTAGCGGAACAATGGAAGATTATTTACTCAAAGGAGCGGATCGGGCACGTGTGACGGGAACCAGTAAAATAGGGAAGTATGCGAGTTTGAAATGGAACTCAGTAAAGTACAACGAGAGGTTCACATTGGTGTCCATAGAATTGATAACAGGTCGAGCTCACCAAATCAGATGCCAGTTCAGTAATCGGGGGTTTCCGGTATTGGGAGATACCCGCTATGGTGCTCACTTCCTATTCAATGAACCCGGTCGGATTGCATTGCACTGCCAGCGCCTTCATTTTCAGCATCCTGTAAAGAAATGTATGGTGGACGTTGAAGCTGAAATCCCTGATTTCTGGGATTACTATCGGATCTAAGCGAAGCTGTTCAGCGCAGTTGATGTCCACTGTGTCATGGTAAGTCAAAGATCATTTGCCCGCCAGAGATACCAACTGGCAACACTTCGAAATGGCTTCCAGTGATCTCCCAAATTTTTAAGCTCTGACGGTTTAGGAAGCTCCTCCAAGCCGTAGACAATCTTGTATCCACGCCGTATTCCTAGGTCAGTGATCGGCCATACATCTGGTCGCCCGAGATTGAAAATGAGAACCATTTGGGCAGTCCAGATTCCAATCCCACGATGCGTGGACAGAGATTCAATGATGGATTGGTCGCTTAAGGTCTTTATGAGTGCTCGATCAGGGAGTGTACCATCTTTTGCACTCGCAGCCAAGCTACGTATCGTATTCTCCTTTGACTGAGAGAATCCAATCGTTCTGAGAGTTCCTGGTAGAGTTTCCAGAATAGCATCCGGTTCGGGAGCTCCATTAAAATAATTGAACAGACGGGATTGGATGGCCTGGCCGGCCTGCTTTGAAATTTGCTGGAAAATTATGGAGTTCACCAGTGCCTGAAAAGGGCTCCAATCACTGGTCAGTGCTAATTCGAAAGCTCCAACCCGATCAATCAAGTGAGCCATTTGCTGATCGGATGCTCTGAGAAAATGCAGAGCTTCGTCCGTGTCATAAGGGAGCATGGGAATTATTCAAAAATTTCGGGGAGAGTGTAACTAACAGGAAGCGCTTCCGTAGTGTGCTTTAGAGTCATGACTTATTGTTCACTTTCATTCATCAATTTAAAATCCATCAAAACCATGAAAACCCTTTTTTCTTTTTGCCTCGCCGCACTATTGTCCGTACCCGTATTCGCACAGGATGTTGCATCTACTCTTGATAACGAGGAGTTCCGTTGGAATCTTGCCGTTGCGCAAATTGAAATGTCATTGGACTCTGAATATCAGTCCGTTCGTGAGCAGACACTCAAGAATGCAATCGTAATTGTGACACTTTACCGAGATAAGATAAATCTTGCTGATCAGAGTTCATTATTGCGCAAAATCTATCAAGAATCTGAGTCACACCGTAATCGTCAACTCGCATTGGCGTTGCTCCAGACTATTGGCGGTAATAGGGCACAGGATTTATTGGCTCGCACTGCCACAGAGGCTGAGACAGATCAGGTCCGTATTACTTTGGCATCCGTTTTGAATGACTATTTTAACACACACCAAGCTACAACCGTAATTGGGTAGCTCCCATAAAAATTGTTGATTAAAAGGTCGTTTTTAGTTTTATAGTAAATGAAAGGGGCACACGGCAAATACCGTGTGCCCCTTTCATTATTTCCTGATTTACTCTCCCGCATTTATTGATCTATATGGCGCGAATA